>JANPKU010000094.1:0-7390 GCA_031426215.1 Actinomycetes bacterium
TCGTTCGACGAATGTCAAGGCTGCGCGCGGCCGCTGCCCACGTGCCGACCTCGCACGAAACGAGTGCCCCGCAGACGCTTCGAGGCGTGGATCAACTTCGACGAGAACCTCTTGCGGAACTCAACGTCGCAGCGCCGGCGAAGTCAGTCACCTTTCTCGACGCCACGTCACCCGCAAACTCGCCACTGTCGAACGGAAGTGTCCGCAAAGGGACCGGCATCCGAGACGGCTCGAAGGCTGGCGTTCAAGTCAGCGACGCCCACGACTTCGTGCGTGCGTGGGGTCGAATTGGGCGCTTTCAGCTGGTCTGCTGTAACCGGTACTCGCGCACGACCTGCGGCTGAACGACCGACGCTGATGCATCGTCGCCGTGCAGGACGTCGGGGTCGAGGTCGATACCGTTCGACCACGAAATCGTGCCAGCAACAGCATCGACCGCGACTCCAGCGAAGGCCTCATCATCGTCGATCGTTGCGAGCACGCCAGGCAGTGCGTCGGCGAAGTCCAACTCGCGCACGAGGCCATCGGAGAACGTGATGCGCAAGAGACGCGCGCTGAGGTGTTCGACGGCTGTGACGCGGGCGAGAGCGGTCATGGGGACACGCTACTGGAGCGGCTCGATCCCCGACAGGGCTGCTGGCTCTTGGGCCAACAGCCAGTTCGCAAGGAGTTCGTCGTGGTGAAGTGCTCGCCACTGCTCAACCAGGCGAGCTGCAGTCCTGGGAAGGTCACCTCTGATCGTGCCTCCATCGTTGATACGGATCAGTGCTTCGTGCTCGGCGTAAATCGCATGGAAGTGAGGCGGGTTGTGATCAGCGAAGTACATGTAGATCGCTATCCCGTAGAACTCACTCAGCCGAGGCACCCGAACAACCTACGACGCCGCAAGGCTCGCCTCTCATCTCACCTGACCAGAGGCGAAGAACGCGATCACAACTCACAGTTCACGAAGGCCAGCACGGAATCTGGCCGAAGTGCTGGGAGCTCAGGACGACCCCGACCCACCCATGATCACATTCTGGGCGCGTCGAACGAGGGCAGTGTCCGAGACGCCGTTCAGTCCGGCGGACCGATCGCTATGGGTTCGTTCGGCTGAGGGTGCGGTACACCGTCGGTCGCGACACCGAGAACAACTCGCCCAGATCTGAGATCGTGTACTCACCGGTCTGATGCATCCTCTTCAACTCCCGCTGCTGCCTTGGGGTGAGCTTCGGCTGACGGCCCTTCAACTTGCCTTGAGCCCGAGCAACCGCCATCCCTTCACGGGTGCGCATCCGGATCAGGTCCACCTCGAACTCGGCGAACGTGGCGAGGATGTTGAAGAACAACTTCCCCATCGGGTCGTCCGGGTTGTAGATCTGACCACCGAGCGAAAGCAAGACCCCACGTTTGGTCAGGGTGTCACCGATGTCTCGAGCATCGGGAACAGATCGAGCAAGCCGGTCCAGCTTCGGCACCACGAGCGTGTCGCCCGTTCGTACCGCTGCCAGCGCTTGATCGAGGCCGGGACGCTCGCGTTTGGTGCCGCTGATGCCGTGGTCGATGTAGACGCGATCAGGCGGAACGCCGAGCGCGTGAAGCGCTTGGCGTTGGGCTGTGAGGTCTTGCTCGTCAGTGGAGCATCGGGCGTATCCAATCAGTGTTTCATCCATCCAAGAACCGTGCTGCGCCCGGTCGCCATGATCAATCGGCGAGCGTCCGAATTCCACCCGTCATGTCAGACGGATCTCGCCGAACCTCCAGTCGGGCTGCGAACCAGCGATTCGTCCTGCGGGCGTCCCCCAATCGGACACTGCGTGCAGCCACACTCCGACCCCCTGGACCTGTCCTGTATCGGCACTTCCACAGCTGGCATACCGACAGCTGAGGGGCGCCGTTACAGGCTCCTTCCGGGGAGGTTACGGGGCGGACTCTTTGGCGACTCGTGGCCCCCCGTGATTGAGTGGGCCAAACGTCGGCACGCGAAGGATGCCGACACGTCCGGTCTTCAACCGACAGCGTGGCGTGGGGAGTGACGATCCACCAACTGCGACCTGCATCCTCGGAGACAACCGGGGCTCAGGGACGGCGCCAGATCGGCATCACGCGGGAATTCGGCGGTGACGTGCTCCGATCAGACCCGGCGAGTTGCCAACACGGGCACCTGGCTCGTGCCAGCTTTCGGCGGGAGCTAACGGTCAGCCGAGTTGGCCGGGCGCCTTGTTATCATCGAGCCGCGTCACGATGTAGCCGTAGCCATCAGCAACTCCCCACTTATTGTCGCGGCCGTTGCTCGCCTTGTACTGCTTGACACAGAGATGGTCGTCGCTGTTGGCGTCGAGGCTGCGAATCGCCGCTTCAATCTCGGGTCGTTGCGCGAGCGTGTAGATCGACCAGTCGACGGATCCGATTGCCTGGTCGATCGTCGACAGGGCTTGCCCGTTGCCACACCCGGCGACCGCAACATCAGCGGCTGAGACCGTGGTGCTGATCAGAGCCGTCGCGATGGCGGCAGCGCCCACGACCGATCCGACCATGCGCATCCAACGTGCACCCCCGTTGGAATTGAATGTTCCCCGCATTTGCGTCCGCCCCTCATTGTCATTCGCTGAATTGGCTCACCGTGTGCGAAATGTTTAACGCGGTTCCTGAACATCCGCAAGTGGGCTCGCCACTACGTCATTCAGTTTCGAGAGCGGCGGACAGCCGCTGGTCACCGCGATGTGACAGCCCTCGACGTCGAGGGCGTACGGGGTCAGAGATTTCTTGGCGAAGCAGGGAGGGTGCTTCTGTGAGACGACTACCGGGCGTCTCGGAGAGGTGGGCGGCTTCTGTGGGATACTCGGTGATGGTTTCGGGTGGGGCGCGGCCGTCGGGACGGTGACGTTCTGTTCGCGGACATCGAAGTTCCACCAAGCGGTGGGAGGCCGATCCGGACGCGATGCGCGTTGATCTGGCCGCCCATGATGAGGTCACTGACACCCTGTCAAGGTCGAGGACCGGCATCTGAGACGCACTCCACAACGCCCCCTCTCGCCGGGTGCGGGTCGAGCCTCGTGCAGGAATCGGCGCCTCTGCGGACGCGTCGGAACGTCTGCTCCGCGAACCCTGCGACACCCTCTCAGTACGCTGGATCGCGCGAGCGCGATCTGACCCACCACCGAGTGAGCAAGCCAACCCGAACGGCCTTGTCCACCTGCTGTCGCGGCGCGATCGGTGTCGCTCCCTGGCGTGTCCGCGGACGCGCCAGGCGTCGAACCGGACTGCAGCGTGTCACCGAACGCCGGTTGCCGGGGCATTAGGGAGCGGTACGCCAAGCCCATGGGATGCTTATCTCTCACGGCTGTCACCCGTCGCAAGGACAGACTTGCGTCAATGACGTCGACCACGGCGGATACCACCGATATCGGCGTCAACGTCCATGTCGGCGCCACGAAGTCAGCGACACACGACGACAACCTCGGCGACGGTCATGCGGCCGGGTCCGTCTACAAGGCAGGGCCAGCCCCAGCTGTGTGCGACGGCGACTGAGCCGACCTGACGGTGCTGACGTCTGTTCGATCGCCCCGGCACCACTCGGCCCTGCGCATCGAGCGCAACGATCGGAAGTCGGCGGCACTATCCCCCAATGCTGTCAAGCCACCGATCGGCAGCCGCGTGGCTCGTGAGTCGCACGAAGTCGAGGTGAGCGAACTCCGGCGACTCCATCGCCGAGCCGTACCGCTCCTTGTACTTCGCGTGCTGCGTCCAGGCCCATCGGATGATCGATTTGTGTGGGTCCCACGACCACAGGTTGCGCAACGGTTCCCGATTTCCGTTCCACAACTTCTGGCGACCAATGATTCGCGTCAATGTTCGGCGGGTCACCTGGAACATGACGGTGCGACGCGGCAGGTCCAACCACACGACAGAGTCGGCTCGCTTCCACACCGGCCCGTCTACGACCACTGTCCGGTAGTTCCCGTCGATGACCCAAGCATCCGTGGCTGAAATCTCCTCGATCCGATCCACGAACGCTTCAGGATCGATCGGTGTCCAGTCAGCCAGATGATGGATCGCGTCGAGCTCGACATACGCGACGTGGAGAACCTGCGCGATGCGTTCGGCAAGAAGCGACTTGCCCGAGCCAGAGTTCCCCACCACCGACACTCGATTCACGGGTCCATCATCGTCGATGGTCGAGTGTCCCCGCCGCCGGTTTCGTCTGGTTGGAGAACTTCGGCGACGAGCGGTTCGGCCGAAAGTACGAAGCCCGCTCTGGCCGATCGGCCCCTGCGAAATGGCCGGACACCTGATGCCCCTGCACCATCGAGGGGTGACGCTGGGTCCATGCCCGCATCGACCACGACAGACCCACTTGCCACTCCCCCACCCCAACCCGGAATCGAGACGTACGCAGCGACCTTGACGATCGACTACCCCGACCGCTCGCTCGACCGAGTCTCGACGTTGCTTCGGATCTTCTGGATCATCCCGATCGGAATCGTGCTGGCCACGATCGGCAGCTACGAAGCGGGTGGTGGAGCGTTCCTCGCAGTGCCAGTGATGTTGACGATCGTCTTCCGCCAGAAGTACCCACGTTGGTGGTTCGACTTCAATCTCGAGTTCGCCCGCTTCGAGACCCGGGTGTTCTCGTACCTGGCCTTGATGAACGATCGCTACCCCTCCACGGACGAAGAGCAATCCGTTCACCTCGACCTCGCCTACCCCGACGTCCAACAGGACCTCAACCGATGGCTGCCACTGGTGAAGTGGCTGCTCGCGGTTCCGCACTACGTCGCCCTGGTCTTCTTGGCGATGGGTGTTGCCGTCGCGGTGTCCATCGCCTGGTTCGCGGTGCTCATCACCGGAAGGTACCCGCGCAGTCTGTTCGACTTCGTCGAAGGGGTCTTCCGCTGGGGCCTGCGGGTCCAGGCCTACGCCTTCCTCCTCGTCACCGACGAGTACCCGCCGTTCCGGTTGCGCTGACTCCGATCCGCCCCGCTCGGCTCCCCGGATCGAGGTCAGGATCTGTCCGCTCCGGCCTTACGGCTTGGCCTTCTCGAGCAGTTCGAATTCGACGACGAACCGGTCGGCGAGATCGGCCAGGTCCGGCATCTGTTCACGATCGGACACCAAGCTGAGGCAGAGTCGGTCACCGACCGAGATGGCACCGATGTGCAAGCCCATGCCGTCGACGACGCCCAGCACCGGATAGATGGCGGTGACCTCGGCGCCGAGCGCATACTGAGGTTCCTTCGATCCGGGCACGGAGGTGATCGTGGTGTTGAATGGCGGCATCAGCCGGTCGGCAAGCGGACTGCGTTCGAGCAACCGTGAGGCCACGATGCCGACCAACGGGGTGCCACCGCCGATGCCGCGTATCTCGGCCACGGTCATCGCCCCGTGCCGGGTGGCTGCTTCGCTGATCTGTTCGTGCGCGACCGCGAGCCGTTCGGTCACGCGGTGGAGGTTCGTGCTCAGGCTGACCACCGCTCCCGCAATGCCCTCGATTGCTTCGGGGTCGGTGACCGAAAGCGGGACGAGCGCCTTGAGTGTCTCTCGGGGCAGTTCGTCGTGCTGTAGCAACCACCACCGCAGTGCACCGCCGGCCACGGTGGTCAGCACGTCGACGGTGTCGACCCCGAAACGACTTCGCACCTTCGCAATGCGCTGGAGGTCGAGTTCGGCACTCGCCCACCGACGGTGCGGGCCGATGCGAGCGTTGAACGATGTCCTCGGTGTGATTCCGGACTGCTCGGCGATCACGATCGATCGCTGCGACCGCTGGTTCATCAACGCGAGCGCCGGATTGAGCACACTTCGGATGCCTGGCACCGAGTTCAACGCTCGCGGCACAGCAGCCAGGGTTCGCATCGGGTCGACCACGGCATTGAGCCAGGCTCGCATCCCGATGTCGTTCATCGACGGCCCCGGACGGGGCACCCAGTTCTGCAGCTGGTCTGCAGGTTCGCCGATCAAGTCCGGCGCGTCACCGATCAAGCCGGCGCACAACGAGTTTCCCGTCGATGCAGCGAGGGCGGCGAGATGCATCTTGAAGAGCAGTGCTGCGCGACCATCGGCCAGCCCCGAGATGAGATAGAGCTCCCACAGGGGCCGACCACGATCGAGCGGGCGGCTGTGGATGCGAGCGACCAGTTCCGCCAGCGACTCCGGATCGTCGGGATCAGGGACGGCGATGTGACGGAGGTGGTAGTTGAGGTCGAAGCCGGGATGATCGCGCCACCACGGGCGATCAAGATTGAGCGGCACCGCAACGAGCGATTGGCGCAGCATCGGGAGCTCGTCCAGACGCGCGTGGACCTCCTGTCGGAGCAATGCAGCATTCAAACGGTGCGGAGCGTTCGCCGCATCGACGATGGTGAGCGTCGACGTGTGACCGAGCGCATTCGGCGTCTCGATCGCGAGGAGCCGCGAGTGGCCGCGTTCGATCTGCGATGTGGGCATGGCGTCAGGTTCCTACTGGGCTCGCAGCTGCGCTCAGGTCGCGGTCGGGATCCGGGTAGCACCACGCCATCTTCGACGGGGGCACGAACGGAGCCCATTCGCCGTCCCGCTGGGCCAGCCGGTCGGCAACGGCCCACACCGCTGCGGTGTTGTGCCCCAACCCGATGTGGGCGCCACGAACCTCGATGTTCTCCGCAGTCGGACCCACCGGCTGCAAGCAGGTCGCCGGCGCGACCACGCCATCCTGTCGGGAGTAGATGACCGTCGACGGTACCGGGATCACCGTGAGGTCGTGGCCTCGACGACCCCGTTGGAGCCCGGCGAGCTGTGAGAGTCGACGAACGCTGTCGCTCAGGTTCGCCTCGGGATTCTCGACGCGAATCGGACTGCCGAGCGAGATCACCTGGCGCACTCGATCCGGATGATGCAGGGCGAGCAACCGGGCCATGATGCCACCGAGACTCCAACCGACGATGTCGATCGGCCCCCGGTTCTGCGCCACCAACTGCTCGAGACGACGAAGGAGCTGACGCACGGTTTCGTCGTCGGGTCCGACATTGAGCCCGAGACCCCACGGGGCCGGCCGGTGACCGAGAGCTCGGAGCGCGAAACGCAGCGGAGCGGTGGAGACATCGCCGGCGGTGAAGCCGGGCAGCACCAACACTCGCCGCCCGGAACCGCGAGGTGCAGTGGCCAGTAGCGGCGCCGACAGAACGAAGGCGCCGAACTCCGGGATCGCCAAGAGTTCGGTGAGTGCTGGTGCCGGCCGTTCCACGAACCCAGGCTATGGCACACGAGGCGCTCACAGTGGGTTGGGCCGTCAGCTCGTATGCCTCACTGGGCGATCGGTACCATCTGTTCGTGACCGACAACCGACGGATCTGGCGTGACGCATTCGATGAGTCGACGTTGCGTCCTGGTCGGTTTGCGACGATGTCGGGGGTGGCGTTGGAGCCGGTGTACG
>JANPKU010000095.1:0-66243 GCA_031426215.1 Actinomycetes bacterium
CGTACACCGGCTCCAACGCCACCCCCGACATCGTCGCAAACCGACCAGGACGCAACGTCGACTCATCGAATGCGTCACGCCAGATCCGTCGGTTGTCGGTCACGAACAGATGGTACCGATCGCCCAGTGAGGCATACGAGCCGACCGTGGGTCGGGCGACGCTGCGAGGTCATGTGAAGTCTCCGAAGGCGTGACGGACCGTGGCGAGCATGTTGTTGATCCCGATCTGGTCTGTCGGGTCGAGTGGCAGGTTGCAAAAGATGTGACGGTTGAAGCGTTCGGTGGCATCGCGTGCGGTTCGTGAACCGGCCGGGGTGATCCTCGCCAGGATGCTGCGACCGTCGTCGGGGTGGGGAGTTCGAAGGAGGTACCCGTCATCGCTGAGCCGTTGAACCACATTGGTGATGCTCGCCGGATGGACCTGGAGGCGCTCGCCGATCTTGCCCAGTGGGAGCTGTCACTGGCGGGTGAACTCGAGCAGCATCGGCACCTCGTAGCGGGCGAACGTGAGCCGGAACGATTGGAGTTCGATCGGGCCCGGGTTCCTGTTCCCGGCGGTGGCTGCCGTGTTCTTCGGCGCATCGCAGTTGAAGTGACGCCCCAACGTGTGGGGCAGCCGCCGGGGCATCATCAAGGTCCCGAGGCAACGAAAGCAGACCTCCGAGACCGAACCGGCGCCGTTCGGTACCTGATCCGCCAGGACCGTCTGCAACAGTCGCGCCATGAGCGCATTTCTGATCGTCAACTACGACATCGACAACCCGGAGTTGTACGGCGAGTATCAAGCCGGGGCGATCGCTGCGCTCCGCGTCGGCAGCGAGTGTGAGGTGGTGGTGTTCGACGCTGACTCACAGCACGTCGAGGGTGCGCCCACGGGTCGCCAGACGGTCGTGCTCAAGTTCGAGTCGATGGAGAAGGCCCGCGAGATCTACGAGTCGGGGGAGTATCAAGCGATCGTCGGCAAGCGCCACGACGCAAGCTCCAACCACTTCGCAGTCCTCGTCAACACGCTCGGCTGACCCGCCCGTCGCCTCTACCTTGCCCCGACATGCGCAAGGACGTCTGCAACCGATGAGCCAGCCGCCCGAATGGCGGCGTTTCGCTCATCACTGACCGGTTGCGGAGGTGCTGACGCTTTCGACGATCTGCGTCTGCTCGGGTCCCACCACGCAGTTCCGGCCGGATTTCTTGGCGATGTAGAGCCGTTCGTCGGCCTGGGCGAGCACATCCTCGACGGCGACGGATCCGACCGCAACACCGAACGAGGACGTGACATCGATCCCGCCGGCCGACGTTGTCTCGATGCTGTGGCGGAGTCGCTCCGCGATCTCCATCGCAGCCGCCGCCTCGGTATCGGGGAGCACTACGACGAACTCTTCGCCGCCGAGTCGGAACATCAGTTCGAAACGCCGAAGTTGCTTGCGAGCCACGTAGGCGAGGTTCTCCAGTACCTGGTCGCCTGCGGCGTGGCCCCACGTGTCGTTCACCGCCTTGAAGTGGTCGATGTCGAAGCTGATGATGGCCACCGCAGCGCCGGTGCGCTTGGCCTGTGCGTCGATCTCTGCCGAGCGCTCCTCGAAGCTGCGGCGGTTGAGGCAACCGGTGAGAACGTCCAGCACGGCGCTGCGACGTTGGATCTGTTCGACCTCGACCAGTTGCCTCGCGATCAACGGAAGGTAGCCGGCGAGTACACCGGCAGCGACGAAGGTGAATGGATCGATGCTCTGTCCTCGGACGAGGTCGATGCACGCGACCAACGCAATAGCCACCAGACCACCGACGCGGGAAGCGCGAATGTTCGGAAACATGGCTTGTGAGAACAGCCCCACGAGGCCGCAGAAGAAGATGACCGGGCTGGCGACTCCCCCCGACGTCGCTGCGCCTCCCACGATCGATGTCGTGATGACAACGACGAGAAGGGCATTCCATCGTTGCAGTCCGATTCGACGTTGCAGTCGAAACACGCGCCGTCCGATCCACCACAGCATCGGAAGTGACGCGAAGGCCAGGAATCCAGCGCCGAAGCGACCGAAGAACAACACGGCTGCTCCTGCGACCACGATGGCGGTCGTCATGTTCAAGCGTTTCAGCACCGTGTCGATCTCGACGAAGCGTCGCTCGTCGACACTCTCGATTCGGTCAGCGCTCACGACGATTCATCGGTGACATCGGACATACGGTCAAGTCAAGTTTGTGTCTGGACAGCCTCTCCCAGCGTGGCAAGGTGATGAGCGACGAGCCGGTATCCGGGCGGTTCGCTCATCGATCGACCGACCGTGTGGCCCGGTTGCGCTCGATCCAACCCGTCGATCTTGAGCAAGAAAGTCTGGCGCTGGTAGTCGAGGAACTGGCGCAGCACGGTTCGTTCGTCGACGATGAATTCTGGTTCGATCCGTCCATCCGTCGAGGGTACGGGCGATCGCGGAGCAGGATCTCCGAGTTCGGAGGTGAGGGCGCGCGCCCACTACGTCGCGGCGATGTGCTCCAGGGTGACGTCGGCAGTGACCTCGAGGTCGAAGCGGCCTCGACCGGTGGAGTGGATCCGGATCGGCGCGTCTTGCTCGTCGAGGCGTCGCTTCAACAAGATGAGCCGACTCTCGAAGTTGTCGCGATAGGGAGGCAGCTCCAGCGTCGGATCGAGCTTGGCCTCTCGGTTCGTGAACGACGTGCGCCCGGTCGCGGAGTAGTCGGCGACGAGCTTCCAGAGCAACCGGCCTGCGACACCCTTGATGACGTAGCCGTCCTCGAGGAACGTGCTCCCGTCGACGGCGTAATGCCGCAGCACGACGTTCGCGCCGACGCTCGCAGTGGCCGGCTTCGGCGCAGCGGGCGGATGCTGGACCAGCGGTGCCGGTGCTTCATGATCGGAGAGGGCGAGCTGTTCGCGTTCGAAGGCCGCAGCGACCAGGTGTGCGGCGATCGTCAGCGCTTGCTCGTCGATCTCGTCGTACGCCAGGGCATCGCTGCTCTCGACGGCGAGCACACCGACCAGCGATCCACGGGCAAGCATCGGCGCGGCCAGCTGACTGCGAGCGTCAGCGAGTCCCGGCAGGCGGATCTCGTCGGCGATGGCATCGACATCTGAGATCGACCGTCGCACGGACTTCGCATACGACAACATCCTCTGCAGGTTGCCGATCCGCATCGTTCTGCGCCGTGCTCCGACCATGCCGATCACGCCTTCGCCGAGCGCAACCTCCGAGCCGGCGCCGCCGACCTCGTAGCCGCGGCTCGCAACTGTGACCAAGAGGCCGAGCTCGGGTTGGTGGACGAGGAGGAGGGAATGCTGGCAGCCGCACAGCTCGTCGAGACCGGCAAGTGCAGCGTCGACGACCTCCTCGAGGGTGGTTGCCGCAGCAAGAACGTCACCGTAGGCCGACAGCGCGGCGAGGTTCTCGCTGGCGCGCGACGGCTCGTCGCTCATGTGTGATCCGCAATGGTCTTCACCGGCACCTCGGCCACGTCGAGGACGCGGAAGACGTCGATTGCCCGTAACGAGAACACGTCCTGCATCCCGGTCATCGCAGCGATCGCCTCGAGGTCGGTTCGAACGGTCTCGAACAACGACCCAGCAGTCTGCGAACCCTCGTACTGGACCAGCAACTTGAAGGTCGCACCGGTGTCAGGGTGCGGGCAGAGCAGCGTTGCGACCGGGTTCTCGGCCAGGTTCGCTGCCGTCTTCGAGAAGAACTGGTTCGACGTTGCGACGTGGTGCTCGTCGATCAGGATCACCTGCGACAGATGCGTGACGTTCGGTTCGCCCGTGGCCGAGCAGGTGGCGAGGATCGATGGGATTTCACCCTGAAGGCACCGGGAGATGTCTGTGAGCAGGATTGGCGTGGTCACAGCTCTCGTCGTCCGGCGCCGGGACCAGGAGTCTGGTCGAACCGTGACTGGAGCTCGAGCTCGAGAGCGACCACGTCGAACGCGAACAACTTCGCAGTGATGCAGGCCGGCATGCGTACCTGGAGCGAGCCCGCTTCGAACGCGCTCACATGGCGGTGCATGAGCGCGAGGTCGCCGGCGGTGCGTTCGTGGCTGGCGACTGCCACGGTGCCCTTCCACTGGACCGATCGGTAGGTCGTGATGTCGGTCGCGAGGAGCGCGCAACGCGCCCCCACCGTGGTGTTGCTTCGCGCCGCGGTGGCTTCAGTCGAGACCAGGATGCGGACCGAGCTGTCACTGATCGGTGCGATGCCCGCCACCCTCGTGGCGTCCGGGGTGTGCAACCGGTCGGCGGTGGCCAGCAGGATCGAGACCGGACCCAGCAAGAAGGTTCGCAGCTCGTCGTCGATGAGGTCGGCAGCGCTGCTGGACACCTCCAGATAGTAGCGATCCGCTGCTTGGAGCAAGTGTTGAACGCCTGGGGTCTGCCGCTGTCGCAAGTTAGCGAATTTTGAGCAGACGCTGCCGGAACACTCAGCAACGCGGCCAGCCGAAGTTCTTCACCATGGTCTCCATGACAACCATTCAGACCCACCCCGACACCGATCTCGAGTCGATCGAAGTCGGACTTCCCCACGACCTGTACAGCGAGATCCACAAGGGCATCCGGTACGCCATGTTCCACACGACCATGCAGGCCGGCTCGGTCGATGTCGGTGATGCAGAGCAGGTCGATGACCTCGCAGCCCGGTGCAACCACCTCATCAACATGCTGCACATGCACCACCATCACGAAGACGTGTTCGCCCGTCCACTGCTGAGGACCGTGGCCCCCGACCTCGGCTCCGATGTCGAGGCCCAGCACGGCGCCGTCGATGACGGCATCGAGCAGCTCACCGTTCTCGGTCGTCGTCTGGCTGGTGCCTCCGCACTCGCACGGACCCATGTCGCTCACCGGTTGTACCTCGATCTCACCCGCTTCACGGCGGTGTATCTCGAACACCAACTCTTCGAAGAGACCGTCGTGATGCCGGTGCTGTGCGACGCCGTCCCGATCTCTGAGCTCGAGGCCATCCACATGGAGCTGCGCCAGTCGATCCCACTCGACGTGCTCATCGACACGATGGGCGTGATGCTCCCGGCGATGAACATCGGCGAGCGGGCCGGCATGCTCGGCGGGCTGTCGATGGCGCCACCGGAGGTGTTCGCGGTCGTCCGCGCTGCCGCCGAGTCGATCCTGACCCCGGCCCAGTTCGCCGAGGTCTCGATGCGGATCGGGCTGATCTGAGATGGGACTTCGGATGAACGACACGGGTGTTGCCGGTCCGCGGATCGGCCTCGGACTCACCCACGGCGGCATGTTCGCCAACCCGGCCAGCGTCATCGAAATGGCCACCAAGGCGGAGCGACACGGCTTCGCATCGCTGTGGGCGATGGACCGCATCCTGGCGCCCATCTCACCTCGGACCCCCTATCCCGCCTCGGCGGACGGAGCGTTGCCGCTCGAGCAGCACGTCGTGTTCGATCCGATCGTCGCGCTGGCGATGGCAGCGACCGTCACCGAGCGAATCGCGCTCGGAACGAACGTGCTCGTGGCGCCCTTCTACTCACCGATCATGCTCGCCCGATCGTTGACCGCGATCGACATGGCCTGCAACGGTCGGCTGACCGTCGGGCTCGGGCTCGGTTGGTCGGCGGACGAATTCGACGCCGTCGGCGTTCCGCAGCGGCGGCTCGCCGGCCACCTCGAGGAGATCCTCGACGTGCTCGATGTGGTGTGGGCAGACGGGATCAGCAGCCATTCCGGCGAGCGGTTCCAGATCGCTCCGGCAACGATTTTGCCGAAACCGATCCAGCGACCGAGGCCGCCGATCCTGCTCGCTGCGTACACACCCGCAGGGCTCGATCGGGTTGCCCGACGCGCCGATGGTTGGACGCCGGCCGGACTGCCGATCGAAGCCATCTCGCCCATGTTCGGCGCCGTTCGCGACATGGCGGCGGGCTACGGACGCGATCCCGACGCGGTGCAGCTCTTCGTTCGCGCCAACGCTCGCGTCACCAATCGTCCGCTCGGCGCCGACCGTCCGGCGTACCACGGCTCGACCGAGCAGATCACCGACGACCTCGAGGCCACCCGCGCGACCGGCGCCCACGAGATCATCCTCGAACTGCAGGGCTGTGCAGGAAGCGTCGACGAGCTCCTCGATTTCGCAAGGGCGGTGACGCACCCGATCCTCGCTGCCGTCTGACGTCCCCACCGACAACCACAACACCACACAGCACACCCCACGAACACCAACCCGAAAGGAACCATCATGTTCACCACCAACCGTCTTCGTGCTCTGCTCGCCGCGTCGCTCGTCGCTACGGCGGTCCCCGCCGGACTCGCTGTCGCTCACGGCAACGACACCGGCGGGCTCACCCGGGGGCAGCGCACCGTCATCCGCGACGCCACCCGCCAGTTCCGTGACGTCGACACGGCGATCGCCGCCGGCTACATGCCGTCGGACGCCTGTGCCGAGATTCCCGGCGTCGGTGGCATGGGCTACCACTTCGTCAACCCGGAACTCGTCGCCGATGGCCGCGTCGTTCCCACGAGGCCCGAGGTGCTCGTGTACAACAAGACCGACGACGGACGGTTCCGTCTCGACGCGATCGAGTACTTCGTCGTCGACGCCGATCAGAACGCGGCCACTGACCACGACCGACCCACGTTGATGGGTCATCCCTTCGACGGGCCCATGGACGGTCACGAGCTGGGCATGCCGATCCACTACGACCTGCACGCCTGGGTCTATCGCAACAACCCCGCCGGGGAGCTGAGTGCCTGGAACCCCACGATCACCTGCAGCTGACAGATGAGGTCGATTCAGGCCGGAACGGTCGCTGAGCTGGTTGGTGCTTCACTGACGTCGAGCACCCGCAGCACCTCGATGGCCTGAAGGTCGAAGACGCCCACCATGCCGGTCATCGCAGCAATCAACTCGATCTTCTCGCTCACCTGATCAAACGCAGGACCGTCGGTGTCGGTGCGTACCCGCTGCGTCAACAACCGGTACGAGAAGACGCAACCCGGGTCGGGGATCAGCAGCGTGGCGAGCGGGTTCTCGGCCAGATTCGCTGCTGTCTTCGACAAGAACTGATTCGAGATCGCCACGTGTTCGTCGTCGATCAGGTGCACCTGTGAGATGGTGACGACGTTCGGCTCGCCGGCCGCCGAGCACGTCGCGATCGTCGCCGGGATCTCTCCCTCGAAACAACCTGCGATGTCGCGAAGTTTCATCGTCACGGCTACGCAATCCTCCGCCCCGCACCCCGACCTGGCGTCTGGTCGAACATCTGGTCGACCTCGAGTTCGAACGCAACCACGTCACGCGGGAACGCGTTCATCGCCTGCCTCCATGGCATGCCTTGTATTCTCGTTCCTTCGGTGAAGGCAGCGAGGTGGCGCTGTTGGAGCGCGATGTCACCCGGAGTCGACCTCTCGCACGCCTGCACGACCGTGCCCTTCCATTGGATGGTGCGGTAGTTGGTCATGTCTCCGGCCGAGATGGCGCATCGGGCACCGGTCGTGATGTTCGTCACCGCTGCGACTGCTCGGGCGGCGATGAGGACACGGAACCGGTTGTGTCCGACCACTCCGAGCCCAGCCACACGGGTCACGTCGGGCGTGTTCATCCGATCGGCAGTGGCGCACAACACCGACGTCGGGCCGTTGATGAGCGCCCGCATGTCATCGTCGATCAGATCGGCAACCTGGCCTGCCACGGCGTTGACAGTAACCGAGCGTGTGCCTTCGACGGGTGCGTCGGGAGGCGAGAGTGGAGTCGGTTCGAGACTCAGACTGACGCTGTCGTGACTCCACACTCGGCAGCGCTTCGTCGGCCACGCTTCGCCTCGTACATCGCTGCGTCGGCTGCGCCGAGCAATGAGGCCGCGTCGTCACCGAACGCCGTCGTGTCGGCGCGGCCGACACTTGCCGGGCAACTGACCTCCACGCCGTCGGCCACGGCAATCGGCACGTTCAGAGCATCGGTGACCCTCCGCACGAGGTTGTCGTCGATGCTCGGCTCGTAGACCATGACGAACTCGTCGCCGCCGAGGCGGGCGACGACGTCCGCACCGCGCACGATGGACAGAAGTCGGCGAGCTGTTTCGCACAGCACGGTGTCGCCTGCGTCATGGCCGTGGGTGTCGTTGATCTCCTTGAACCCGTCGAGATCGATGAACAGCACAGCCAGTGGCGTCTGGTGGCGCGCACTGCGGGCGAGCGCAGCGTCGAGCAGTTCCAGCAACAGTCGCCGGTTCGCGAGACCGGTGAGGGAGTCTCGCAAGGCCAACTCGACGAGGTTCTCCTGGAGCCGGCGCAACTCGGTGACGTCGCGACTGACACCCTGCAGCCCGTTGCGGATGACGGTGGTCTGCATCTCGCCGATCACCATGTCGCCGTTTGCGCATCGATAACGGAGATCGCATCGCTCGGGCATCGGTACGCCGTTCACCGCCCGCACGACCAGGTCCCGACCTTCGTCGTCGAGGATGTCGAGAAACTGGGTGAAGTCGTCGAGGAACAGTGATGGCGGATACCCGAGGGACGTCTCGACCGATGGGCTCATGTAGTCGAAGTGCGGCGTCGGTTCGGTCAGGAAACGCCAGACGACGTCGGCCGAGTGATCTGCCAGATCACGAAAGCGTTGTTCGCTTGCCGCAAGGTTCAGTTCGGCGATGTGGCGGCCGGTGACGTCGCGTCCGACTGCAAGCACCTCGCCACCGTGGTCGCTCGGCAGATACTGGTCCACCCATTCGACCCACTGCCCTGGCGCATTCGGTGCGGGGCGGGCAACGTCGTCGGCGACGAGAGGATTCGAAGCGTCGAGGCGTGCCAGTTGTGCCTCGACCCCGGCCAGTTCGTCCTCGGACAGCAACTCGTGGAGGCTGCGCCCGACGGCCTCATCGGGGCGCAGGTCGTGACCGGCGGCCCATGCAGCGTTGCAGTAGACCACCGTGAGATCTGGCAACCGATAGCGGACCACCCGATCGGGAATGACATCCATCAACTCGGCGACGGACTTGTAGTACGTCTCGTCTGCGGTGTCGTGCATGTCACCTCCTCAGTTGTCGGAGTCCCCCGGCCTCTGGGCTGATCGAACCCGATGGTTCATTGCCAGAGCGGAAACCGCCGACTGTTCATCGTCGCGTCGGCACCGCGTCTTGAGCGGCTCAAGCGGTGCGGTCTGCGCGCCCTCGAAGCGTCGACCAGCCGAACCAAACGGCGGCGACCAGCAGGGCGAAGCCGATGAGGAGCATCCACAACAAGCCTTCGATCACGGCGCCGACCCCAACGATCAGGGCGAGAACGAGCAGTATCACGAGAACGGTCATACGCCGGAGTAACCGACAAGACGAGGAGCGAAACGTTCGTTGGACTCATCTCCATGGGGGTTCCCACCGTTGGTCGACCGTCTCGCATCGCTGCTCGGCATCGCCGCCGGTGGGACGTTGACGTGGTGAGCGGGTAGGAGTTCGTGGCGGAGTTGTGGCGACCTTGCCCACGCCATGGGCAGGTCGATCCGTCGGGTCGGCATGTCGATCACTAGGTTGGGCGGGTCCGCTGAACCTGGGAGAAGCAAATGGCCGGTCTCGAATCCACCCCCGACATGTACGACCTCCGGATGTCCGAGCGCGTCCGTCCGCTCTACGACGCGGTGAAGAAGTTCATCTACACCGAGGTCGAGCCGATCACGGCGGAGTTCTTCCGACTTGGTCAAGGTCGAGCCGACCACTGGGGCTACGGCGACGGCCAACTCGAGCTGCTCGAGTCCGTGAAGGACAAAGCGAAGGAGCAGGGCCTGTGGAACTTCTTCCTGCCCGACGCCGAGACCGGTGAGGGACTCTCGAACCTCGACTACGCGTACATCGCCATGGAGCTCGGCAAGAACCCGCTGGCCTCGGAGTCGATGAACTGTGCGGCCCCCGACACCGGCAACATGGAAGTGCTCGAACGTGTCGGTACGCCCGAGCAGAAGCAGATGTGGCTCGAGCCGCTGCTGCGCGGCGAGATCCGTTCCGCGTATGCGATGACCGAGCCCGACGTTGCGTCGTCTGATGCGAAGAACGTGGCGTGCAAGGCGGTACGCGACGGCGATGAGTGGTTGATCACCGGCGAGAAGTACTACATCTCCGGTGCCGGCGACCCGCGCTGCAAGATCATGATCACGATGGTGCAGACCAGCCCCGACGGGCCGCCGCACCAGCGTCAGTCGCAGATCCTCATCCCGATGGACACCCCCGGTGTCGAGATCCTGGGCCCAATGCACGTCTTCGGCAAGGACGACGCCCCGCACGGTCACATGCACTTGCGCTTCAACGACGTGCGCGTGCCCTACGAGAACGTGCTCCTCGGTGAAGGACGCGGGTTCGAGATCTCCCAGGTTCGACTCGGCCCGGGCCGGATCCACCACTGCATGCGCTCGATCGGCGCAGCGGAGCGTGCACTCGAATTGATGGTGAAGCGTGGACTCACTCGCGAGGCGTTCGGCAAGCGGGTCAGCAACCTCGGCAAGAACGTCGAGATGATCGCCAAGTCGCGCATCGAGATCGAGTCGATGCGACGCATGGTGCTCACCGCGGCCAAGGCGATGGACGAACTCGGCAACGCCGAAGCTCGGGTGTGGGTCAGCGCGATCAAGGCAATGGTGCCGATCCGGGTGTGCGAGATCATCGACAACGCCATCCAGATCCATGGTGCGACCGGCGTGTCGCAGTGGACACCGCTCGCCGACATGTACACCTCGCAGCGCACTCTTCGACTCGCCGACGGCCCCGACGAGGTGCACTGGTTCGTCGTCGGCCGCTCCGAGATCGCCCGGTGGGAAGAAGAGGGTGGCAACACCTACGACCCGAAGGCCGAGTACCTCTCGCGCACCTCCGACGCCAAAGACGGCATCTTCTCCGGCCCCTGATCTCGATTGTGATCTCGATTGGGGTCAGACCCCAATCGAGATTCAGTAGCCGGTGCCGCAGAACGGCGCGGGTCGAACGGCGAAGAGCGCGTCGAGTCGTTCGACGGTGTCGCTCGGTGCTCGAACGGCTCCGATCGAGGCGAGGTCGCACCACGCGACGGCGCCGAGGTACGCAGCCGACAGCGCGCCGATGTCGACCTCCAGATCAGCTGCGTCGTCGGTGCGGCGTGCGCCGTCCGATGTGATCGTCCAGGTGCCGGTGTTGGCGGGGAACATCGGATCGTCGACGCCCATCGTCACCGAGTCTCGTGCTGCGGCGTAGGTGCGAGCGCTGAGCGCCCGATCGACGTCGAGGATGCGAAGCCACTGATCGTCATACCGCTGGACCGCCTCGTAGGCGCGCGAGTCGTGCATCGCCCGCCGCACGGCCTCGTCGGTGGGGCGCGAATCCGCCCGCCACGTGGTGATCAAGTCGATGTCGAGAAGGTATCGCCACAGCTGCGCCTCGACCGCAGGGCTGGTGCCCCACAGATCGACCACCTTTCCGGCCCCGGTGGAGTTCTTGGCGAACGTCTCGTCCCAGTCGACGTCGTAGACCACGTACCCGTCGTCGTCGCCATCGGCATCGCTGTGCACGGCCACGAAGGTTCCCTTCCCGTACGGCTCCTTGGTCGGCTGTGTCGCGTCCTCGAGGATTCGTGGCCACATCCACGCGGGCCGACTGATCGACCCGACGCGCCATCGCCCGACGTGCTCGTAGAGCGCCGGAACGAGTGCGAGTATCTCGCTCGGTGCGAGCAGCCGCATCGACCCGGCGAGCGGAGCGCCGCGCCATGGCTTTGTCTGTCGCGCAGTGACGACAGCAGCGACCGCGTCGGTGGCGATGGCGAATCCGAATCGTCGATAGATGGTCGACTCGCTTGCGTGCAGGCTGGCGAGGACGTTGCCGCGCTCGTGCGATTCGCGCAGGAGGCGATGCATGAGTTGGGTGAGCAGGCCCCGCCGGGTATGCGTCGGCAGCACCCCGACTCGCGTCACCCCAGCGGTCGCAACGCTTGCTCCGCCCGGCACCGTCGAGTCGAAACGGAACGCTGCGACCACACCGACGCATCGGTCGTCGTCCCAGGCCGCAAGCGAGTCGCTCTCGTCCCACGACGGCTGTCCCTTGGCAAAGTTCTCGTCGTTGGTCGCTCCGCTCAGTAGCGCAGTCCGGAATGTGTCGACTGCGGTGCGCCGTTCGTCGACCGTCACGGGCCGAATGTCGTAGTCACTCACGCGTCCACGTTGGCACAGTCGACCGGTGCACGGTCACCGAGTTTCGGCGAGTGATGAGTGAACCGCCCGAATGCGGGCGTTTCGCTCATCGGTCAGACAGCGAGGAGGTCGCGAGCGCCGGTGTCGCTGGAGGGATGGCGCAGCTTGCTCATTGCTCGGGCTTCGATCTGGCGGATGCGCTCACGAGTGAGGTTGAAGTGTTCGCCGACCTCTTCGAGCGTACGAGGCTCGCCACGGTCGAGACCGAAGCGAAGCTTGAGGATCTCGCGCTCACGCTCGTCGAGTGGGGCGAGGAGCCGCGAGATCTCGTCCGGCAGCAGCGCAGTGGCGGCCACTTCGAACGGGGACTCGGCCGAACGGTCTTCGACCACGTCGCCGAGTTCGGCATCGCCGTCCTCACGCAGTGGTTCCGACAGCGAGAGGGGCTCGGCGGCAAAGCGCAATGCTTCGGTCACCTTGTCCTCGGGCATCTCGACTTCCTTGGCCAGCTCGGAAAGCGTGGCAGGACGGCCGAACTTCAGCTCGAGGCGCGATCGCGCCTTCTGCAGTCGGGCGAGCGTGTCGCCCGCGTGGACCGGGAGGCGGATCGTGCGTCCGGTGTTGGCGATACCGCGGGTGATCGCCTGACGGATCCACCACGTGGCGTACGTCGAGAACTTGAAGCCCTTGCGCCAGTCGAACTTCTCGACGGCATGCATCAGGCCGAGATTGCCCTCCTGGATGAGGTCGAGCAGCGGGAGCCCCGACGCCTGGTACTTCTTGGCGATCGACACCACGAGGCGCAGGTTGGACTGAACGAACTGGCGCTCGGCCTCTTCGCCCTGGCGTGCAGTTCGGCGCAGCTCGCGCTTCTTGGCAGCAGTGAGTGTGCCGCCGGCGTCGAGCTCGGCGATCGCCTCGTTGCCAGCCTCGATGGCCTTGGCAAGGCGCACCTCGTCGTCCTTGGTGAGCAGCGTGTACTGCCCGATGTCGGTGAGATAGAGACGAACGAGGTCTTCGTCGTCGCGGTCGACGCGGTCTTTGGCCACCTTGTGCTCCTACTGTGTCGTGTCGACGACGTCATCGGGGGTACCGGTGCTGTCGTGGAGGATTCGGCGTGCGAGTGTGTCTGTTGACGAAGTCTGCGGAAGGGAATGCACGACGATCAACATGAGACGTCGGTCACGATACCGACGCCGTCGGACCAGTCAACCGATGGAGTCAAACAGCAACACACATATCGCGCTTCGAGATGTGCTAGGGGGATGGATCACCATGAGCGATGGCCGTGACGACGCAGTGACCGATGGCGCGATGGGCGAGGTCGAACTGACGATGGTGACGATGACATTCGACGCCGTGGACGAGGAATCACTGCTGGCGATCCTGTCGAAGTACGTCGTGTTGACGCGCACGCAGGATGGATGTCGCAACGTCGATCTCTGTGCGAGCGTCACGCATCGCGGCCGCCACCTCGTGGTGCAGAAGTGGGAGACGCCTGAGCACCAGCGGGTCCACTTCGATTCCGCGGTGATGATCGACATGGCGTCGGCCTGCGTCGGGGTGTTGTCGAGCCCGCCGGACATCGACCTCTGGGACGCCGTGAGCGCCCACGATCTGCGCTGATCTTCGCCGTCGCGGACGCTGGTGAGAACTCGGTAAAGGCGACGGATCGAGGGCACGTGATCGGCGCTTCGCGTTAGAGTTATCCCACTATGTCGAATCCAGTCTTCAAGGAAGAGTCGTTCGAAGCAGCATCCCGGGCGTACAACAGCGGTCGGGCCGGCAGCGCCGGTCAGCCAGGTTGGGGTGCGCCTGCGGCCGGGACGCATGTCGCAACGCAACCGTTGTCCGACGGTCCGGTGACCGGCTGGCAGAAGTCGATGACCATCAACGGCACCATCACGGCGTCGCTGGTGCTGTTGACCCTGTTGCTGGTGTCGGCGTCGTTCGGGTGGTCCGCTGCGTCGGGCCCCACGCTCGACAACGGCGTCGAGACATTCCAGTTCCCCCCGCTCGCGATGGTCGGCATCCTCGTCGGCTTCGGTGCGGTCATGCTGTCGATGTTCAAGCCGAACCTCGCCAAGATCTTCGGCCCGGTGTACGCCATCGCGTACGGCTTTGCCGTCGGGGCGATCTCGAAGGGCTACGAGACCTTCTACAACGGCATCGTGCTCCAGGCGGTGCTCGCCACCGCGTCGGTATTCCTCGTCATGCTCGTGCTCTACCGCACCCGCATCATCAAGGTCACCGACAAGTTTCGTCGGGCGGTCATCTTCGCCACGCTCGGCGTGATGGTGCTCTACCTCGGCTCGTTCATCTTCAGCCTGTTCGGCGGGTCGCTGCCGTTCCTTAACGGCGACAACATGGCGCTGAGCATTGCGTTCTCGGTGTTCGTGTGCGGTCTGGCGGCGATGAACCTGGCGCTCGACTTCGACTTCATCGAGCGGTCAACCAACGCCGGCATGCCGAAGGCGTACGAATGGGTCGCCGCCCTCGGCCTCGTCGTCACACTCGTGTGGCTCTATCTCGAGCTGTTGCGCCTGCTGTCCTACTTGCGTAACTGACATGCGGTTGCGCCTGATCCGCCCGGTCAGCGCCCCGACATGAGATTCGACCGACCTGACGGCGGCAGCTTCACAGAGGCTGCCGCCGTCGGCGTTCTCGGCGGCGTTGTTGCCTCCGCGGTGGGAGCCCCGTTCGGGCTGGCCATGCCGTTCGCTGCGGTCGGTGCGGCCAACGGAGGTGTCGCAGGTTGGCGGCAGATCTACGACTGGAGCGGTTCGAACGGCATCGTGGCGTTCGCGCTCGACTCCACGTGGGCGCTGCCGATGACCGCTGCCGGGCTCGCGTCGCAGGTGCTCGGTGTGGTGCGGGGCCGGCCGGGCTACGACTCGTCGCTCAGCCGGCGTTCGAACCGCCAGGTGTTCCAGCGCGGTTTCGTGGCGCGGCGAGGCTTCGCCATCACCGTCGGACACGTGATCAGCGGCGCCGGAGACACGTCGAACCAACGGCGCCGCCGACTGGTGACCGATCACGAAGATGTCCACGTGTGGCAGGCCCGCTGGTTCGGGCCGCTCTTCCCGATCGCCTACGGCGCCTGGACGCTCGGCGGTGGTGCGGTCGGCATCTTGGTGTGGGTGTCACGGCGACGCCACGAGCGCTTCACGAAGGTCGTCGAGTCGTGCGCCTACTACCTCAACCCGTTCGAGTGGTGGGCCTACAGCCGTGACGACCACTGGCCGCCGTCCGGCAAGGTCAGCGGTCTCGGTTGGCGGAACCCGATCGTGCGGCCGCGTCGCAGCTGACAGCGCGCAAGGCCCACGTTTTCTCAGCCGCCGGATGCGACATCGGCCCAGCCGAGGTCGTCGGACGACCACAGCCGATCGAACATCTCGTCGACATCGTCGTTGAAGCCGAACCGGTTGCGATGGTTGTAGCGCCAGCGCTGCTGGTTCGTCTCGACACCCATCCGAGCGAGACGACCGGCGCAGTAGGTGTCCCACGCGGCGTTCTGTTCGAGGGTGAGATCGAGGTCTCCCGGCGCGTCGGCGAAGTCGGTTCGCATCCGGTCGTGGGCTCGCAGCAGGATCCGCCCGAGCGACTCGCGCGCACCGGTGGGGCTGAACGACATCGGGTGCTTGCGATCCTCGAGCGCTCCGCTCTCCGCATGGAGGGTGATCGTGGCGTCCGACGATGCGGCATCGATTTCTTCGTAGACCTTTGCGAGCGGCGTGGTCTCGTCGACGACCACGCGGATCGGATTGGCGATCCCGAGTTGTTCGGCGAGTTCGGCGACGATCGTTGCGATCTCTGTGGCGTCGTACTTGACGAACGCGAACTCCTCCGGCGACACGGTCACCTTCGCCGTGGAGTGGGTGGCGGTCACGTCGGACATCGGTGGCCGCCGATCAGGCGTCGGCGCCGACCCGCTCGCGGTACTTGCGGACCGCTTCCTTACGCTCCTCCAGTGCCTCGTGGTCCATCTGGGAAATGGTGTCGACCTCGTCGTCGGTGAAGCCGGCGAGCTCGCGGAAACGCTTTGCAAGGCTGAACGAGCTCTCCTCGCTCTCACCGCGGGCGCCACCGAAGCTGAAAAGCTTGTCGACGACCTGCTGGAACTCGAGCGCCTTGGTGCGGCGGTCGGGATCGTTGGCGGTCACCTTGCGGAGCCAGTCGGACCCCATCTTCACGTGGGTCACCTCGTCGGCCAGCATCCAGTCCTCGCAGAACTCGAGGTACGGGTCGCCGGCGATGTCGCCGAACTCCTTCATCTGTGTGAACACGTCGATCGCGAGGCCTTCGAGCGCCCGGTTGACACCGGCGAGACGCAGGATCGGATCATTCGAGCAGGCCGCTTCGAACAGCACGGTGTTCTCGGCGAACTCGCCGAGTTCGGTGCCCATCCAGTCGGAGAGCTTGGCGCTGATCTCGACGTGACGGGCCTCGTCCCATGCCTGGCGTGCCATGTCGAGCTTCAGCTCGAACGGAACGGTGTCGTTGGTGCCGTCACCGGTGGCGAAGTCGTGGGCGGTGCGTCCGGCACCTTCGAGGGCCTGGATCTCACCGACCATGATTCCGTGCATCAGGCCGCGGGCAGCGTCGGACGCGTCGTGGCGATCAGGGGTCAAACGCTTGGACGCACCGCGGCTCTTCGCGCTCGACGTCTTTTCGACGTCGATCGCCGTGCGACCGTCCTTCATGCGCTCGGCCATGTTGGTCTGCACGAACCGCTCGTCGCGAGCGAGGTCTTCCACCGGAAAGAACTGACGCATCAGACGCCCCCTTCAGTAGTCGTCGTTACCCCTGTGCCGATGCTATCTGCACCGGTGATGCCACCGGCTTCCACCATGATCGCCTCGAGCGTGGCCTGCTGCTCGGCAGCGCGGCGGACGTGCTCGGGTGTGGTGATCAGCGACTGCAGCAGCATCTCGCCGTCGCGCCAGTCGTCGAATTCGTCCTGGAGGATGAAGTTGATCGACCGGATCGTGGGTGCGTCGGTGATCTCGCTCGTGTTGTTGCGGTGGTAGGTGTACGCCGCGATGAATCGGGGGATCAGGACCCGGTAGACACCGACCAACTTCTCGATGGTGAGTTCGGGGGCCTCCGGCTCGGTCATCGCTTCGATGAAGCGCTCCATCGCTTCGTTCGCTGGCACGGTGAGACGCTCGGGCTTCATCTCCCGGAGTTCGGGGAGGCGCTTGTGCCACAGGTCGGCATGCCAGGCGTGGTGGTAGCAGTGCGTGCCGAGGCGCATCTTCACGTCGAGTTCGGGCACGGTGGCCACCCAGCCGCCGAGCGCTTCGAACAGCTTCATCTCGGTCCACTTGTAGTTGCCGACGCGCCGCGCCGTCTCCTCGACGCTGAACGATCCGGGGATGTCGCGCCGGTCCCAGGGCGCGAACGGCGCCCGTGCGGTCGATTCGGTGTCGGACCTGACCGGCGCGTTCCCCATGGGCGCGACGCTACTCACGCAAGGTTGCGCGGCTTCCACCCGAGTGTGCGATGAGCCAACCGCCCGAGTACCGGCTGTTCGCTCATCGCCTCGGTGCGGACGCGGACGGGCGTCAGGCGATCGGGCGGCCGGCGTGCCAGGCGGCTTCGGCGGCGCCGAGGTCGGTGGCGGGCTCGCCGTCGGCGATGTACTCGAGCAACATCCCACGCCACGGACCGGTGGCTTCGAGCTTGCCGAGGATCGCGCTGACACCCCACACCACGCGGTCGAGGATCACGAAGCTCGGCGGCATGTTGAGCTGCTCAATCACGGGGCCGTGCGGACCTTGCACGTCGAAGATCTTGGCGATCGTGTCGCGCATCCAGTCACGGGTGAACGTGAAGTTGTCGGTGAGGTACGGGATGTACGGACTCGAGACGTAGTCGTACACGAGCGTCGGATCGAGCCCGTGGCCGGTCGGTAGGAAGTTCGATCGCACCATCTCGCGCACGAGCAGCTCGGGGTCGCGGTCGACGATGATCGCATCGACGGTCGGGCGCAATGTCTCCCATTCGCCCGGCGCCCACCGCTTGACGAGGCCGAAGTCGAGGAACGACACGCTGCCGTCGTGGTGGAACTTGTAGTTGCCGGGATGGGGGTCGCCGTTGAAGATGCCGTGGCGCATGATGGCGCCCTGAGCGAACCGCCAGATCACCTCGCCTGCGCGCTGCTTGGTCTCGTACGACACGGTGTTGCGGAACTGATCGAACGTCATGCCGTCGATCCATTCGGTGGTCAGCACACGCTCGCTGCACAGCTCGGGCACGAGTTTTGGGATACGCACCCACGGGTGGCCCTGGAATCGCGCCTCGAACTCGGCGAGGTTGGCCGCCTCGATCGAGTAGTCGAGTTCTTCGCGCATGCGTTCGCGCAGCTCGTCGACGAGACCCTTGGCGTCGAGGCCCTTCAGCATCATCGAGGAGAACATCGCGTACATCACCTCGGCGGCGTCGAGGTCGCTCTCGATCGCCTCGTGTACGCCCGGGTACTGCACTTTGACCGCCACGTCGCGTCCGTCGTGGGTGATCGCCCGGTGGACCTGACCGATCGAGGCCGCAGCGACCGGCATGTCCTGCCAGTCGAGGAACAACTTCTCGGGCGGCTTGCCGAAGTCACCCTTCACGACACTCGCAGCGAGCGTAGGGGCCATCGGTGCAGCATCGGCCTGCAGCGTGGCGAGCGCTTCTTGCGCCTCGTCGGGCAGCGCCTCGAAGATGAACGAGATCAGCTGGCCCGCCTTCATCAGCACGCCTTTCATCTCACCGAGTTCCCTGGCGACGTCTTCTGCCGTGCGGATCGCGAACTGCTCGTCGAGCTCGGCGCGACGTTCTTCGGCCGACCCGATGCCCCGCACCCGAGACACGGCGAACCGGGCGGAGTTGCGAGCGGAGAGCTTCCAGATGCGCGCCGACCGGTTGAACCGACTCGTCAGCGGAGATTCCTTCGCCTGCTGCGCGGCGGCGCCGAGTCCGGCGGCCAGCGCGAGCACCGATGCGAGGCCAGCGACCGCCTTACGTTGCATCACACTCGCCGAGCGGTGGGATCGGTCGCAAGGACGTGTTCGGGGATCGGCTCGCCGGTCACTTCGTCGGTCCAGTACGTGCCGTCGGACAGTCGTTGCAGCGCAGTTTCGACCGCCGCAAGATCACGTTCGACCAGATCGAAGTCGACGTCGTGCGATTGGTCTGTTCGAGATGTCCCAGGGGACTCGGCGGAGCCGGTCCCGAGCACATCTCGAACGATCGGCGGCGTTGTCGGCTCGGGAAATGAGTCGGTCACGCAGGCAAGGCTAGTCGCTCGTCGAACGGGGACCCGGCGGGCCGAGGCGCGGCGCAATAGTGTCGGCGCCGTGGCGCAGCGTCGGCGAGCAGGATCGAAGTGGGCCGACTTCCCGCTCGCTGTCGTCATGCTGGCCCCGTCGGCCCTGATCCTCGGGGTGTTCGTGCTGTACCCGCTCGGTCGGGCGGTCTGGCTCGGCCAGCAGCGGTGTGACAACTTCGGTGACAACTGCGTCTCGCAGGGCTTCGGGCAGTACGTCGACCTGTTCCGCAGCACCGAATTCCAGAACGCGCTCGAGGTCACGATCAGGTTCGCGCTCATCACGGTGCCCGCTGGGGTGATCCTCGGTGTCGGTCTGGCCGTGCTCGCAGACAAGTATCTGAGCGGGATCGGAGCGTTCCGGGCCGTGTTCTCGTCCACCGTCGCCACCTCGGTCGCAGTTGCGAGCTTGATGTGGTTGTTCCTGTTGCAGCCGTCGGTCGGCGCGCTCGCCAACGTCGGGTGGTTCAGTTCGCTGTTCCCGTCGGTGAAGAGTCCTGGATGGCTGCAGGATCCCGGTACCGCACTGTGGGCGGTGAGCGCGTCGAGCGTGTGGGCGAACCTCGGCTTCACGTTCATCCTGGTCACGGCGGGGCTGCAGTCGATCCCGCGCGACCTCCACGAGGCGGCGGCGGTCGACGGTGCCGGCGGTATCCGTCGCTTCTGGTCGATCACCGTGCCGATGCTCGGCCCCACCTTGTTGTTCGTGATGATCGTGTCGTCGACCCGAGCGTTCCAGGCCTATGGCGAGATCGACCTGCTCACCGGGGGAGGTCCGCAGCCGACGAATCCAACGACCACCATCCCATATTTCATCTACGGACAGAACTCACCGATCCGCAACGACGCCGGTCTGCAAGCGGGTTCCGCCGTCCTGCTGTTCGTACTGCTGCTCGTCCTGTCCGGCTTGCAACTCGCAGGCATCGGAAAGCGGGTGCACTATGGCGATTGACGTCGTCGACGACGAGGCACCGATCGCGCCTTTAGTGCCAGCTGTGCGGCGGAATCCGAGGCAGTCGTTCGACGAGCCCTCCGGGCCGGGGCGGATCGGACGCTACGCGCTGCTCTGCCTCGTCACGTTCGTCGTGCTGTTCCCGATCTACACCACGGTCGTTGCTGCATTGAAGCCGGGCAGCGAAGTGCTGAAGAACCCGCTGCTGCCGACGGCGGTGACATTCGACGTCCTGGTCGATGCCTGGAACGAGGGACGGCTCGGCCGGTACTTGTTGAACTCGTTCGTGGTGGCATTCGTGGTGACCATCGCCCAGGTGATCACGTCGGTACTCGCTGCGTACGCGTTCGCGATCCTCGAGTTCCCCGGTAAGCGAGCGGTGTTCCTCGTCTTCGTTGCGACGCTGCTCGTGCCCGCCGAGGCGACCCTCGTCGTCAACCTCGACACGATCGACGGCCTCGGGTGGCTCAACACCTACCAGGGGCTGGCTGTGCCGTTCCTGGCCACGGCTTTCGGCATCTTCCTGCTGCGTCAGGTGTTCCTCACGTTGCCGCGCGACCTGCGCGACGCGGCAGCGATCGATGGTGTCGGACACCTCGGATTCCTTCGTCACGTCGCAGTGCCGCTGGTGCGGCCGACGATCGGTGCGCTCGCGCTGTTCAGTTTCCTCGGAACGTGGAACCAGTATCTGTGGCCGAACCTGGTGATCAACGAGGCCGACATGAACACCGTGCAGAGCGGGCTGCGGTTGCTCAGCCGTTCGAGCCTCTCGGAGCCCAATCTCGTGATGGCCGGCACGGTGATCGCAGCGGTTCCGATCTTCGTGGCGCTGTTCGTGTTCCAACGCCAACTCGTGCGTGGGCTCACTGCAGGTGCCGTGAAAGGATGAGCTGATGTGCCCTTCGTCTTGCGTTCACCCTCGTGGCACTGTCCGCCGCCGCCCGTTGCTGCGCCTGGTGGCGCTCACGGTGGTCGCCGGTTCGGTCGCAGCGGCCTGCTCGTCGGGTGAGTCTGCGCTGGAGATCGACAGCGGCGGCGGTTCGACCACGGCGACCACGGTGACCGTGGCACCTGACGCAACGACGAGCGCCAGCACCGACACCACCGGGGCGCCAGACGACACGGCGCTCGCCTCGACCACCACCGTGGCGCCGCTGGCGCAGTTCCCCGACTGTCCGACCGACGCGCTCGAGTCGGCCGCCGGCCCCGTGGAAATCACGTTCTGGCACGGGATGAATGACGTGCTCGAAGACTCGCTCATCGAACTGACCGATGCCTACAACGCCAGTCAGGACCGGGTGAAGGTCACCCTGCAGAACCAGACCGGCTACGACGCGGCGATCGACAAGTACATCCAGTCGAGCCCCGAGAGCCGGCCCGACATGATCCAGGTCCCCGAATATTCGCTGCAGTCCTTCGCCCAGTCCGACACGCTGATCCCCATCGCCGCGTGCGTCGAGTCGAGTGGCTTCGACACGTCGGCGTTTCTCGATCGGGCGATCGACGCCTACACCTGGCAGGGCGTGCAATGGGCCATGCCGTTCAATGTGAGCAACCCGGTGCTCTACTACCTCCGACCGAAGTTCGAGGCTGCCGGTCTCGATGCGGACACCTCGCCGATCACCCTCGACGACCTGCGTGCGACATCGCAGCAGATCGTCGACAGCGGGTCGGCGACGTATGGGCTCGTGCTCGACTCCGGAACGAATTCCGGCGGCGGCTGGTTCCTCGAGCAGTGGTTCGCGCGGGCCGGTGAGCCGTACGCCGACAATCAGAACGGCCGCAGCGCCCCCGCCACCGAAGTCCTGTTCGACAGTGCTTCCGGAGTCGAGTTGTTGACGTTCCTCCAGGACATGATCAACGACGGCCTGGCGGTGTCGATCGGTGACAACGCCAGCGGGCAAGACACCTTCTTGAAGCTGATCGATCCGGCCGCTGACGGTGCGATGACGATCGGTTCGAGCGCTGCACTCGGCGGCGTGCTCGGCGCGATCGATGGCGGGCTGGCGCCCGGATTGACTGCTGCCGACGTCGGGATCGGCCCCATGCCCGGGCCGAGCCCTGAGCCGGGAGTGAATCTCGGTGGCGCGTCGTTGTGGATCGTCGATGGCAAGGGCGACGAGAAAGCTGCAGCATCGTGGGAGTACATCACGTACCTGATCACCGCTGAGGCGCAATCACAGTGGGCGTCGAGGACCGGCTACGTGCCTGTTCGTAGCGATGCAGTCGACCTCGAACCGTTGCTGAGCACCTATGCAGAGGATCCACGTTTCAAGGTGGCGTTCGATCAGATGGTCGGTGAGGTCGGCAGCGAGGTGTCACTGGCGCCCGTCCTGGGGCCACAACGTGAGGTCCGAGTGGCCACAGCGAATGCGACGGCGGCGATTTTCAACGGCGCCGACGTTGCCACATCGCTTGCCGACGCAGTCGCCCAGGCCAACTCACTGATCGCCAGCTACAACCAGCGCAACTGATTGCCGAAACGAAACTGCGGGGTCAGACCGCTCAGTTTCATTTCGGTCCGCCGGTAGCGTCGGCGCCATGGCTACAGCGTTCCCCCCGTTCGATGGTTCCGCTTCCAAGCAGCAGGACTTCAAGGAAGCGCCCGAGATGGGCATCGACCCGTCGAAGCGCTACACCGCCAAGCTCGACACGAGCCTCGGTGAGATCGTGATCGCGCTCGACGCGATCAAGGCGCCCAAGACCGTCAACAACTTCGTGTTCCTGGCGCTCAACCATTACTACGACGGCGTGATCTTCCACCGGATCATCAAGGGCTTCATGTGCCAGGGCGGCGACCCGACCGGTACCGGCCGTGGCGGCCCCGGCTATCGCTTCGACGACGAGTTGCCCAAGCCTCGCGAGTATCAGGTCGGCTCGGTCGCCATGGCCAACGCGGGCCCGAACACCAACGGCAGCCAGTTCTTCATCGTGTCGGGCCCGTCCGGCGTCGGCCTGCCTCCCGCCTACAGCTTGTTCGGTCAGGTCGTGAAGGGCCTCGAGATCGTCGACCAGATGCAGGGCGTGCCGACTGGTGGAGGCGACAAGCCGAAGACCGACGTGGTCATCAACACGGTTGCCATCACCGTCGCCGACGACTGACCAGCTGGCTACGGTCGCGGCGATGGCCTCGTCCGCACAGATCTCGAATGCGCAGGCGCGGCGGCTCGCACTCGGCGCTCAAGGCTTCAGCGAGCCACGACCCATCGGGCGCGTCGACCGGCGCCATCTGCGCCGGGCCGTCGACCGGATGGGTCTCATCCAGATCGATTCGGTCAACGTGCTCGTTCGGAGCCAGGAGCTGCCGCTCTTCGCCCGGTTGGGACCGCATTCGCGAACCTTGATCGACGACGCCACGCGCCGTGGTGACCTGTTCGAATTCTGGGTGCACGAGGCGTGCCACGTGCCGATCGACATGTACCCACTGCAGCGGTGGGCGATGGTGGAACATCCGCGCTGGAAGTCGCTGCGCGCGTGGGCAGCAGCGAACCACACGCTCGTTGCGAATGTGCTCGACCGGGTGCGTTCCGACGGCCCGATCGTGGCGAGCGATCTCGAGATGCGCGACCGACCGAAGGGCACGTGGTGGGACTGGGACGACGGCAAGCTCGCGCTCGAGCACCTGTTCCGTACCGGCGAGGTCGCAGCTCGCCGGCGACCGAACGATTTCGCTCGGCTGTACGACCTCGCCGAACGCGTGATCCCGGCTGATGTGCTTGCTCGCCCTGGTCTCCCGGCGCGCGAGGCCAAGAAGGAGCTGCTCGTCCGAGCGGCCCGGCATCACGGTGTGGGCACGGCATCGGATCTCACCGACTATCACCGCTTGTCGCACACCCGGGAGCTGCTGTCGGAACTCGTCGAGGAAGGGCGCCTCGTGCCCGCGAAGGTCGAGGGGTGGTCGAAGCCGGCCTTCCTGCATCCCGGTGCCGTGATCCCTCGACGGGTCACCGCCCGAGCCCTGTTGAGCCCATTCGATCCGGTGGTGTGGAATCGCGACCGCGTCGAGCGGCTGTTCGGCTTCCGCTACCGCATCGAGATCTACGTGCCGGCCGCCAAGCGCCAATACGGGTACTACGTGTTGCCGTTCCTGCTCGGCGATGAAGTGGTCGCCCGAGTCGACCTCAAAGCGGATCGTGCGACGGGCAGGCTCCTGGTGCAGAGCGCGTTCGGGGAACCCGGGATCGAAGAGCGATACGTCGCGGACGAACTCGCCGCGGAACTCGCATTGATGGCGCAGTGGCTCGGACTCGATGCAGGCATCGAGGTGGCCGGTCGGGGCGATCTCTCGACGGCACTCAGAGCCGCCGTGCGGAACTCCCCCACGTTTGTGTTGCATTCCGGGCGGGCCGTCCCACCGAAATTGCCACGCAAACGTGGGTGAACGTCAGGGTGTTGGCGTTGGGGCGATGGTGACCCATCGGAGGGTGCGGGTGACGATCTCCCCAGCGGGACGCAACGCCACCGCCTCCGACACCGGCAGCCAGGGCAGGCGCAGCGGCAGCCGAGTCCACGCAGGCATCAGCCCGACTGCGGCACCGGCAATCAGGCTGTAGGGAACACGAGCAGCGAGCGGCAGCGGCGGCTGCAGGAGCAGGTAGCGAGCCGCCGCACGCGCCTCGCTGGTGCCGCGAAGTTCGGGACGGAACGCGGCGAGACGGATGCGCAGTCGTGCCTCGGTGTCGGGTGGGTCGACAACCCCGAGTGCACGCGCCACCACGGCGGTGTCGGCGATGTACTGGTCGCGGTCGGCCCCGACCAGCGGTTCGTCTCCGTAGCGGTCGTGGGCCGCCAGAAAACTGTCGAGCTCCGCGATGTGGACCCACTCGAGCAGGTGCGGGTCGTTCGCGGCGTACGGTTCGCCGTTCGAAGCGACGCCCTCCACACGGCGGTGCACGCGGTGGACCACGTCGACGGCTCGCTGGGCCTGAGATGCCGGCCCGAACGTGGTGGCTGCGAGAAAGTCGGCGGTTCGCTGGAGACGACCCCACGGATCGCGGCGGTAGTCGGAATGCTGTGCGACGCCCGCCATCGCCAGCGGATGCAGGGACTGGAACAGCAGCGCCCGTAAACCGCCGATGAACATGGAGGCGTCGGCATGCACCTGTCGGATCGGTGCATCGTCGGCGAACCATCCCGGCTCGCCGGTGTCGAACAGCTCGGCGTGTCGGGTGGGGGCCTCGGGTCCGATCACCCGAGACCTCACCTGCTCGCCGAGCCACGAGCGAACATCCAGGGCCATTGGCCCATCGTGCCACGACCTCGTGAGTACCATCCGGACGTGCCCGAAGAAATGCTGCCCGAGCCGGAGACAGCGTCTGTCGTGTCCGCCACGTCGGACCGTCGCCCGACTGACGCCGAGGGTCGGCCACTCGAACGACGGGCTGGCGGTCGGGCCCTGCCGTCGTGGGTGCTTCCTGCGATCGTCTTGTTCTGGATCGGCTACCTGCTGACCTTCACGACGCGGCATGTCTTCCATCGGCTGTCGTCGCTGTTGGTGCTGCTGCTCGTGTCGGTGTTCCTCTCGTTGGCCATCGAGCCAGGCGTCAACAAGCTGGCCGCTCGTGGGTGGCGGCGTGGTCGGGCCACGATCTCGATCCTGCTCGGCGTGCTGGTGGCCTTCCTGATCTTCGCGGGGGCGGTCGGCACGCTCGTCGGCACCCAGGTCGCCGACCTGCTGTCGGAGTCCGATGCCTACATCACCGACACGGTCAACTTCCTCAACGACAACTTCGGCACCAACATCGATCCGCAGGACGTGATCGACGAGTTCAACGATCCGAATGGTCGAGTACAGGAGTTCGTCCAATCGCAGAGCGACGAGGCCGTTCGGTTGTCGTTGACCCTGGTCGCAGTGATCTTCCAAGGGCTGTCGGTGCTGCTGTTCACCTACTACCTGGTGGCCGACGGCCCTCGGATGCGGCGCGGGATCTGTTCGCGCCTCAACCCGACGCGTCAGGCGCAGGTGCTCAGGGCCTGGGAGCTTGCGATCACCAAGACGGGCGGCTATCTCTACTCGCGGGCGCTGCTCGCATTGCTGTCGGCGTTCTTCCATTGGGTCGTCTTCCAGTCGATCGGCACCCCTGCGCCCATCGCCCTTGCGTTGTGGGTGGGCCTCGTCAGCCAGTTCTTGCCAGTGGTCGGTACGTACCTCGCCGGGATCTTGCCGGTGCTGTTGACATTGCTCGACTCGCCGCTGAAGGCGGCGATCGTGATCGGGTTCATCCTCGTGTACCAGCAGATCGAGAACTACTTCTTCGCGCCGCGTATCACCGCTCGCACCATGGAGCTCCACCCGGCGGTGGCGTTCGGTGCCGCGCTCGGAGGTGCGGCTCTGCTCGGCTTCGTCGGAGCGTTGCTGGCGTTGCCCGCTGCGGCGATGTTCCAGGCGCTCTCGAGTGAGTGGGGCAACCGGTACGCAGTGGTCGACAACGAGCTCACCGCCATGCCGAAGCCCCGATCGTCCCGATCGAGCGGCAGTCCGAACGCGCCGCCCGATCCTGCATGACGCGGTTCGACGACCGGGTGGCCCCGATCGCGGTGGCCACACGCAGCGGTCTGGAGGAGTCGGTTCACCACGGTGCCGGCGTGGCGATCGGCTCCGATGGGACCGTGGTGGCCGCGATCGGTGATCCGAATCTCGCGATCTATCCACGATCGTGCCTCAAGCCGATGCAGGCCCATGCCATGCTGGTCCTCGGGCTCGAACTCGACGACGACCAGCTCGCGGTCGCGTGTGCGAGCCACGAGGGGTCAGCGCCGCATCTCGCAGCGGTCAGATCGATCCTGGCTCGGTACGAACTCGACGAGAGCGACCTTTCCAACACGCCGGATCGTCCGTACGGTGCAGCGGCGAGGGCAAGCGCCAGGGTCGCAGGAGTCGAGCCGTCGTCGTTGCAACAGAATTGCTCGGGCAAACACGCGGCGATGTTGGCCACTTGTCGAATCAACGGTTGGCCGATCGACACCTACCTCGAACCGGATCATCCGTTGCAAGCTGCGATCACCGCTGAGATCGAGGCGCTCGGTGCTGCGGTGACGCACGTCGGCGTCGACGGGTGTGGAGCACCGACCCACGCAATGACGCTCGCCGATCTGGCCAGGGTGTTCGCAGCGTTGGCTGCACCCGGTTCGATCGTCGGACGTGCGATGTCGTCGCATCCGTCGATGGTGGGCGGGCCGACGCGCGACGTCACGCTCTGGATGCAAGCCGTCCCGACACTGGTCGCGAAGGAGGGAGCGGCGGGTGTGATGGCCGCCGGCCTCGCCGATGGCCGAGCAATCGCGTTCAAGGTGGCCGACGGCAGTGACGCCGCACGCCGGGCCGTCGTGGCGGAGGCGCTGCGATCCGCTGGCGTCGATGTCGATGCGATTTCAGCGAGCACCGCTCGACAGTTCGATGTGCCCGTCCTCGGTCACGGCAGGACCGTCGGTCTCCTCGAGGCACTCGAGTGGACGCAATGCACTTCCTGACCCTCGACCGCGAGTCGTTCACCTACGGGGCGGCGATGCCGATCGCTCCGCTCGTGCGGCGCGTGATCGCGGAGAATCCGTCGAAGTTCACGTATCACGGCACCGGGACCTACATCGTCGGTGGCGATGCCGAGGGGCGAGGTGACGTCGTCGTCGTCGACCCGGGCCCGCGCCTCGACAGCCATCGTGACGCGCTTGCCTCGGCGCTCGCCGGCAGCACCGTTCGCGCCATCTTGATCACCCACTGCCATGCCGACCATTCACCGCTCGCTGCGTGGCTCGCTGCCGAGACCGGGGCCCCCACCATGGCATTCGGTCCTCACGGTGACGACACCTGGGACATCGGCGACGATCCGCCGGAGGTGGTGGCAGCCGAGGCGCGCGAGGCCGAGGAACGGCGCGCCGACGCTGAAGCGGTCGACGGGAAGAATTCGGTCGAGCCGGTGATCGAAGAATCGACCGATCGCGAGTTCACGCCCGATGTCGTCATCGGCACCGGCGACGAGGTCGCAGCGGGTGACGGCTGGGCGATGACCGCGTTGCACACACCGGGGCACACTTCGAACCACACGTGCTTCGTGCTCGACGACGGCACCGCCCGGACGATCTTCACCGGCGACCACGTCATGGGGTGGAGCACCACCGTGGTGTCACCGCCCGACGGCGAGATGGCGGCGTACCTCGAGTCGTTGCGAATCGTGGCCGGTCGTCACGATGACGTGGCCATCCCGACGCACGGTCCGCCGATTGCCGACCCGTCCGAGTTCGTCACCGAGCTGATCGAGCACCGCCTCCAGCGCGAGCGCCAGATACTCGACGCCGTGCGCTCGGGCCTCCACACGATTCCGGTGATCGTCGAGTCGTTGTACGGCGACGTTCGGCGCGAGCTGCACAAGCCGGCCCGGCGGAGCGTGCTGGCTCATCTGGTCAAGTTGGTCGCTGACGACACCGTCGCCCTCGACGGCGCGATCATGCCGCGACTCGACGCCTCGTACCGGGCGGTTTGATCCCGCTCACCAGTGGCTGGACTGGATCTCGTATCCGGAGGCGCGCGCCGACTCGATCAGCGTGGCCGCCTGGTCGCCGCTGCGCACCGCGAACGTGGCATGGATGCCCGTCTCGCGGACGTGAAGCTCGAGTCCTTCGCGAACGTGTTGCACCTCGATCAGGTCGGCACCTCCGTCGGCGAACACCGCGAGAAGGTGAGCGAGCGACCCGGGTTGGTCGTCGATGCGGGCCACGACCGACAGTCGCCGCCCGGCGCTGTTCTCGTGTCGACGAATCAGGCTCGGCACGACGCCGAGGTCGACGTTGCCTCCGGACAGCACGATGCAAGTCGATCCTTCGGAGCTGGGCGTCACCGACCCCGACAGCAGAGCCGACACCCCGACGGCCCCCGCGCCCTCGACGTAGAGCTTCGCCCGATCCATCAACAGCACCATCGCGTCGGCGATGGCGTCTTCGTCGACCGTGACGATCTCGTCGACCCATCGCTCGACGAGTGGTCCCGTCAGTTCGCCTGGGTACTTGACGGCGATCCCATCCGCGAGCGTGACGACGGGTCCGTCTGCAGGTGTGCCACCGGCATAGGGCGCGCAGACGGACGCTTGAACACCGATCACCCGCACGTCGGGTCGAAGTGACTTGACCGCGATCGCGGTACCGCTGATCAGTCCGCCGCCCCCCAGCGGGACGACGATGGTCGCGAGATCGTCGATGTCCTCGACCAGTTCCAGCCCGAGCGTGCCCTGCCCGGCGACGACTGCAGGATCGTCGAACGGTGCGCAGAACGTCATTCCGGTGGCGCGTGCTCGCTCCTTTGCCGCGACCACTGCCTCGGCGAGAGCGGCGCCGTGTTCGACGACGGTGGCACCGAGGGCACGGCACGCGTTGATCTTGCCGATTGCGGCGCCCACCGGAACGAAGATCTCACAGGGCACGCCGAAGTGCTGCGCGGCGAACGCGAGTGCCTGGGCGTGGTTGCCGGCACTGCCGGTGGTGACGCCCCGTAACGCTCTGGGACCCAACGAGGCAACCTTGTTGGTCGCGCCCCGGATCTTGAACGCTCCGGTTCTCTGCAGGTTCTCGGCCTTGAGCACGACGTTGCCGCCGCCGATGCCGGAGGACAGCGTGAGCGAGCTGATCACGGGCGTGTGCTTCACGACGTCCGCGATCACGACGCGGGCTGCTCGGATGTCGTCGAGGTCGACGTCGTGCTCCACGGTCGCACCGTACCGCGAGACGCTGCGTTGCGATCGACGGTCAGTGGCGGGAATTCATTCGTCTTCGGGCAGCGGGTGTTCGGGCAGCTTGCGCACACGGGCACGCCGCCTACGTCGAGCGGGGATCATGTCGCGCATCTGGTCGAGATTGCCGAAACACAACAGCCGGTCGTTCGCCTCGAGCTTGCGGGAGTCGCGCGGGTTGGGGATCACGTCGGTGTCGCGGTGCAGGGTCAGCACGGTGATGTCGCGATCACGTAGACCCGATTCCCCGATCGTCTTGCCGACGAAGTCGCCGGCCTCACGCACGAGGAGTTCGGCGACGCCGTAGCCGGTACTCACGGACAGTCGCTGACGTACGTCGAGTTCGGGGAACGCGACCTGATTGGCAACGTGATCGATGATCGCTCCGGCAACGTCGAGATCGGTGGCGCGCTCGATCCCCTCCAATCCTGGTGACGAGTTGACCTCCATCACGAGTGGTCCGTCATTACCCTCCAACATGTCGACTCCGGCAACGCGGAGCCCCATGATCTGCGCGGCGCGTACGGCGGTCCGCTCGTACTTCGAATCGAGTGTGACGCCCTCGACAGTGCCGCCGCGGTGGACGTTCGAGCGGAACTCGTCGCCCTGCGCAGTTCGACGCATCGCCGCAACGACTCGATCACCGACGACGAGCGCGCGGATGTCGCGGCCCTTGCTCTCGGCGATGAACTCTTGGATCAGCACGTTCTGGTTGGTGTTGTGGAGCGTCTCGATGATGGCCTCGGCGACCTTCTTGTCCGGAGCGAGGATCACCCCGATTCCCTGCGTGCCCTCGAGCAGCTTGATCACGACCGGAGCGCCACCGACCCGTTCGATCGCTGGCAGGACGTCCTTTCGGTCACGCACGAACGCCGTCTTCGGCATCCCGATGTCGTGGCGCGACAGGATCTGGATCGCTCGCAGCTTGTCGCGAGAGTTGGTGATGCCGTTGGCGGTGTTGGGCGTGAAGACGTCCATCTGCTCGAACTGACGGACCACGGCCGAGCCGAAGTAGGTGATCGACGCACCGACACGAGGGATGACGGCGTCGTAGTCCGACAGCGGCTTGCCACGGAACTGGAGGTCGGGTTCGCTGCCGGAGAGATCGATCGCGAAGCGCAAGGTGTCGAGCACCTTGCACTGATGGCCACGATCGAGTGCAGCGAGCTTGAGGCGTTTGGTGCTGTACGAGCGCGGCGCCCGAGACAGGATGGCGAGCTTCACGTCGTGCTCGTGGTCGCGTGGGTGCGGCGAGTCGTTGCGGGCAGTGGCTCGTCGGTTGCCTCGCTGCGGTTGCGGCGTCGAACCGACTTGTCGGGCCGGCCGCCGAGGTAGGACACGCCGGGATCGATGAGGAACCGGTGTCGGAGTGCTTCACGTCCGACCAGCATGCGGAACCCCATCTCGTCGCGCCGCGTCAGTGTGACTTCGGCGGTGACGGCGTGACCGGCGAGCACGATCGAGGTGCGAACGACGGGACGGTGCTCGACGTCGCCGGAGGAACTCCTGACGTCGCGGGTGGCGACGACTGCAGCTTCGGCGACGACGGAGTCGGCCGTCGAGCGTTGCCATGGGTGCACGTCGAAACGCACCCACGGGCTTCCGTCTCGGTCGAACCATTCCAGACCGAATGCATGGAGCGATGACGTGCGGGCCCCGGTGTCGACCTTGGCCTTCATGTGGGCCACGTTCCAGGTGGGGAGCGCCACCCACTCGCGCCATCCCAGCGTGGTCGGTTCGGGGCGCTTGGCCGGAGACACGCGGGAACGCTATCGCCCTGGTGATCGTCACTGCGCGGCTGAATGCCGGTGCAGCGTCCCGATGCGACGCCGGCCGCGTGAGCGATGTCACAGCACGAACACACGGGGCGACGTCGGAGTGCGTCTCTTGCATGGCAGGATCGGAGTCGTAACACAACCGTAATATTGAATTCGACACGAGGAACACATGCTCACCTGGTTCGCCTCGGCCTCCGAGGCCCTCATCCTGCTTCCCATCGCGATCGTCCTGTCGTGGCTCGCCCGCACCGCGATCCGCACGCTGACGCGCCGCGCGGTTCGTCGGGGGCAGCGAGCCGACGGTACGTGGCGGGTTCGTCTCGACCGGCTCGGCGACTGCGGTCAGGCCGATGTCCGCAAGCGCCAGCGTGCCGACGCGGTCGCCCGGATGCTCGGCCGTCTGGTCACCGTGGTGATCTTCGTGTTCGCCGTCTTTGCAGCGCTCGAGATCCTCGGCGTCGACTTGGCGTTCGCGATATCCAGCGCCGGCTTCGTCGGGTTGGCCATTGCGCTCAGCGCCCAGGATTTCGTCAAGGACTTCCTGGGGGGCACCCGTGCGTTGCTCGAGGATCGCTACGCCGTCGGCGACGATGTGGTGTTGCGGATCGCCGGCACCGAGGTGCGCGGCACCGTTGACCTCATCGGCTCGGCGTCGATTCGGCTCCGTACTCCCGACGGTGCGACCTGGCACGCCGGCCACCATTCGGTCGAGGCGGTCACCAACCTCTCGCAGCTGCCGTCGGTGAGCGACATCGAGGTGCCCTTCGACGACTGGGCGGCCGCCGACGAGCAGCATGCCATGGCCCGCTTGGCCGAGGCGTCGAACGATGTCGGGCTCACCGGGGTGGTGTTCCTGCGCGACATCGAGACCCACGAACCCGAGTCCGGCGATGAGGTGGTGGTCGACACGGTGACCATCCGGGTCAAGACCAACCGCCCGCTCAGTAGTCCCGAGACCGAGATCGTGCGCAACAAACTCCTCGAACGCTGAGCGTCAACGCCCCAGCGCGCCGAATTGCGCCGGTGGCCAATCGGTTCCGGGTCAGTCCCGGGGTCAGTGGCCGAATTCGGTGGTGATCACTCGGCCGACGCGTTGGCCGGCGCTCGGGGCGAGGTCGGTGACCACGAACGATCGCTGCAGCCACCGGTCGTAGCCGTCGAAGCGAGCAGTGAAGGGCGAGCGGCCGTGCACGGCGATGTTGTTGTCGACAACGAGCAGGTCGCCGGGTTCGAGCACCACGGACGTCTTGATCTCCTCGATCAGGTTGCGGACCTGTACGAGCACATCTTCGGCTTCGGTGTCGATGCCGACGGTGAGATCGGCGTCGAACACGAACGTCGGCTCCTCGAGGGTTCCGGTGATCAGCGGTTGTGGCGAACCCAACTCGTTGGTTCGCCCACCGAGGAAGCTGACGTCGACCGCAGTGCGAAAGCGCGGCTCGAACATGGTCTCGACCACCTCGCCGGGAAGGCGATCCATCAGTTCGTGGACCGACACGAGCGTGGTGTGCGCTGATGGATCGCCGCGCAGACACAACAGGAGCAGGTACCGAGGTCGAAATGGATGGAACGCGGTTTCGGTGTGGAACATCAGGTTCGAGCGAGACGACGTGGACGTTTGACGGTCGGCGTCTGTCTGGGTGGGCACGATGTTCTGCACGATGCGGCCGCCGTGTTCGGGGAGGTACCCGACAGGTTGGCCGAGGCGGCGGGCCACCGTCAGCAGGGTGAGTTCGGTCTCCGAGTCCTTGGCGACCGGTGACTCGGGCGTCGCTGGGGTCGGCGGGAGATCGCCGATCGGGGCGTTGCGGATCAGCAGTGCGCCGGAGCGATGTGACTCGGATGCGAACCGCACGATTGCGTCGTCGACGTCAATGGGCAGGTTGCGGGCGCTGAGTGCGGCATGGCGAACCAGGTTCTCGTCGAGCTGATGGTCGGACGGCGTGAGCCTGACCCAGCCCGAGGCGTCGACGGAGGTGGGCGAGCAATGCGTGGTCGTGGCACTCGTCGTCGGCATTGTCGCCTCCTCGGGTCTAGGGTGGAACAGACGTGCCGACACTAGCACATTTCTGAAACGTTCGCTATCAGCACGGGCACCACACCGGGCCGACGGTCACTGGTGCGCAACCGCCGCCAGCTACGGTGACCAGTCCATGGAGGTCGAGCAGCGGCTGCGCGAACAGGCCGAACGCCTCACTCCGTCCGAGCGGCGAATCGGGGAGGTCATCCTCGGCGGACCCCAGGTCGTTGCGTTCGGCACCGTCGCAGAGCTCGCAGCAGCAGCGAGCGCCGGCACTGCGACCGTCGTGCGGTTCGCGGTCAAGCTCGGTTACGACGGGTATTCCGAGCTGCAAGCGTCGATCCGTCGCGATCTTGCTGGACAGCTGCGCCCAGCTGCCCAACGCATCCGTGACGAACCGGCCAGCGATGGACCCCCGCTGCTCGCTCGGCACCTCGCCGCAGAGATCTCCAACGTGCACGCAACGCTGCAGTCTGTCGACACCGCAACGCTCGAAGGCGCCGTGGCGTTGCTCGCCGACCCGGCGCGGACGGTGCTGGTGCTGTCCGGGGTCGCATCTCGTGGCGTCGCAACGCAGTTCGTCGGTGATCTCGAGCAGCTGCGGCCCGCCTGCCGCCTCCTCGACGGCAACCCGATCGACCTGGTGCGCACCTTGGCCCTGGTCGGCGCCGACGCGACGGTCGTCGTGCTCGACCTGCGGCGCTACGAACGCTGGCTCATCGAGGCACAGCGGGAGGCGCGTTCGAACGGTGCCGTCGTGATCGCGATCACCGACAGCGTGTTGTCACCCCTCGCTCGTGCATCCGATCATTCGTTCGTCGTCGAGGCCGCGTCGGCCGGGCCGTTCGACAGTCACGTCGGCACGCTCGCTCTCCTCGACCTGCTCGTCGCCGATGTCGCCACGGCGCTGCGCTCCACCGCAACCGAACGCCTCGACCGCCTCGAAGCGGCGTGGCAGCGCGCTGACGCGCTCACCGACGACTGAGCCGAAGCCGGACCACTAGCGTCTCGACGATGAGTGAACTCCGGGTCGCGGCCCTTCAGATGGCGATGGTCGACGACGTCGACGTGAACGTCGCAACCGCCGACCGCCTCGTGCGCGAGGCCGCCTCGCAAGGGGCCGAGATCATCTTGATCCCCGAACTGTTCGAAGGCCCGTACTTCTGCAAGGACCAGCTGCCCGTACATCTTGATCGGGCTCGCTCGCTCGACGGCCATCCGACGATCGAACACTTTGCCGGCGTGGCCGCTGAACTCGGCGTGGTGCTTCCGTTGAGCGTCTACGAACGCGCCGGACAGGCGCTGTTCAACACGGTCGTGATCGTGGACGCAGACGGCAGCACGCTCGGTCGTTACCGCAAGAGCCACATCCCCGACGGCCCTGGCTACACCGAGAAGTACTACTTCAGCCCGGGCGATACCGGCTTCCGCGTGTGGGCCACGATGCATGGAACGATCGGCGTCGGAATCTGCTGGGACCAGTGGTTCCCTGAATCGGCTCGATCGATGGCGCTGCTCGGCGCGGAGGTGCTGCTGTATCCCACGGCGATCGGCAGCGAGCCGCCCGACCCGACGTGGAACTCGAGCGGCCACTGGCAGCGGGTGATGCAGGGCCACGCGGGTGCCAACCTGATGCCGCTCGTGGCCGCGAACCGCATCGGACGCGAAGTGGGCGAGACATGTGAGATCACGTTCTACGGATCGTCGTTCATCGCCGACAACACCGGCGCCAAGGTCGCCGAGGCGGGCCGCGACGACGAAGCGGTGTTGGTCGCCACGTTCGATCGCGAACAGTTGCGGACGCAGCGTGCTGCGTGGGGCCTGTTCCGCGATCGCCGCCCTGAGCTGTACGGCCCGATCGTCACCCTCGACGGCCACCACGAGAGTGGCCGACGATGACACCACAGAGCGATGAGCGAACCGCCCGGATACCGGCTTCTCGCTCATCGCTGACGCTGCTTGGCGCGAGCGATGAGCAAACCGCCCGAATACCGTCTCTTGGCTCATCGCTCGGGGTGCGTGCATGACGCGGCTGCCGGCGGAGTGGGAGGCCCACGAGGGTACTGCGATGTGCTGGCCGGTGCGTGCCGACATGTGGGGCGATCTGTACGCCGACGCGCAGGCTGCCCACGCCGATGTCGCCAACGCGATCGCCCGGTTCGAACCGGTGACGATGCTGGCTGCGCCGCGCACAGCGGAGCGGGCGGCAGCGATGTGCGCGTCGGGTGTCGAGGTGGTCGAAATGGCGATCGACGACTCGTGGTTCCGAGACACCGGGCCGATCTACGTTCTCGACGATGCGGGCGATCGGGTGGCCACGGATTGGCGATTCAACTCCTGGGGTGAAAAGTTCCTGCCCTTCGGCGACGACGCGGCAGTCGCTGCTCGATTCGCGGGAGGCCGCGGGGATCCGGTCCGCTCGATCGACATGGTGTTCGAGGGAGGATCGATCACCGGCGACGGCGACGCCACGCTTGCGACGACCATCCAGTGCCTGTTGCACCCCAACCGGAACCCGACCATGACCCAGGTCGAGATCGAGGCGACGTTGCGCGCAGAACTCGGAGCCGAGCGCACCATCTGGCTGCCGTACGGGTTGGCGCTCGACGACGACACGGACGGTCACGTGGACAACATCGCGGCCTTCGCTGCGCCCGGTCGTCTCGTGCTGCAGGGATGCGACGACCCCGATGAGGACGACTGGCTCCGCCTCGACGTCGATCGTCGGGTGGCGCAGGGCGCGGTGGACGCCCGGGGTCGGGCGATCGAGGTGGTGACGGTGCCGGTGCTCCCGTTCGCCGAGATCGATCGCGGCGATGGCCCGGAACGGATCGTGGTGCCGTACCTCAACTACTACCTCGGCAACGGTTTCGTGCTGATCCCCACGTGCGGCCATCGCGCCGACGCCGACATGGTGGCACTGATCGCCGAGCAGTACCCCGGCCGCGAGGCGATCGCACTCGAGGTCGGAGCGATTCTGGCCGGAGGTGGCGGAGGCATTCACTGCATCACCCAACAACTCCCCGCGAGTCCCTGACCCGCTCGGGTGTGGGAGGCTGGCGGGCATCGAGTCGGCACGTTTGGATCAGTGGTTGTGGTCGGTGCGGATGACCAAGACGCGCAGCGACGCTGCTGCGGCGTGCCGCGGTGGACATGTGCAGGTCAACGGGAAAGCGGCCAAGCCGGCTACGACGGTGAAGGTCGGGGATCGCGTCGAGGCGTACCTCCACGGCCGCGAGCGGATCCTCGAAGTCAGCCAGCTGATCGTCAAGCGAGTGGGGCCGGCGGTTGCGGTCGAGTGCTTCGTGGACTTCAGCCCGCCGCCACCCGAGCGTGAAGCCGACGTGCCCGTGTTCCAACGCGACCGTGGCACCGGCCGACCGACGAAGCGGGACAAACGTCAGCTCGATCGCCTCCGTGGCCGATCGAACTGAACCGGCCTCGGTAGCGTGCGCGTCGCGTGGCGTTGACCGATTCCAACCCTGAACCGAAGTCGGAGTTCGACGAGCAGCTCCATCCGACGGTGCGCGGCGGCATCGCGCTGTGGACGCTGTTCCTCGGCTTTGCGATGTTGATGGTCGGCAACGGCCTCAACCTCGCAGTGCTCGGCGTGCGGATGGTCGACGAGGGCTTCGGGGTGCGTACGAGCGGTGTGGTGATGGCGTGCTATTTCGCCGGGTTCCTGCTCGGTCCGGTGCTGGTGGTGCGTTGGCTGTCGGGAGTCGGCCATGTGCGGGTGTTCGCCAGCCTCGCCTCGATCGCGTCGTGCGTGGTGCTCGTGCACTTCGTGTGGGTGAATCCCGTCAGTTGGGGTGTGCTGCGGTTCCTGTTCGGGTTTTGCATGGCGGGCTTGTACGTGGTGGTCGAATCCTGGCTGAACGATGCCTCCACACCTCGCACCCGCGGTCGCACGTTGGCGGTGTACATGACGGCGTCGATGGGTGGCCTCGGCGTCGGGCAGCTCCTGATCGCCACCGGCGATCCCGGCAACGCCACGCTGTTCATCGTCGCGTCGATCCTCGTGTCGATGTCGTTCGTCCCGATCGCTCTCGCGGCCACCACCGATGCTCCGCCGGTGCGGTTGTCGCCGATGATGAAGCTTCGCGACTTCTACCGCACCGCTCCGACGGGGATGGTGGGGATCTTCTTCACGGGAGCCTCGCACGGCATCCTGTTCGGTCTCAGCGCGGTGTATGCGACTCGAGTCGGCTTCGGCCCCGGAGCGACCGCAGGCTTCCTTGCGTTGCCGTCGCTGGGCGCCCTCGCATTCCAGTGGCCGATCGGTTGGGCATCGGACCGGCTTCCCCGGCGTGGAGTGATCTTCGTGACTGCGGTTGCTGCGGCGTCGATGGCGGCGCTGCTCGCTGTCATCCCGGAGGGGAGTGGTGCCGCGCTGCCGGTGATCTTCCTGCTCGGAGGATTCACCTTCCCGTTGTACTCGTTGCTGTTGTCACACACCCTCGATCGATCGGCGCCGGGCACGGCGATGGGTGCGAGCGGTGCGTCGCTGAGGGTGAACGGCACCGGCGCCGTGCTCGGACCGGTGATCGCCGGCGTGATCATGGCCTCGTTCGGCGAGACCTCGTTCTTCTGGTGTCTGGTCGTCACACACGGTCTGATCGCCGCCTACGTCGCCTACCGGCTGGTCGTCGAAGACGCCATACCGGTCAGCCGCCAAGGCCCCTTCGTGCCGATGCCGGCCCGTGCGAGTGAGCTCGCGATCCGCCTCACGTCGCGACCGTTGCGAGCGGCAAGAGAGCGCTCGAGTCGAGAGTGACGGTGTCGCCGACCGGCCGAACGCTGGTCAACCGGTGATCGAGATGTTCGCCACCGCCGTGTCGGCGGGCCACGTGAGGACGAGTTCGCGTCGGCCGTGCGATGAGCTCTCGGTCACCTCGACGGGTGGAGAATCGAATCCAACGACCACGCGACCGACTCGAAGCGCACCGCCGGAGAGGTCTGCCTGCGTGGCACCGACGAATCGCAGCCCGACGTTCCCCCTCCTGCCGGAGGCTCGTCCGACGAACTCGAGGTCGCCGACACGTTCGACGTCGACCCACGCGGTCGTGCGCGGCAGCATCACGCCGAACGCGGTCGTGCTGCCGTCGGCTTCGGCGACGTGGGCGGTGAACGGCACGTACTGATCGAGCGATGCCTGATGGCGGCGACCGGTGTCCCAGCCGATGGCGAGGTCGGGTCGCAGCAGACTCTCGGCGAGCGAGTCACGGAATCGCTGAGCGTGATGCCGCTCGTCGACGACGGGCTCGAACTGCAGGTGCGGTGTGAGTACCGGTGCGAGATGTTCGAGCAGTGGGACGAAGTAGAGGTCGTGCACGTGGACGGTGTCGGACGTGATCGGTGACGGCAGCACCGCCTCGGCGGGCTCGCCGCAGACCGAGTAGAGCAGCCCCGACATCGACACGTACGCGGTCGGCTCGAGTCCGTAGGCGCGGATGTACGGCCCGCACGAGGTGCCGAATCGTTGGTGATACAGCGTCGAGATCCGCTCGCCGATGCGCGGGAGCATCGTTGCTGCTGCGTCGGCGAAACCCTGCGTGGGCGGATACATCGCCCAGAGCCCGATCGCCATGAGATCGATGCCGTCGTAGGTGGGCGAGTTGTACTCGTCGACATCGCCGTATCGCAGCAGGCGCTCCATCGGCACCGACAGCCGGCTGTGGGCAGCAGCGCGTCGTTCGACGTCGCCGTTGATCGCTGCGACGTGGCCCTGCAACCAGGCGTGCATCAGGTTCGGGTTGGTGTACCAGCGTGGGATCCGGTCGTCGGGCTCGCCGGCCACGCATCGTTCGAGCGCGATGTTGATCCCACTCGTGACGTCGTCCGGCAATGACGGTCCGTGCACGATTGCGCACAGCGCCAGCGTGACACCGACGAACTGGCGCCAGTTCGGGTCGTAGTGCACCCACTCGACGGCGTCGTCGCCGGGCGGCTCGACTTGGCGGTCCGACGTCGGGAACGTTCCGCTCCACGGCCACTGCGACAGTGGATACTGCAGTGCCAGAACGCTGCGCAGACCAGCCACCGCTCGGTCGACGTTGCCGTCCTGCAGGTCGAGGAATGCGCCGTTAGCGGTCTCTCGAATCGCATGCAGGTTCATCGACGAGATGTCGACACCCGGAACGACGCCGGGGGCGTAGCGGTCCATGCCGCGCTCGGGATTCCAGCGTTCGTCGTGCAGCGCCCGCAGCGCGTCGATCGGTGTGACCGTCATGGAGTGTCCGGCTTCAGCTCAGCCCGACGATGTTGCCGTCGGCATCGATGTCGATGCGCTGCAACGCCGGTGACGCTCCGAGGCCAGGCATGGTGCTCATCGCTCCACAGATCGGATACACGAACCCGGCACCGACCGATGCCCGCACCTCTCGCACCGGCAGTGTCCATCCGGTCGGAGCGCCGCGCAGCGTCGGGTCGGACGAGATCGACAGGTGGGTCTTCGCGATGCACACCGGAAGATCCCCGAATCCGTTGCGTTCGTAGTTGTCGATCTGGCGGGCAGCCAGCGCGGTGTAGTCGACTCCGTCGGCGCCGTACACCTTGGTGGCCACGGTGTGGATCTTGTCGCGCAGCGACATCTCGTCCGGGTAGAGCACGCGAAATTCGCTCGGCTCCTCGGCGGCCTCCGCCACGGCCCGTGCGAGCTCCTTCGCCCCGGACCCGCCGTCGACGAAATGTGTGGACACGGCCGACCGGGCATCGAACTCGGCGGCGATCTGCTCGATCGCGGCGATGTCGGCCGGATGGTCGCCAGGGAACACGTTGATCGCCACGACGGGCGTGCAGCCGTGGATACGCATGTTCTCCAACTGCTTGCGCAGGTTGGCCCCACCTTCGTGGACCTCGTCGGGGTTCTCGGCCAGGATGGCATCGGGAAGCGGCCGCCCGGCGACGATGTGGTGCTTTCCGCTATGGGCCTTCAATCCGCGAACGGTGGCCACGAGTACCGCTGCATCCGGTGCGAGACCCGACATCCGGCACTTGATGTTGAAGAAACGTTCGGCGCCCATGTCGGCACCGAAGCCGGCCTCGGTGACGAGGTAATCGCCCATGTGGATGCCGATCAGGTCGGCGACGATCGACGAGTTGCCCGTGGCGATGTTGCCGAAGGGTCCGGCGTGTACGAGGACCGGCGTGTTCTCCAGCGTCTGCATCAGGTTCGGCTTGATCGCTTCGCGAAGGATCACCGCCATGGCGCCGGCGACCTCGACGTCCTCTGCGGTGACCGGGTCACCCGAGGTCGTGTACCCGACGACGATCCGCCCGAGGCGTCGCCGCAGATCCTGCAGGTCACTCGCCAACGCGAGCGTGGCCATCACTTCGGACGCAGCGGTGATGTCGAATCCGGTCTCCCGGGGTGTGCCGTCGAGGCGTGTGCCGAGGCCTGACACGATGTTGCGCAGTGAGCGATCGTTGACGTCGATCGAGCGCCGCCACGTGATCTGGTGCGGATCGAGCGCTGAAGCATTTCCGTGGAAGACGTGCGCGTCGACGGCAGCTGCGCACATGTTCGTCGCCGCCGTCACGGCGTGTACGTCGCCGGTGAGGTGCAGATTGAGCAGTTCCATCGGGACCACTTGGCTGTAGCCGCCACCCGCTGCGCCGCCTTTGATCCCGAATGTCGGCCCCATCGAAGGCTGCCTGATCGCCAGCGTGGCGGTCTTGCCTATGTGCGAGAACCCTTGGCTCAGACCGACGGCCACGGTGGTCTTGCCCTCCCCGAGCGGGGTCGGCGTGATCGCCGAGACCACGACGTACTTGGCCCGTGGTCGGTCGGCCAGTGCATCGATTGCGCGCAGGTCGATCTTTGCCGCACCGGTGCCGTACGGCTCGAGCAGATCGAGCGGGATGCCCGCATCGCCGGCGATGTCCGTGAGTGGTCGCAGCTTTGCCTGCCGGGCGATGTCGAGATCCGACGGAAACGTCACGGTGCCCACTCGTTGGTGTCGTCGACTGCGCGCATCGGGAAACTCTCGCACAACGGGTACGCGTGACCGTTGCCCATCGGGGCGCTGCGGCACTGTATGCAGCAAGATGGAGGCGATGGCCGCTGGCGGTGTGCACGACGGGAACGAGCCGGTCGTCGGCAAGCGTGCTCCGATCCACGTGCGGCTCCGTCGAATCCTGATCGGAAGCGGAGCAGTGGTGCCGCTCGCCATTGCACACGGGCTCGCCGCGGCCGGTGATGCATTCGTTTCGGTGAGCCTCGCTGGGTCACTGTTCTTCAGCGTCAGCCCTGACGCGTCACGTCGGCAGGTGCTGGTGTATCTCCTGATCACGATGGCGCCGCTGGCGGTGTTGTCGCCGCTGGTCGGCCCGGCGGTCGACCGGTTCCGCGGCTCGCAGCGTTTCGTCGCCGCCAGCTTCTTCGCGTCACGGGGCGTCTTCGCGCTGGTCTTGGCGGCCACCCTCCTGCAGGTTGCCTTCTACCCGATCGTGCTGCTGCTGCTGATCGCCAGTAAGGCGTCGGGCATCGTGAAACAGACCCTGGTGCAGACGTTGGTCGACGAGCCCGAAGAACTCGTCGCCACCAATGCCCGGCTCGCACGGTTCGCCAGTATCACTGCGGCACTCGGCGTCGCCGGCGCCAGTGCGGTGTTCGCCGGGGGAGGGGCCGAGTGGTCGCTGCGCGTCGGAGCCGTGCTGTTCGCATTTGCCGGGCTGGCGGTGTTGCGAGCGCGGCCGCGTTCGAGCTCGGCGGTCGCGTCCGACGACGTCGAGTACGCGGAGACTCATCTCCCCACGGTCGTCGTGTCGTCGATCGGCATGCTCGCGATTCGGGCTGCGGTCGGCTTCTTCATCTTCACGCTGGCGTTCACGTTGCGACGCTCGAGCGAGTCGGCGCTCGTCTACGGGCTGGCGGCAGCTTCGTACGGCATCGGTGCGTTCGTCGGGCACACGGCGGCGACGGTGTTGCGCCGGTGGTTCAGCGAGGAACGACTGATCGGTATTTCGCTCGCGCTGCCGGCCGCCTTCACCGCAGTCGGCATCCTCGGCGCGTCGGTGCCGCTGCTGATCGTCACGTCCGGCATGGTGGGGCTGTCGACCACCCTCGGACGCAACGCGTTCGACGGCATGCTCCAGCGCCGCGCTCCCGAAGCGCTGCTCGGGCGTGCTGGCGCCCGCTACGAGACCCGCTTCCAGTTGGCCTGGGTGTTCGGTGGTGTCCTCGCCACACCGATCTCGCTGCCGGTCGAAGTGAGCATGACGGTGCTCACCGCCATCTACGTGCCCGCCCTCGTCGTGTTCGTACGAGGCGTGCGGGAAGCTCGTCGGTTCGAGGGGCCGCCCGAGGAGCATCTGGGTGGCGCACACGCGCGTTTGGCAATGGCGCACCAGGCGTGGGAGGCCGGGTCGTTCCGAGTCGCGATCGTCGATGCTTCGGCGGCGGTCGACCTCGCCCAGAGTGTCGCCGGACCGTGCTCGCAGGTCGACGAGCGCTGCCAACTCGATGGGCTGCGTCGTCTCGCGATCGACGTCGATCAGGTCGTGGTCGACAGCGATGTACTGCAAGCCTTGCGCATTGCCGACTCGATGATCAGGTCTGCGTCACCGACGTGACCGCAGCCCGGGGCGCGGTGTTCTCGGTGTCCGTCGTTGTCGGGTTGCTGGTGATCTCCAGCGTGAACGCCTCGCCATCGTCGACGGCGTCGTAGCGGACGAGGTCGAGTTCGATCGTTTCGGCAGGATCGGGCATCGGCCCGAGGAGCAACAGGGCACCGTCGTTTCGAACGGGCTCGCCGGCGAGGTCAGGGTCGAAGGTGTCGGCCACCTGGTCGGCGAAGCGCACGGTCGCCCACTCGATCGTCGCTGCGGTCACGTCCGCCTGCACTCCGACGTCGATGGTTGCGCCGTCGGCGGCCACGACGAAGATCACCGGGAGCTGCTCCTCACCGTTGTCGTCGAGGACGGGCTCCTGTTCGCCCGCCTGCCATGCGACCACTGCGGCGATCACATCGGCCGATCCGACGTCGGTCTCCGCGTCGTCGCCGCTGCTACACGCGCCGAACATGACCGCGACCGACAGCGCGCCAGCAACGAGTCGCGCTGCGCTCCACGGAGCTTGGTTCCGTCCCACGTGGCCACGTTACGTCAGTCGTCGGGGCCGGCGGGTCGAGTTACGACACGACGAACCGCTGTGACCCCTACCACCCGTTCGCGCCGTGCGAGAAATATCACGCAGACACGTTGGACTTCACCGAATGCGAGGTATAGTTAGCACAGGAATGGCAGATCGAGCACTCGCACCCTCTGCGCACGACCCCAGCAACCACCAACGAAACAAGGAGTTCGACATGTTCGAGCAGATCAGCAAGTTCGCCAACGAGGCGACCAGCACCATCACCGACACGGTCACCGATGTCATCAACGACAACGACATCACCACCCGCTTCACCACCACGAGCGACCAGGTCCTCGACGCCGTGCTCGACGCCAACCGTCGTTTCGTCGACGTTGCCGTCACCACCGCCGACCGTGTTGCGGACCAGATCAACTTCGACCTCACGTTCTCGGATCGGCTCCCGACACCGGCCGTTGCGGGCGAGCGCTACCTCGACTTCGTCGAGCGCGCCGTCTCGCTCAATCGCGACATGAACCAGCGTGTCGTCGAGATGATCAAGGCCGACAACGCCAAGAAGAGCCCGGTTAAGCAGGTCGCTGCCAGGACGAGCTCGGTCAAGAAGGCCGTCGCCAAGACGAGCCCGGCCAAGAAGGCCGTCGCCAAGAAGAACGCGGCCAAGAAGGCCGTCGCCAAGAAGAGCCCGGCCCGCAAGACCGTCGCCGGAAAGACCGTCGCCTCCAAGTGACGTAGCGCTCGATGGTGGTGCCGCCGGAGCCCCCCCGGCTCTTGCGGCACCGCCGTCGTAGGCTCGACCCTGATGGACGACCAGCCAGATGCCCGCCCAGCGCGCGGAGTCGGTGCGCTCGGCGATTTCATCAAGGCGCAGCGGCGCATTGCAGATCTCTCGCAGCGCGAACTCGCCCGCCTCGCTGACCTGTCCGACGCCTACCTCAGCCAACTCGAACGAGGCCTCCACGAGCCCTCGGTGCGAGTGCTCAACGGGCTCGCTCAAGCCCTCAATGTGCCGAGCGAGAAGTTGCTCGCGTACCTCGGGCGACATGACAGTGCCGCCCCCGAGCGTTCGACCGAGTCTGCGATCGTCGTCGACGATCGGCTCACCGACACCCAGAAACAGTCGCTGCTCGATGTCTATCGAGCGTTCATCGCTGCGAACGACGTTGCGTCGTCCAGCAAGTAGCGACCCCTACATCAGGCCGTCAGGCCACGAGTTGCCGCGCAGCTTCGACCACCACGGCGACCGTGGTCGACTCGATCCGCTTCGCCGTCGCTTCGTCAGGGGTCTCCTGTTGTGTCCGGTTCACCAGCACCCCCGCCACACATCCGGCGCGTAGGCCCGACGACGCACACATCGTGAACAGCGTGGCCGCCTCCATTTCGTAGTTGAGGACACCCATCGACTGCCACTCCTCGAGGCTTCCCTGGAACCGCCGAGTGACCCGGCCCGAGTACGTGTCGTAGCGCTCCTGGCCGGGATAGAAGGTGTCGCTCGACGCCGTGATTCCGACATGGGGCTCGACCCCGACGGCTCGTGCCGCCTCGACCAGCGCAGTCGTGCACGCGAAGTCGGCGACCGCAGGGAACTCCATCGGGGCGAAGTGCAAACTTGCACCGTCGAGGCGAACCGCCCCAGTCGTGACGATGACGTCTCCTGGCGCCAGGTGCGGCTGGATCCCACCCGTGGTGCCGACGCGGAGGAACGTGCGCACTCCGAGCTGCGCGAGTTCCTCGACGGCGATCGATGTCGAGGGTCCGCCGATCCCCGACGAGCACACGACCACCGGGGTCTCGCCGAGCCAGCCGAGGTACGAGGTGAACTCGCGGTGAGCCGCGAGGAATTCGTGCCGGTCCATCGTGGCCGCGATTCGCTCCACCCGAGCCGGGTCGCCCGGCACGATCGCCAGCGTGGCGCCTTGCAAGTTGTCCGCTTCCAGTCCGAGGTGGAATACCGCTGCCATGTCCCTGACCGTAACCCCCCGCTCACGACGCAGGAACAGATGGGCGTGTGGTCGACCAGGTTGGTCACGACGCGCAGCGTGGTGCCGTTCGGATTGCAAACATGCAGATGTCTTTATATAGTTTCGCACGTGACGCTGGGCTCACTGACTTCAGAACGGACGTTGGACGCCCTGCGCGCAATGGGCGAGGAGACGCGACTGCGAATCGTGGCGGTCCTGCGCCACGGCGAACTCACCGTCACCGACCTCACCGAGATCCTCGGTCAGTCGCAGCCCAGAGTTTCTCGACACTTGAAATTGCTCGTCGATTCCGGGCTCGTGGTGAAGCATCGTGAGGGCACCTGGGCGTTCTTCCGCCTCGCCGATTCGACCTCGCACCGAACTCTCGTGGCCGCAGCGCTCGACGCAATCGATGTCGACGATTCGGCACTGTCTGCCGACGTCCAGCGCCTCGATGCGGTACGCGCCCGCAGGTCGACGGCCGCGAGCGACTACTTCGAACAGATTGCGCCGATCTGGGATGAGGAGCGCTCGCTGCACGCAGCCGCTGACACCGTCGAAACCGCAATTCTCGACACGATCGGTGACGAGCCGATCCTCCGCCTCCTCGACGTCGGCACCGGCACCGGGCGGATGCTGCAACTCTTCGCGGATCGCGCCGCCCGCGCCGTCGGCCTCGACTCGAGCCACTCGATGCTCGCCGTTGCCCGCGCCAACCTCGAACGTGCCGGCGCCGCGAACTGGGAGCTGCGCCAAGGAGACGTGCACAGCCCGCCGCTCGATGCAGCGAGCTTCGACATGGTCGTGATCCATCAGGTGTTGCATTACCTCGACGATCCGTCTCGTGCGATCGCCGAAGCAGCGCGGCTGGTCGCGCCCGGCGGCCGCCTGCTGGTCGTCGACTTCGCACCGCACCGACACGACTTCCTGCGCGCCGCCGCCCATCGACGGCTCGGATTCACCCACCAACAGCTCGCCGACTGGTTCGACCAGTCGGGATTCGACTGCCCGACGATCACCGATGTCGCTCCCCCCACCGGCCAGGACGGCTTGACCGTCACCGTCTGGCTCGCCACCAACCGAACGAACGACGTTGCCTCGACCGTCGCCCAGAGAGAAGTCGCATGACCGCCACCCCGCACCTCAGCAGCCAGCACCGGTTCCACGATCACCCGATCGCGCAGATCGCCCGCGAGCGCATCGTCGTGCTCGACGGCGCGATGGGTACCGAGATCCAGACGCTCGGCCTGTCCGACGAGGCGTTCCGGGGTGATCGATTCTGTGATCACGGCTGCGATCTCGCCGGCAACAACGAACTGCTCACCCTCACGCAGCCCGACGCGATGCGCAAGATCCATCTCGACTACTTCCTCGCGGGAGCGGACATCGCCGAGACCAACACCTTCTCGGCCAACCGCGTGTCGCAGAACGACTACGACACCGTCGATCAGGTCGTCGAACTGAACGAGGTCGCGGCACGCCTCGCTCGCGAGGCCGCCGAGGAGGCCCACGGAATCGACGGTCGCCGCCGATTCGTCGCCGGAGCCGTCGGCCCGACGAACGTGACGCTGTCGTTGTCGCCGAAGGTCGAGGACCCGGGCTTCCGGGCGGTCACCTTCGGAGCACTCGCCGATGCGTACCAGGAGCAGATCGAAGCGCTGCTTCGCGGCGGTGTCGACGCCATCCTGATCGAGACGATCTTCGACACGCTCAACGCAAAGGCGGCGATCGTCGCCAGTCGTCGAGCGATGCACGCGCACGGCACCCAGCTGCCGTTGATGATCTCCGGCACGATCACCGACCGTTCGGGTCGCACGCTGTCCGGCCAGACGCCCGCCGCGTTCTGGCAGTCGATCCGCCACGCCCAGCCGCTGACGGTGGGCCTGAACTGCGCGCTCGGTGCCGAGGAGATGCGTCCCCACGTGCTCGAACTCGCCACCGTGGCCGACACGCTCGTGTGCGCGTATCCGAACGCGGGGCTCCCCAACGAGCTCGGCGGGTACAACGAGACACCCGAGCAGACCGCAGCATTCGTCGGCGAGTTCGCCGAGGCCGGCCTCGTCAACGTGGTCGGTGGTTGTTGCGGAACGACGCCGGCGCACATCCGGGCGATCGCCGGAGCGGTCGAAGGTCGGGCGCCTCGCACCGTTCCCACCCGCACGCCTCGACTCGAGCTGTCGGGCCTCGAACCGTTCGCTCTCACCGACGACATCCCGTTCGTGAACGTCGGAGAACGCACCAACATCACCGGCTCGGCGAAATTCCGTCGCCTGATCAAGGACAACGAGTACGGCGAGGCCCTGGTCGTGGCGTTGCAGCAGGTCGAGAGCGGCGCCCAGATCATCGACGTCAACATGGACGACGGGCTGATCGACGGCGTGCAGGCAATGACGACGTTCCTCAACCTGATCGCGTCGGAGCCGGACATCGCCCGTGTGCCGATCATGATCGACTCGTCGAAGTTCGAGGTGATCGAAGCCGGCCTGCAGTGCGTGCAGGGCAAGCCGATCGTCAACTCGATCTCGATGAAGGAAGGCGAAGAGCAATTCCTTGCTCAGGCCCGCATCTGCCTCGACTACGGCGCGGCGGTGATCGTGATGGCGTTCGACGAGGTCGGCCAAGCCGACACGGTCGAGCGCAAGGTCGAGATCGCTCGGCGGGCGTATCACCTCCTGATCGACGAAGTGGGCTTCCCCCCCGACGACATCATCATCGACCCCAACATCTTCGCGATCGCTACCGGCATCGAGGAACACAACCGGTACGGACTCGACTTCCTCGAGGCGACCAAGACGATCACCGACGAACTGCCGTACGTCAACATCTCCGGTGGTGTGTCGAACCTGTCGTTCTCGTTCCGCGGCAACGAACCCGTCCGCGAAGCGATGCACTCGGTGTTCCTCCTGAAGGCCGTCGAGGCGGGCATGAGGATGGGCATCGTCAATGCCGGACAGCTCGCCGTATACGACCAGATCGACCCCGAGCTGCGCGAGCTGTGCGAGGACGTCGTGCTCGCCCGCCGCGACGACGCCACCGAACGGCTCCTCGAAGCCGCTGCCCGCTTTGCCGGCAACGGCGCCGAGGCCGTCGATCCCGCCGTCGCCGAGTGGCGTTCGTGGGAAGTCGAACGACGTATCGATCATGCACTGGTCAACGGCATCACCGTGTTCATCGAGGCTGACGTCGAGGAAGCTCGCGCCGCCACCGATCGTGCCGTCAACGTGATCGAAGGGCCGTTGATGAGCGGCATGAACACCGTGGGCGACCTGTTCGGCGCCGGCAAGATGTTCCTGCCGCAGGTGGTCAAGTCGGCACGCGTGATGAAGCAGGCGGTGGCCTACCTCACGCCGTTCATCGAGGCCGAGGGCGAGGACGGTGCGGCGTCGAAGGCTGGCACCGTGCTGCTCGCCACGGTGAAGGGCGACGTGCACGACATCGGCAAGAACATCGTGGGTGTGGTGCTCGGGTGCTCGAACTACGAGGTGATCGACCTCGGTGTGATGGTGCCGACGCAGACCATCCTCGACAAGGCGAAGGAGCACGACGCCGACATCATCGGGCTGTCGGGTCTGATCACGCCGTCACTCGACGAAATGGTGCGCGTCGCCACCGAGATGGAGCGCCTCGGCTTCACCACACCGCTGCTGATCGGTGGGGCCACCACGAGCCGCCTGCACACCAGCTTGCGGATCGATCCCGCGTATCACGGCCCGGTCGTGCACGTCGGTGACGCCAGCCGCGCCTCTGGTGTGATCTCGGCGCTGCTGTCGAACACCCAGCGCGACGGTTTCCTCGCCGATCTGGAAGTCGAGTACGCCCGCGTCGTCGACTCGCATGCACGTTCCGTGGTGGAACGCGATCGGGTGACGCTCGACGTCGCCCGCTCCAACCGCCTCGATGCGACGTTCGACGACACCACGATCACCGAGCCGAAGTTCACCGGCACGCGAGTGTTCGACGACTATGACGTCGCCGAACTGGTGCCGTACATCGACTGGACGCCGTTCTTTCGTACCTGGGGCATCCGCAGCAAGTTCCCCGAGGTCCTCACCGATCCCGAGTTCGCTGACGCCGCCAAGCCGCTCTACGACGACGCGCTGGCGATGCTGGAACGGATCGTGTCCGAGCACTGGTTCCGACCCAAGGCGGTCGTCGGGTTCTGGCCGGCGCACGCCGACGGCGACGACGTCGTGGTGTACACCGACGAGACCCGCAGTGCCGAACGGGCCCGCATGTACGGCATTCGCCAGCAGGCGACCAAGACCGACGGTCGCCCGAACCTCTCGCTCAGCGACTTCGTTGCACCTGCTGCGTCGGGTGTCGCCGACTGGGTGGGTGGCTTCGTCGTGACGGCCGGGCCCGAGGAGATCGCGATCGCCGAACGGTTCGAAGCCGCCGGCGACGACTACTCCTCGATCCTGCTCAAGGCCCTCGCGGACCGCATCGCCGAAGCCTTCGCCGAGCGCATGCACGAACGGGTCCGCACCGAGCTGTGGGCCTACGCACCCGACGAATCGTTCACGCCGACCGAGTTGCTGAAGGAGTCGTTCCAGGGCATCCGTCCCGCACCCGGCTACCCGAGCCAGCCCGACCACACCGAGAAGGCAGCGTTGTTCGATCTGCTCGACGCAACGAATGCGGTCGGCGTCGAGTTGACCGAGTCGTTCGCCATGTGGCCCGGTTCGTCGGTGTCGGGCCTCTATTTCGCTCACCCCGATGCCAAGTATTTCGGGGTCGGCAAGATCAAGCGGGATCAGCTCGCCGACTACGCCGCACGCAAGGGCTGGACGATCGAAGAAGGCGAACAGCACCTCGCCCCCGTCCTCGACGGCAGCTGACGGGTCCTCACCCCGCAGGCGATGAGCGAAAAGCCGGGATCCGGTCCGTTCGCTCATCGCTTCCGGTGTGGTCTGGGTGCTCGATCGTCGTATCACCGGCCCCGTGTGACCGGCGTCCTACGATTCTTGCACCGCGACGGACCCGCCGCGGTCGAGGGATGAAACGGGGACTTCAACCATGAACGACAACATCCGCATTCCGGTCGCCGAGGCACTCGGGACCGCCATCCTGGTGATCGGTGGGCCAGGAACCGCCGTTTTCGCCGGCAGTGTCGGAGGGGGAGTTGGAGCGCTAGGTGTGGCGCTCGCCTTCGGACTCAGCCTGTTGTGCATGGCGTACCTGATCGGCCGAATCTCCGGCTGCCACATCAATCCGGCCGTCACCATCGGCATGATCATCGCCAAGAAGATCGACGTGGCGAAGTCGGCGCCGTACTTCATCGGCCAGTTCGTCGGTGGCGTCGTCGGCGCCGGGATCATCGCCCTGGTCCTGAGCGGCACCGACGGCTACATGTCGGCCGCGCAGGACGCCGGGTTCGCCTCGAACGGTTTCGGTGTCCACTCGCCTGGTGGGTTCGACCTGCTGTCCGTTGCGATCGTCGAGATCGTGGTCACGGCGATCTTCGTACTGATCGTGCTCGGCACCACCGACGAGAACGGGGTACCGAAAGGCTTCGGCCCGATCGCCGCCGGTTTCGGCCTGGCGCTGGTGCACATGATCTCGATCCCGGTGTCGAACACCTCGGTCAATCCGGCCCGTTCGCTGGCGACGGCGGTGTTCCAGGGCGACTGGGCGCTCGGCCAGGTGTGGGCGTTCATCGTGTTCCCGGCGATCGGTGCGGTGCTCGCGGGTGGATTGTGGATGGTCGTCGGGCCCACCGAGGTCGAGACGACAGCATCCACCGCCTGACCAGCGGGCACATTTGGGTCAGAATTCCCGGCCCCTGATAGCTTCTCGACCCGATGTCGGTGTTCCTGCGCGATTACTTGACCGTGGTCTGGTTCGGCCTCGCTGCCCTGGCAGTAGGCGGGCTCCTGCTGGGTTTGGCGGCCCTCGTCCGACCCTCGCGACCCAACTACGACAAGGGCATCGCCTATGAATCCGGAGTCGACCCGGTGGGAATCGGCTGGTCGCAGAGCCAGATCCGCTACTACGTCTTCGCCCTGCTGTTCGTGATCTTCGACGTGGAAGCGGTGTTCCTGTTCCCGTGGGCCGCCAACATCGAGCGCTACGGCACCTTCGGACTGGTCACCATGTTGATCTTCATCGTGCTGCTGCTCGATGGTCTCGTCTACGCCTGGAAGAGAGGACTGTTGCGATGGGTCTAGTCGACCGTGGCCGTATGCCGGCGCCCCTGACCAAGTTGTTCAACATGAGCCGTTCGTACTCGCTGTGGGTGTACCAGTGGGGCCTGGCGTGCTGCGCGATCGAGATGGGCGCCGCCTTCGGGTCGCCCCGCTACGACGTGATGCGCCTCGGCGTCATCCCGCTTCCGGCCAGCCCGCGCCAGGCCGACTTCGTCTGCATCTCCGGCACGGTCACCGACAAGATGGCGCCCGCCGTGCGCCGCCTGTGGGAGCAGATGCCCGAGCCGAAGTACGCAATCTCGATGGGTTCGTGCGCCAACTGTGGCGGCCCGTACTGGGACAGCTACTCGGTCACCAAGGGCGTCGACCAGATCATCCCGATCGACGTCTACATCCCGGGCTGCCCACCACGGCCCGAGGCGTTGCTCGAAGGCGTCGTGCTGCTCCAGCAGCGCATCAAGAACGAGGACATGGCCGCCAAGTGGCGTGGCGACGAGTTCACCACCCAGCAGGCCACCCGTGAGCGCGAGCGGGTCGCTGCTGCTCCCGCAATCGCTGCGCCGGCACGGCCCGATCGCGAGCCGATCGTCGTGGGCGGTGGCCCCATTGAGTGACGCCACCGACACCGAAGAACAGCCGCTGGCGCTCCCCGGCGATGGCTTGCGCGAGGGGATCATCGAAGATCTCCGACGACGCATCGGCGAGGGTGTGGTCGACACCCACATCACGGCGAACGACGATCTCTGGATCCGCGTGCAGACCGGCGCATGGAGGCAGACAGCGGTCGCTCTGAAGGCGGCGGGCTTCACTCACTTCAGCTTCATCTCGGGTCTCGACTGGATGCCCTCGCCGTTCGGCAAGGGCGAAGAGGACCCGACTGCCGAGCCGAAGGAGCCCGATACCGAGATCCGCCAGGGCGTCACCGGCGGCGAGACCCGCTTCCAGGTGTTCGCCCGCCTCGTCGACCTCGACCGTCATGTCGGCGTGACCATCAAGGCCGACGTACCCGACGAACCGTTCGCCGTCGATTCGTGGTCCATGGTGTTCGCCGGTGCCAACTGGCACGAGCGAGAGTGTCACGAGATGTTCGGTATCGGCTTCAACGGTCACCCCGACCTGCGCAACATGTACCTGCCCACCGACTTCGAGGGATACCCCCTCCGCAAGGACTTCCCGTTGCTCGCTCGCATGATCAAGCCGTGGCCTGGCATCGTCGACGTCGAACCGATGCCCGTGCAGCCGGACGTCACTGACGACGGCACCGCCGGCGAGGGAAGCGCCAGCGACGAGCCGGGAGCGGCGCGAGGCGAAAGCGAAGCGGACGCCGAGCCCGCCACCAGTAAGGGCGACGAATGACCAACCTCAGCGATCGCCAGCAGCTCAGCTACATCGCCAGCCAGGCTGCCGATGCGCGCCTCAACGTCGAGCTCGAAACCGAGGGGATGACCCTCAACATCGGCCCCCAGCACCCGGCCACTCACGGCACGCTGCGCATCATCTGTCGCCTCGACGGCGAGCAGGTCGTGTGGGCCGAGCCGTCGTGCGGCTACATGCACCGGGGCTACGAGAAGCTCACCGAGGTCCGTACGTTCCCGCAGGTGACCACGCTCGTCAACCGCATCGACTGGCTGGGCAGCTTCGCCAACGAGGTGCCGTTCATCCTCGCTGCCGAGAAGTTGATGGAGATCGAGGCGCCGCCACGGGCCCAGGTGATCCGCACGATCCTGTTCGAGCTGTCGCGCATCGCCAACGTCACGCTGTTCCTCGGTGACCTCGGGGTGCAGATGGGTGCGATCACCCCGGTGTTCCTGGCGTTCCGTGACCGCGAGTACGTGCTGAACCTCATCGAGGGCGCCACCGGCGGCCGCTTCCACCCGAACTTCGACCGCATCGGGGGGCTCAAGGACGACCTGCCGAAGGGTTGGATCGACGAGACCCGCCAGACGATGGTCAAGCTCCGCAAGTTCTGCGACATCATCGACGACCTGCTGTTCGGCAACGAGATCTTCCAGAGCCGGATGCGTGGTATCGGCATCATTCCCGCCGACATCGCCAAGGACTACGGCCTCACCGGCGCCAACCTTCGTGCCAGCGGCGTCGATTACGACCTGCGTCGCGACCAGGACATCGCCTTGTCCTACGACATGGCCGACTGGAAGGTCTGGACGCATCCCGACGGTGACAGCTGGGCTCGTTGCTGGGTGCGCCTGCAGGAGACCCGCGAGGCGTGCAAGATCGTCGAGCAACTCCTCGACCAGATCCCCGCCGGCCCGATCATGACCAAGGTGCCGCGGATCATCAAGGTGCCGGCCGGCGAGGCATGGGTGTCCACCGAGAACCCGCTCGGGGAGATGGGCTACTACGTGGTGTCGAAGGGCGACCTCGGGCCGTTCCGCGTCAAGATCCGATCGGCGAGCTTCAACAACATCTCGATCGTTCCGTGGGCGCTCAAGGGCGTCTACGTTCCCGACATCATCACGATCCTCGCCAGCCTCTACTTCATCCTGGGCGACATCGACCGATGATCCAGCTCGCAATCGAGATCCCCTACTGGGCGCAGTCGGTGTTGCGTGTGCTCGGCGGACTGGTCGCTGTGCTGTTGCCCGCCGGCACCATCGTGTATCTGTTCTTGTTCAAGATGATGTCGTTCATGCAGAGCCGCCTCGGCCCGATGGAAGCCGGCCCGTACGGCAGCTTGCAGCTCGTCGCCGAAGTCGGCAAGTGGATGCAGAAGGAAGATCTTGCACCGGACGCGGCCGACAAGAGCATCTTCAAGATCGCACCCCTCGTCGTGTTGCTCTCGACCTTCCTGCTCGTGGTCGTGATCCCGTTCGGTCCGGACGCACTGTTCACGAACTTCGAGGTGGGCATCTTCTACGGCCTCGCCGTCGCCTCGGTGAGTGTGCTCGGCATCTTGATCGCTGGGTGGGCGAGCGCCAACAAGTACTCGCTGCTCGGCGGCCTGCGCGCTGCCGGTCAGCTGATCGCCTACGAACTCCCGATGGTGCTCGCCACCCTCGGCGTGGTCATCCAGGCCGGTTCGATGAACCTGCAGCAGATCGTGGTTGCCCAGAACACGGGCGAGATCTTCGGCTTCGGTGGCGTCGGCAACCCCTACATCCTCACCCAGTTCATCGGGTTCGTGATCTTCATGATCGCCGTGCAGGCCGAACTGACCCAGGCGCCGTTCGACATGCCGATCGCCGAATCCGAGCTCGTGTCCGGCTACATGACCGAGTACTCGGGCTTCCGGTTCCTGATCTTCTTCATCGCCGAGTTCGCCACCGCCGGAGTGTTCGCCCTGATCGCCTCGGTGCTGTTCCTCGGCGGCTGGGGCATCCCGTTCGATTGGTTCGGCTGGGACACGATCGACAGCGTCGACAACTGGATGAACCTCGCCGGTCCGCTGATCATGTTCACGAAGATGCTGGTGCTCACCTTCATCATCATGTGGGTGCGTTTCAGCTTCCCCCGTTTCCGTGAGGACCAGCTCCAGACCTTCGCCTGGAAGGTGCTCATCCCACTCGCCCTCGCGAATACGGCCCTCACCGCGATCTTGAAGGTGGCGTTCTGATGCCCGAGAAGCCCAAAGTGCCCGGATTGTTCAAGGGGCTCGGCGTCACGTTCGGGATCCTCAAGGACACCGTCGTGAACGGTGCCAACACCGTGCAGTACCCGCACGAGAAAGAGGCGCCGCCGATCCGCTCCCGTGGCGTGATCGCGCTCCACGAGGACAACTGCACAGCGTGCATGCTGTGTGCGCGGTCGTGCCCCGACTGGTGCATCTACATCGAGGGTCACAAGCAGCTCGCTCCGGCCCGTCGCGCCGGCGGCAAACCGCGCCAGGTCAACCACCTCGATCGTTTCGACATCGACTACGCCCTGTGCATGTACTGCGGCATCTGCGTCGAGGTGTGCCCGTTCGACGCGCTGTTCTGGAGCCCCGAGTACGAGTACTCCGAGCCGAAGATCGCCGATCTCCTCCACGACAAGGAGAAGCTCGGCGAGTGGATGGAGACCGTGCCAGAGGCGCCGGAGCTCGAAGCGGGAGCGCAGAAGAAATGACCGATCACCAACACGGGAGTACTCGGTGAGCGCCGTCATCCTCGCCGCCGACGGCGTGAACGTCTCGCAGAACGTCGGGTTCGGCATCATCGCCGCAATCATGATCTTCGCTGCGCTGAACGTGGTCACCACGAAGAACGTCGTCCACGCCGCGTTGTGGCTGGTCGTCGTGCTCTCGGGCGTCGCCGCCCAGTACATCCTCGCGGCCGCCGAGTTCGTCGCCATCTCGCAGGTACTGGTGTACATCGGCGCCGTGATGGTGCTGTTCCTGTTCGGCATCATGCTCACCCGCGCCCAGATCGGCAAGGAAGCCGGGCTCAACAACACGGGGTGGGTGCTCGGGATCCCCGTGGGACTGGTGCTGTTCGGTCTTCTCGCCTGGGTGATCCTCGACGCCTTCGGCGACGATTTGCTCCCGGATCGTGGACCGGCGCCGACGGTGATGTTGAGCGATCAGTTCCTGGGGATCTACCTCATCCCGTTCCTCGCGATCTCGTTCGTCCTGCTCGCCGCCGCCATCGGCGCGATCGTGTTGGCCCGAAAAGATTGATGGAAGGGCGCATCTGATGTTGGCTGTCAACTTCCTCCTGCTCGGTGCGGCGCTGTTCGCGATCGGCGTCTACGGCGTCATCGCGCGCCGCAACGCCGTGATGGTGCTGATGTCGATCGAACTGATCCTCAACGCGGTGAGTCTCAACCTGGTCGCGTTCTCGCTGATGACCGGCGCTGTCGACGGCCAGGTGTTCGCGCTGTACGTGATCGCCATCGCCGCTGCCGAGGTCGGTGTCGGTCTGGCGATGGTGCTGATGATCTACCGCAACCGCAAGACGATCGCGCTCGACGAACTCTCGGAAATGAAGGGCTGAGATGTTCGGCGCAGAAGTACTCGAACTCAGCTCCGGATGGTTCCTGGAGAACGCGTGGCTCACCGGTCTGATCCCGGTGCTCGGCTTCGCCGTCATCTTGTTCTTCGGCAAGAAGCTGCCGATGAAGGGCGCCGAGGTCGGCCTCGCGTCGATGGCCGCCTCGCTGGTCGTAGCGGTCGGTGCCGCCGTCCAGTGGATGCAGCGCACCAACTCTGCCGAGAGTTCCGGTGAGGAAGCTGTCAGCCTCGTCCAGGCATTCGGTCGTTCACTCCCGGGCGTCGCCGAGGGCGCCGAGGCAGAACCGTTCATCACTCCCGTCGCAACCACCTGGGTGTGGTGGCAGAACTCGGGCCTCGAGTTCGGCATCGGTTCGAGTGTCGATGGCCTCGCCGTCCTGATCCTGGCGCTCGTGGCGTTCATCGCGCTGCTGGTGATGGTGTTCAGCGTCGACTACGTCCGCGACGATCGTCGTTACACGCACTTCTTCGCCGCCATCACATTGTTCGCCGGCGGAATGTTGATCATGGTGATGGCCGAGAACATGGTGCAGATCATCCTGGGCTGGGAGATCATGGGTCTCACCTCGTTCATGCTGATCGGGCACTGGTGGGAGGAAGAGGCCAACAGCCGCGCCGCCCTCAAGGCGTTCTTCACCGTGCGCGTTGGCGACGTCGGCCTGCTCGTCGGTACGGCGATCATCTTCTTCGGCGCCAACCAGTGGGCGGTCGACAACCTCGACTCCAACGGGTTCAACATCGCTGCCATCCAGGCCTGGGCGTTGTCGGGTGAAGCGAACACTCAGTTGCTGCTGTGGGGTGCGGTGGCGCTGTTCATCGCCTGCATCGGCAAGTCGGGTCAGTTCCCGTTGCACACCTGGCTGCCCGACGCGATGGCGGGCCCCACGCCGGTGTCGTCGCTGCTGCACAGCTCCACGATGGTCGTCGCCGGTGTGTTCCTCGTCGCACGCATCTACCCGGTCTTCTGGGAAGCCTTCAACATCGGGACCGGCGGGCTGTCGTTCATTGCGATCATCGGCGCGATCACCATCGTGATCGCTGCGCTGCTCGCATTCGTGCAGGACGACATCAAGAAGGTGCTCGCCTACTCGACCGTGTCGCAGCTCGGGTACATGATGCTCGGCCTCGGTACCGGTGCGTGGCTGCCGGCCGTGTTCCACATCTTCACCCACGCCTTCTTCAAATGTGCGCTGTTCCTGTGTGCCGGCTCCGTCAGCCATTCTGGTTCGCACCACAGCTTCGACATGAAGAAGGACATGGGTGGTCTGCGCAAGAAGATGCCGGTCACGTTCGCCGCTTGGTGCGTGTCGACGCTCGCGCTCACCGGCGTGTTCCCGTTCGCCGGCTTCTGGTCGAAGGACGAGATCATCGACAACGTCGGCAACAACGGTTACACGTTCTTGATGTGGGTCGGCCTGTTCGGCGCGGCGCTCACTGCGATGTACATGACACGTGCCACCTACCTCACGTTCTTCGGTGAGCCCCGTGGCGCCGCCGCCGGTGACCACGGCCACGACGATCACCACTTGGCGCACGCCGAAGAGCATGAGCTGGCGCACGCCGGTGTCGCCCGAAGCCTGAGCGCCGGCGCCAACGTGAAGTCAGGCGTCGAGGGAAGCGCCAGCGACGAGCCGCACGGCGGCCACGGCGGAAGCGCAGCGGACGACGGGGACGCCCACCAAGACGGTCCGCACGAGAGCGGCAAGCTGATCCTCATTCCGATCGTCATCCTGGCGTTCTTCGCGATCTTCGCCGGGTTCGCCAACCCCACCCCGCTCGCTTCGCGGTTCGGTGAAGGCGTCGAACTGATCAAGAAGTACGTCGAGCCGCGTTCGACGCCCGTGGTCGCCGAGGAGTTCCTCGCTTCAGGGCCCGGCGAGTCGATCGTGCTCGTCGACGGCGTCGCCTACGCGCCGTCCGTCAGTCCCGCCGCGGAAGGGGGCGAAGCGGGCGCCGAGAAGTCGGGCTGTGGATTCACCGCTCCCGAGGCTGGCACTGTCTGTTTCTTCCCAGGTGTCAGCCACGCCGAGCCGACGTTCGCCAAGATCCTGCTCTCGCTCGCCGTCGTGGCGGTCGGCTACGCACTTGCGATCGGGTTCTGCGTGCTGTTCTACGGGCGGCGCGATCCTCGTCTCGTCGGGCTCACGGAACGCAACAAGGCGCTGCGCGGCGGTTTCCTCTTCCTGAAGAACAAGTACTACCTCGACCATCTCTACGAGAACGTCATCGTCCATGCCGTCGCCCATCCGATCGCCAAGACGGCGTACTGGATCAACCAGCACGTCCTCGATGCAACCGTCGACGGCGTCGGCACCAGCACCCGCAGGGCCGGTGAGTGGGTGTACGACAACATCGACCAGAAGCTGGTCGACGGTGCGGTCAACGGATCCGGTTGGGCCGCCTCCGAGGCCGGCCACGCCATGCAACCCACCCAGTCCGGCAAGGTCAGTCAATACGGCGCACTGCTCTTCGGTGCCGCCACGGTCGGCGCCATCGTCCTCGTCCTCGTCAACGTGAGCTGAAAGCAACTCTGAACCCATGGAAACTCTCACCGATCAGAATTGGCTGCTGAGCGTCGGCACCTTCCTGCCGCTCGTCGGCGTGCTCGTGATGCTGTTCATCCCGCGCAGCGAAGAGGCCACTCACAAGATCGTCGGCATCGTCACCGCTGGCGCCACGCTCGCGGTTGGCGTGGTGACGATGTTCGCGTTCGACTACGGCCAGTCGGCGAAGCTGCAGTTCTTCGTCGACGCCGAGTGGATCCCGGTGATCAACTCGAACTACACGATCGGCCTCGACGGCATCAGCCTGCCGTTGTACTTCTTGTCGATGGCGGTCACGTTCCTGGTGATGATCTACACGTGGGACAACATGCCCGACGCCGGCAATCCGAAGGCGTTCTACATGTTGATGCTGGTGCTCCAGACCGGCATGGCGGGCACGTTCATCGCTCAGGACCTCATCTTGTTCTTCGTGTTCTTCGAAGTCGTGTTGCTGCCGATGTACTTCATGATCGGTGTGTGGGGCGGCGAGCAGCGCAAGTACGCCTCGCTCAAGTTCTTCCTGTACACGATGTTCGGTTCTGCCTTCATGCTGGTGGCCTTCCTGGCGCTGTTCTTCCAGACCGGCGGTGACAGCTTCAGCTTCGCCCACTTGATCGAGATGGGCGCCGGCATCGACAAGGACGTGCAGATCTGGATCTTCGCCGGCATGTTCCTCGGCTTCGCCGTCAAAGTGCCGATGTTCCCGTTCCACACCTGGCTGCCCGACGCGCACACGCAGGCACCCACCCAGGGCTCGGTCATCCTGGCTGCGATCCTGCTGAAACTCGGCACGTACGGCTTCGTGCGCATCGCCATCCCGATGCTGCCAGAAGGTGCCAAGGCGTGGGCGCCGGCGATCGGCATCCTCGCGGTGATCGGCATCATCTACGGTGCGCTCGGCTGTCTCGCCCAGACCGACATGAAGCGGTTGATCGCGTTCTCGTCGGTGGCGCACATGGGCTTCGTCATGCTCGGCATCTCGACGCTCACCGAGTTCGGCATCAATGCCGCCCTGTTCGGCATGGTTGCGCACGGCCTGATCACCGGCATGCTCTTCTTCGTGGCCGGGTCGGTCAAGCACCGCTACCACACACTCGAGATCAAGCGCCTCTCCGGGATGCTCGTCCAGGCCCCGCGCCTCGGATGGATCATGGGTTTCGCCGCGATGGCGTCGCTGGGTCTTCCCGGTCTCGCAGGGTTCTGGGGTGAGTTCCCCGCGATCCTGGCTGCGTACAGCCCCGGCTTCGGGTTGAGCACCGCCCTGTTCCGCACGCTGATGGTGATCTCGGCGATCGGCACGGTGCTCGCTGCCGGCTACCTGCTGTGGCTCTTCCAGCGCACCGCCTTCGGCGAGCCGTCCGAGGAGTTCTCCGGCCATGGCGGCGGACACGCCGGTGGTGGCGTCGCCCACTCGCTGAGCTCCGCCGCCAACGACGATGACGATCACGACGAGATCCACGACGTCACCATCATCGAATGGATCGCCTGGACGCCGTTCCTGATCGCCATCGTGGTGTTCGGTGTGTATCCGCAACTGATGTTCAAGGTGATGGACCCGGCGGTCACCGAGATGGTGCGCCGCCTCGGAGAGACGTTGGGCTGATGCTCGCTACGTTCCTTGCCCAAGCGGGCGACTGGGTGTCACCCACGATCGACTGGCATGCCGTCGCGCCCGAAATCATCCTGGCGATCGGGATCAACCTGATCCTGGCGCTCGACCTGCAACTGCCGGAGACCAAGAAGTGGATGATCTCCACGATCACCGGCTTCGTGTTTCTCGCAGCGTTCGTTCCCGTCGTCACGCTGGCGGTGATCGGAGACGACACCCGCTCGTTGTTCGACGGTCGCTACGTGATCGACGACTACGCGCTCGTGCTCAAGGGGCTGTTCCTACTCGCGGCATACGTCGTGGTGCTGATGAGCCAGACCGAACTCGAAGAGGGCGGCTACTACCAGGGCGAGTTCTACGTGCTGATGCTGTGCAGTGTGCTCGGCATGGTGATGATGGCGTCGTCCCGCGACCTCGTCAGCATCTTCGTGGCGCTCGAGCTGCTCTCGATTCCGGGCTACATGATGGCCGCTTGGAACAAGCGCAACCGCAAGTCGAACGAAGCAGGCGTCAAGTACTACCTGATGGGTGTCTTCGCGTCGGCAGTGCTGCTGTACGGCATGAGCCTGCTGTTCGGTGTGGCCGGCTCGACGCTGCTCACCGACATCGGCGCCTCGCTGGCCGACGGTGACCTGATCGCCCTCGAGGTCGTGGCGGTCGTGTTCGTGATCTGCGGATTCGCCTTCAAGGTGTCCGCGGTGCCGTTCCACCAGTGGGCGCCCGACACCTACGAGGGCGCACCGACCCCGGTCACCGCCTTCTTCTCGGTGGCGTCGAAGTCGGCGGGATTCGTCGCGTTGATGACGCTCATCTTCGTCGCCTTCCCCGGTGCCGACCAGGTGTACGGGCCGCTGTTGTGGGTGATGGCGGCGCTGACGATGACCATCGGCAACGTGCTCGCACTGCGCCAGACGAACATCGTGCGCATGCTCGCGTACTCCTCGATCAGCCAGGGCGGCTTCATCCTGATGCCGCTGGCGTTCGCCGGCAACTCCGACGCCACCGGGTCAGCGATGAACGCCGTGATGGTGTACCTGTTGGTCTACGCCTTCATGAACCTCGGTGCCTTCGCGATCGTGATCGCGGTGTCCCGCAAGACACGCAGCGGGGAGATCTCGTCGTTCGGTGGCCTGTTCGGCTACGCCCCCGGCCTCGCCGTGGCGATGACGATCTTCTTCGCGTCGCTGGCGGGCATCCCGCCGCTCGGTGGTTGGTTCGCCAAGTTCAATGCGTTCAAGGCAGTGCTCGACGCCGGTACCACCGCTGCCTACGTGCTGGCGGCGATCGCCGCGGTCAACACCGTGATCGCTGCGGCGTACTACATGCGGGTGTTGCGAGTGGTGTGGATGGACGAGGCCCCTGACGGTGACATCAGCCCGGTCAACCCTCCGGCACCCGTCGTCGCCGCGCTGGCCATCACGGTGATCGGCACGATCGTCGTCGGTGTGCTCCCCAACGTGGTCGCCCGCGTCGGCGCGTTGGATGCTCTGACTGGAGCGTTCAGCGGGTGATTTCCGGTTCTCGTGAACGACTTGCGTCATCAGAGCGCATCTTGTTCACGAGATGCGGGTGGGAGACGTGACCGAAGAGATCCGTCGCGAGATTCAGCGACATGGTCCGATTCCGTTCGAGCGGTTCATGGAGCTTGCGCTGTATGGCGCCGAGGGCTTCTACACCAAGCCTGACGGAGGCTCGGCCGGCCGTCGTGGTGACTTCATCACGTCGCCCGAGGTCGGTCCGCTGTTCGGTGCGGTCGCCGCCCGATACCTCGATGCCGAGTGGGAGCGCATCGGCCGCCCCGAGGTGTTCACCGTGGTCGATGCCGGCGCCGGGCCCGGCACGTTGGCGAGGTCGGTGCTCGCTGCTCGGCCGATGTGCAGCGATGCGTTGCGGTACGTGGCAGTCGAAATCTCGTCGGGCCAGCGAGAGCGCCATCCCGACGGCGTCGAGTCCGGAGCGATGTTGCCGAACGAGCTGTTCGACGGTGTCGTGATCGCCAACGAGTTGCTCGACAACCTGCCGTTCCGCCTCGCTGTGTTCGACCAGGGCTGGCGCGAGGCGTTCGTCGACCTCGGCGCCGACGGACGATTCGTCGAGGTGCTGTCGGCGCCGATCGATCCGGTCCCGTCGTTCCTGCCAGCCGCCGCCCAGTTCGGTGCCCGGGCGCCGCTCGTGGACCGGGCCGCGGTGTTCGTGAACGAGGCTCGACGACTCGTGCGGACCGGCTCGGTCATCGTGTTCGACTACGCCACACCGATCACCGCCATGCTCGCTGGGCGTCCGTACCGCGACTGGATGCGTACATACCGTGGTAACGAGCGTGGCGAGCACTACCTGGCGTCCCCGGGAACGCAGGACATCACGATCGATGTACCGATCGACCAACTCCCCGAGCCCGACACCGTGCGCGCACAAGCACCGTTCCTGCAGCGGTGGGGTATCGACGAACTGGTCGCCGAGGGCAAGCGGATCTGGGAGGAACAAGCGGCGCGCCCGGGCCTCGAAGCGATGAAGATGCGCAGTCGCATCAGCGAAGCCGAAGCGTTGCTCGACCCCGTCGGTCTCGGGGGATTCCTCGTCGCCGAATGGCGCGCCTGAGCCGCACCACGCCTCCGCTTCTCGTGAACAAGGTGCGCCATAGGTGCGCACCTTTTTCACGAGAACGGTCTGGCGGCGGCGCGCGTGGGCCTGACGATCGTCGGCACGTTTGATCTACCATCGCACGCATGGCTGAACCGGGGAACGCCGACACGAACGAGCACCACGACACCATCGACGCACTGAGCGCCGAGAACCGCAAGTTCCCACCATCGGAGGCGTTCAAGGCGAACTCGCTCGTCACTGGCACGTTCCTGTACGACGAGGCCGCCGAGGACGACGAGGCGTTCTGGTCGCGCCAAGCGGCGGATCTCGTCGACTGGGCGCGGCCGTGGGACACCACCCTCGAGTGGGATCTTCCGGACGCGAAATGGTTCGTCGGCGGCCAACTCAACGTGGCGTACAACTGCCTCGACCGGCACGTGCTCGGTGGCAACGGCGACAAGGTCGCGATCCACTGGGAGGGTGAGCCAGGCGACACGCGCACGATCACGTATCGAGAGCTGCTGGACGAGGTCAGCCAGTTCGCGAATGTCCTGAAGGACCTCGGTGTGCAGCAAGGCGACCGGGTCAACATCTATCTCCCGATGGTCCCCGAGGCGGCGGTGGCGATGCTCGCCTGCGCTCGAATCGGCGCCGCCCACAGCGTCGTGTTCGGTGGGTTCTCGTCGCAGTCGCTCGCCGACCGCATCAACGACGCGGAGGCCAAAGTGCTGATCACCGCCGACGGCGGCTACCGCCGCGGCGAGGTGTTCCCCCTCAAACCCGCAGCCGACGAGGCCTGCGCCGATGCCCCGACGATCGAACACGTCGTGGTGGTCAAACGCGGTGGAAACGACGTCGACATGGTCGCCGGCCGCGACCACTGGTACCACGAACTGATGGACGGCGCGTCCACCGACTGCCCCGCCGAGCCGATGGACTCCGAGCAGCTGCTGTTCCTGCTGTACACCTCGGGCACCACCGGCAAGCCCAAGGGCATCATGCACACCTCCGGTGGCTACCTCACCCACGTCACCTACACCCACAAGTACGTGTTTGATCTGCACGCCGACACCGACGTGTTCTGGTGCACCGCCGACGTCGGTTGGATCACCGGTCACAGCTACATCGTCTACGGCCCACTCTCGAACGGTGCCACGCAGGTGATGTACGAAGGCGTCCCGAACCATCCGGGCAACGATCGGTTCTGGCAGATCATCGAGAAGTACGGCGTCACCATCTTCTACACGGCCCCCACGGCGATCCGCACGTTCATGAAGTGGGGTGCTGACGAACCCGCCAAGCACGACCTGTCGTCGTTGCGACTGCTCGGGTCGGTCGGCGAGCCGATCAATCCCGAAGCGTGGATGTGGTACCAGGAACACATCGGTGGGGGCCACTGCCCCGTGGTCGACACCTGGTGGCAGACCGAGACCGGTGGCATCATGATCAGCCCGCTGCCGGGCGCCACCACCACCAAGCCCGGGTCGGCGACCTTCCCGCTGCCCGGCGTGACGGCCGAGTTGATCGACGACGACGGCAACCGGGTGGACGTCGGGGGCGGGTATCTGACTCTGACGCGCCCGTGGCCCGGGATGTTGCGCGGGATCTGGGGCGACCCCGAGCGCTTCCATGAGACCTACTGGTCACGGTTCGAAGGCCGGTACTTCGCCGGCGACGGTGCCAAGCTCGATGATGACGGCTACCTGTGGCTGCTCGGCCGCGTCGACGACGTGATGAACATCTCCGGTCATCGCATCTCGACGACCGAGGTCGAATCCGCGCTCGTGTCGCACCCGGCCGTGGCCGAAGCTGCCGTCGTCGGAGCGTCGGACGCCACCACGGGTCAGGCCATCATCGCCTACGTGATCCTTCGCAGTGGAGAGGACGTCGACGCCGAGGTGCTGCGCTCGCATGTCGCATCCGAAATCGGCGCGATCGCGAAGCCGAAGCAGATCTACATCACGCCCGACCTGCCCAAGACCCGCTCGGGCAAGATCATGCGGCGTCTGCTGCGAGATGTCGCCGAGGGACGCAACATCGGAGATACGACCACGCTGGCGGACGCCTCGATCGTCGGCGAACTCCAGGCCAAGGCCGCTGCGAGCGCCGACGACTGACCGGTCAGGCTTCTCGTCTGATCTCGCTCAAGTGAGGTCGCCTGCGAACCGATAACGACTGTATGGCTCCGTCGGACGGCAATCGCGCTTCGCGTATCCCAACGCTCTCGTGGAACTCCGTCGTCGATTCGACGGATCAGGATGCTGCTGGTGGCGAAGCCGGATCAAACGGGGCTGATGGATCCGGTGCCCACCCAGAGCCGCGCATCGAGCCGCCGATCGTCTTCCAGCACCTGTCGCTCGGGCCGGCGGTGGCGACGACGACTCCGCTGGTCCCGCCGGCCGTGCCGCCTCCGTCGACCCCACCGGTCTCGTCGACACCACCCGTCTCGTCGACACCACCGGTCGCCTCGACCCCACCGGG
>JANPKU010000096.1:0-52657 GCA_031426215.1 Actinomycetes bacterium
CGAGCCGGCGCCGTCAGGCGATACGACGCATCGAGCAGTTCGGCGATCTCCGACCAGTCGGTGTCATCGCCGAGGTCGACACCGACCCACCCTGACGGGCCGAGATACGCAGGCACGAACGTGCGCTCATCCTCCATCAACGCCCGCCGATCGCTCTCGTCTGGCTGCACGAGGATCGACTGCGGATGCTGGATCCAATCGCTGTCGACCTTGAGCGATCCGCCGTAGTACGCGAACACCTTCTTCGTGAAGAACGCCGGTCGGCCGTGCGACACCTTTTCGTCCGTGTTGGGCAGTTCGGCCGCCAAGCGTCTGACCTGCTCGAGGAAATCGTCGTCGTCGTCGAACATCTGCGGATGAGCCACGACGGGATGGTATTCGAGCCCAGTAGACCGAAGTGTCAGAGGCGCTCGAAGCCTCCATGGCGTTCCCAGTCGGTGACGGCGGTGTCGAACGCTTCGATCTCGATCCGAGCGTTGGAGAAATCCGGTTCCGGCCGCTCAGTCGGTCGAGCGGGCGGTCGGCGTGAAGCGCACCGGGAGCCGCTTGATACCGGCAACAAGCGGGAGACCGGCGGTGTCGAGCGGAACGGCAGGCCCCGTCACCTCGAGATCCGGCAGACGTCGGAAGAGTTCCCGGAACACCACCGCCAGTTCACGGCGGGCCAGGTTCGCCCCCAGACAGAAATGCGGTCCTGGTCCACCGAAGCCGACGTGCGGGTTCGGGGATCGGCGGACGTCGAAACGCTCCGGATCGTCGAACACCCGCGGATCACGGTTCGCCGCTCCGTAGAACATCACGAACTTGTCGCCTTCATGGAACTGCTCGCCGCCGAGCGTGACGTCACCGGTAGCCGTGCGTCGCATGAACGTGACCGGCGACGCCACCCGCACGATCTCCTCGACTGCGGATTGCGTGACGCCGTCGACGTCGGACTGCCAGATCGCACGCTGGTCCGGGTTCTTCGACAGCAGGTTCACGCCATGGCTGATCGCGGTGCGGGTGGTGTCGTTGCCGGCAACTGCCAACAGCACGAACAGCGACGTGATCTCGGCCGGGGTGAGCAGATCCTCCGGCAGTTGGTTGTGAACCAGCTTCGACGTGAGGTCATCGGTCGGGTTGATGCGGCGCTCCTCGATCAGCTCGCCCATCAACGTGGCGAGCGACATGCCGGCATTGATGAACGCCTCGAGGCCACCGCCCTCACCCACGAACTCGGGGTCGCCACCGCTGAGAATGACGTTCGTGGCGTCGAGCACGGTCTTGAACTCGCTGCGAGGGATGCCCATCATGTCGCAGATGATGAGCAGCGGGAACGGCTGCGAGAGCACCTCGACCAGGTCGACTTCACCCCGTTCGCAGAACCCGTCGATCACCTCGGTGCAGATCGACTCGACCGACTGCAACACGCCTTGCAACTCGACCGGCGTGAAGCTGTACGCAACGATGCGACGCTGGTTGGCGTGACGAGGGTTGTCCATGTTGATGAACCCGCCGAAGAACTCGAGCATCTCCATCGGGAGGTCGAACACCGATGTGGCGCCTTTGCCCGAACAGAACTGATCGGGGTGCTTGCTCGCCTGCACGACCTCGTCGAACCGTGGCAGTGCATAGAACGTTTCGGCGGCGTCGCCCGCCAGCGGGTTGCTCACTTCGATCGGGAGGACGGCACCGAGTTCGCGGATCTGGGCGAATTCCGTCATCCGGTCTTCGAGCGTCTGGGTCCAGAAACTCGGTTCGATCAGTCGGGCAGCGCTGGCGGTCATTGACTCTCCTGGGCATACGCAGCGGCCGGGGTGCCGCCGTTGCGTACGCTAGCGATCAGGCCACCGTGGGAACCACTCGTTCAGGCGGCGCTGGTCGACTGGCCGCTGGACTCGAAGCCATGCATCTGCTGAGCATCCGAGTCCGAGCGCTTCCTCCGAACGAGCCAGACGACCACAGTGAGCAGTGCGAGGCCACCACCGATCATCAGCACCGGATGCCGCCACGCCGCCCGGCCCCCGGAGATGGCCGCTCGGCCGCCGGACACCGCGGCGCTGCTTCCGGCGCCGACCGCAACCGTGGCCGCTGGCACCACGACGCCTTTGAGCGCCTCGAAGCCGTGGACCAATTCATCAGTGACACGCTCGGCGAGATCGTCAGGCCACTCGACACCGGACGGCATGATTCCGGAGGGAAGGTTCGTCGGCAGCTCGCGTGCAAGCCGTCCGCCGGTTTCTCTGACCGCTTCGATTGCATTCTCGTAGACGGTGGACATAGGGGCCTCCTCGATCGGTGTGTTGTGCTACCGGTCCGTACCCGTTCGTCTCACTACGAAACCCAACACGGGCCGCTCAGCCGACGTGGAGGTGGTCGTTCAGACCCGACACTTCGATCAGACGAACTACCGATTGACTCGGTGAGCGCAGGACGAGGCGGCGTGACGTCTCCTCAGCGCGCTGGTGGAGTTCGATGATGACCCGCAGTCCGCTCGAGTCCATGAAATCGACCTGCGACATGTCGATGAAGAAGTCGTCGTCGCCGTCGGGAAGCTCGACGTATCGAGCTGCCAGGTCAGGAGCGGTATGGGCGTCGATCTCGCCCTCGAGCACCAACGTGCGCGCATCGAGGTCGATCGCGGTGAGGCGAACGGGAACGTCGGACATCTTGCTGGATGATACTGGCAACACCGATCGACGGGAGCGGAATTTCCGCCATGACGTTCGTACGGTCTGGACGGTCGGCACGTCGGTGATCGACGCGGGATCCTGCACCACCGTGGCGCTCATCATTCGACGCAGCATCGCCGGGAAGATCACTGCATGAAACGGGACGAGCACCCACCAGTACGCGCGGCCGAGGATGCCGCGAGGCACGAACCTTGCCCGCTGCGTCACCACCGTGCCCGAACCGTCGAGGGCCGGCGATGTCCGCCACTCGAGCCAGGCGTCACCGGGAACCTTCATCTCGGCGTGGAGGCGGAAGACATCGTCCTCGATCGCATCGACGCGCCAGAAGTCGAGTGCCTCACCGACCGCAATGTCGTCAGGGTGCCGTCGCCCGCGTCGGAGGCCGACACCTCCGAACAGCTTGTCGATCGCACCGCGCATGGCCCACAGGCCACCGAAGCCGTACCACCCGCGCTCGCCGCCGACCCCGCGAACCACTCGCTGCACATCGGACGCCCCAGCGTCGACGGTGATCGTGCGACAGTCCTCGTACACGGTGCCGCCGGCCCAGTCCGGATCCCAAGGCGCGGGGCGCGCCGCAAGCTGTCGTGACGAGTAGCCGGACCAACGGGTGGGAATGTCGAGGTCCTCGACCGCCGACAGCGCAGCTTCGATGGCGACAGCGGCTGCCATCGGCTCGTGATCCGAGAGCGCCGTTGCACTCAGATTCGTGACGACGACGTCGTTCTTCAGGCTGCCGATCAGACTGTCGGCGAGCGCCTTGGGGAGCGGCGTCACGACGTTCACCCAGTGCGCCGAGAGGCGCGGGGTGAGGAACGGCACCGGAATGATCCACCTCCGTCGCAAACCCGCGACGTCTGCGTAGGCGTGCATGAGACCGCGATAGGTGAACTCATCGGGCGAACCGACTTCGATGACGTCGTGATGCTCGTCACCGGGGCCACGAGCAACGGCGTGCACCAGATACGTCAACAGGTCAGCGATCGCGATCGGCTGCACCCTGGTCTGGGTGACCCATCGCGGTGCCAGCATTGCGGGAAGCACCTCGACGAGGCTGCGCAGCATCTCGAACGACGCCGACCCGGCACCGAGGATGATCGCGGCGCGCAATTCGGTGACCGGGATCGTCCCCGACGCAAGTTCCACTCCGACGTCGTGGCGGGATCGCAGATGCGGCGACAGGTCGTCACCGTCGTCTCCGAGTCCGCCGACGTAGACCAGATGACGGACACCGCTGCGCTCGGCGGCCAGCCGGGCGTGGTGGGCCGTCACGCGTTCTTGTTGCATGAAGTCGTCGCCTACACCGAGGGAATGCACCAGGTACACGACCTGATCGACATCGTCGAACGCCGGCCCGATCGACGACAGGTCGGACAGATCTCCTCCCACGACCTCCACGTCGTGCGCCCAGTTGGTTCCGCTGAGACCTTGGGGGGTTCGTGTCATGCAACGCACGTCGAACCCTGACCGGATCAGCTCGGGCACGAGCCGGCCACCGACATACCCGGTCGCTCCGAGTACCAACACCCGCGATCGACGATCTTGCATGGCTGCATCCTGCCCTCTGCGGCTCCATACGAACCCGTCCTGCCGGACACTTGCGCGATTGGCTCACGTGCGGGACGGGTACAGCGGCCCATGAACGACAACGCGTCGGCGGCACTCTCGGATACCACGCCGGAGACATCATCAGACCTTTTCGACGTCGCCATCATCGGTGGTGGTGGTGCAGCAGAGGCACTGGTCGGAGCGCTCGAATTCAGCAACAGCCGGGTTCTCGTCATCGAGAGGAACCGTGTGGGAGGCGACTGCCCCTTCGTGGCGTGCATGCCGAGCAAGGCGATGCTGCATGACGCACTCGGGACGACTCGCTGGGATGATGCCGTGCAACGACGCAACGAGATCGTCGAACACCTCGACGACCGGCGCCACGCCGAGCAGGTCGACCGCCAGGGTGCCCGACTGGTTCGGGGCGACGCGACGGTGATCGACGAACGCACGATCCAGGTGGATGGCATCACCTTCCGAACCGATCACCTCGTGTTGGCCACCGGTTCGACCCCGGTGATTCCGCCGATCGACGGTCTCGACATCATCGGCGAACACCTCTGGACCAGCGACGATGCATTGACCACCGACGAGCGCCCCATGCGCCTGATGATCATCGGTGGTGGCCCGATCGGATGTGAACTCGCTCGCCTCTTCGCCGGCTTCGACACCGAAGTGCACTTGATCGACGAGACCGACCGAGCGTTCCCGGATCTCCCTGCGGAGATCGGCGAAATCGTCGACGACGCGCTCCGCTCGGTTGGTGTGAGGGTGCACCGTGGTCGATCGGCGGTCCGCTTCGAGCAGCGAGGCGGCAACGTCCAGATCACCCTCGACAACGACGCAACCGTCGTCACCGACCGAGTGCTGGTGGCGACCGGCCGTATCGCCGATCTCGCCGGTCTCGGTCTCGAGCACCTCGGCCTCGACCCAGAGGGCCCACTCCCCGTCGACGAGACCGGTCGCGTCGACTGCCCCGGATCGGTCTGGGCGATCGGGGATGTCGCCGGCAAGGGTCAGTACACCCACCTTGCCAACCATCAGGCTCGGGTGGTCGCGAATCACCTGATCGGCGCCGGCGACCGGCGCTACGACGACGTCGTGGTGCCGGCTTGCATCTTCACCAAGCCGCCGGTGATGATGGTGGGCCCGCTCCCTGCCGAACTCGGCGACGACGCGATCTGGGTTGATGCCAAGCTGTCGGAGGTGGCCAGGTGGACCACCGACTCACTCGGCGACGGATTTCTCACCGTCGCCATCGACCGAACCACGCGTTGCGTCATCGCCGCCCACGGCGTCGGAGCGGGGTTCGACGAATTGGCGGCCGCGTTGGTCACCGCAATCGACGGGCGCGTGCCGGTCGATCGCCTCGTGATGTCGATGTGGCCGTTCCCGACAGTCGGCGAAGTGCTGGGACCGATCTATGAACGGGCCCTGGAAGCACTCGACGCTCCCGCCGTGGACCCAAGCTGATTTCGGACAGGCTGCGATTCGTCGGCCGGACAGCGACTCAATCGAGGATGGCGCCCAGACCTTCGGAGGCTCCGGGCGTGTCTTCGAGCCACACGCGCATCTGCTCGAACGATCTGCGAAGCAGACGCGACACGTGCATTTGCGAGATCCCGACGGCCTCGGCGATCTCGGTTTGCGACAGCCGATCGTAGAAACGCAGCCGCACGATCTCCTGTTCGCGATCCGGGAGGCGCGCGATCAATTCCACCACGAGCGTTGCGTCGTCGACGTGCGCAAACCCGTCCTCCTCGACGGCAAGCGCACGCTGTCGATCACCGATGGTGTCGGACTCGTCGTCGCCCGTGCTCCCGTCGAGCGTGCCAACGCTGTACGCGGCGGTGGCCGAGAGACCCCTGAAGACGTCGTCGCGCTCGACCTGGAGGTGCGTGGCGATCTCGTCCACCGTCGGCGCACGACCGTTTCGCTGCGAGAGTTCTTCCGACGCATTGCGTACCAACAGGTGGAGTTCCTTTGCCCCGCGGGGCACGCGAACCGCCCACGACCGATCGCGGAAGTGCCGCTTCAGTTCGCCTTCGATCGTGCGCCCGGCGAACGCCGAGAACGCTGCGCCGTATTCGGGATCGAATCGGTCGACCGCCTTGACCAAGCCCACCATCGCCACCTGACGCAGGTCGTCGTCACTCCCGCCTGATCGACGAAATCGATTGGCGATGTGGGCTGCGAGGCCCATGTGCCGCTCGACCAGCTGGTTGCGCAATGCGCGACTCTTGGAAGCACCGAACTCCCGGAACAACTCGAGGTCGTCGAGGTCGTCCTCCGTGGACCTGTCGCTCATGCGTCGGTTGTCGTGGGCTCGGCGTTGGACGCAATCGTTGCCGTCTCCGATGCCAACTTCACCAGCGTGACCTGCGTGCCGTCGACGACACAGCTGTCGACGACCGAGTTGAGGATGCCGGCAGCGAGATCGTCGAGTTCGATCGCCACTTCACGCTTGTCGGTGCTGATGGTGACCCTGACACCGGCGTCATCGATTTCGAACGAAACTTGGATCCGGTCGTCTGGCAGTCCTGCACCGTCGGCGAGCGACGACACCACTTCGCTGATCGCCAGGCGAAGGTCGTCGATCTCGTCGATCGAGAAACCGGCATCAGCGCCGAGGGATGCGGCCACGGTGCGCAACGTCGCGAAGAATTCGCTCCGCAACGGGACGGACACCTCGACCCGATCGGTTCCGGTGGGGGTGGGAGACGACGCGAGAACTGCCATGAGATTCAGATGATAACGAACTCGGACATGGGCGCAGGCTGCCCGCCGGTCCGGCTCGACAAACCGACTCGGCATGAGCACGACAGGTTCGAGCCCAGACGGGTTTGGACTCAGACCGTGTCGGGAACTGGTGACCCTGACGACGACACCTCGTCGCCGACGTCGGCTCGCCGACAATATCGAAAGGACAAAAGAACATGGGCTACGGCATCGGGGGCATTCTCGTTCTCATTCTGGTCATACTCGCCATCATCTACTTCGCCAAGCGGGTCTGACAGCACGGAACAGCAACACGAAGTTCGACTTCGAATCTCCGGGTTCGCCACGTCCCCTCTCGCCGTCAGCTCGGCGAGGGGGGACGGTCGCGTTCCGGCACGTCGAGCGCATACCGACGGCGTTGCCGCCACCCAGACCGAACCCCCTTGACGAAGTCTGGTCAGTCGACTCGGAAGCTGCAGTGAACGGTGACCGAGGATTCGTCGGCCTCGACGGACACCTCGTCGCTGATCGACCGGACGATGGCCAGCCCTCGACCCGTGCGCACCGCTGGCAGCGGTCCCGCCCACGTCGACGGATCGGCGATGCTCGATGGCGTGCGGACCGAGCGGACCGAGATCATCACCGTCGGTGGATCATCGGTGAGTTCGACGGCGACGGTGACGGGTTCCTCGCCGCCGTACTCCACGGCGTTCGTTACGAGTTCACTCACCGCCAGTTCGATGTCACCACTCACGTCAGCGCCGTCGACCACCTGGGCAGCAACATCACGTACGAAACGGCGAGCCTCACCGATCGAGGTGTTCTGGCCTGCGAACGTCCGACGTTCGACCCGAGGCAGTGATGACTCGACGATCACCGAGCACTCACTCCCCGGACAACAATGAGGTGGCCGATGGGCGCTGAACACATCGTTCGAACATGTCCACGCTTCGTCGCTTCCACGAGGAAACGGTAGCGCGACCGGCGTGCGAAATGAACGACTCCACCGCTCCTGCCGTCATGTGCCACGTCGTCGCTGTACCCACATCGACGATGGCCAACCCTCGGCGGACCGTCCGTCGCTGACGAACATCCCCGGGGCGTGCCAGACTCCGTTGATGGCCACCCTCGTGCTCACCGTGATCGGCGACGATCGCGCTGGACTGGTCGATGCCCTGGCCGGACCGATCGCAGCGCACGGCGGAAACTGGGATCGCAGCCACATGGCGCGACTTGCCGGCAAGTTCGCCGGAATCGTGGTGGTGACGGTCCCGGACGAACGTGCGGGCGAACTCACTGCGGAACTGGGGACACTCGCCGCACAGGGACTCCTCGACGTGACGGTGGCGATCGCCGCAGCCGATGGGCCGCTCGTTCACGACAAATTCCTCGCACTCCACCTGATCGGTCAAGACCGACCGGGCATCGTCCGCGAGATCGCAAGCGCGCTCGCGAAGCGCAACGTCAGCATCGAGGAACTCGAGACGTCCGCGTCGTCAGCGCCGATGTCCGGCGAGTTCCTCTTCGAAGCCACCGCAACGCTTCGAGTGCCTGCCGACAGCGATCCCGACGATCTGCGCTCCACACTCGAAGGCATCGCCAACGAGCTCATGGTCGATCTCGACGTCACCGAACGCCAGGTCGACCGATCCCCGTCCGAGAGGGGGTGACAATGACGACACCCGACGAACTCGGCAACGCGCGCGAACGGATCAGGTTGACCCAGTTCAGCCACGGCGCTGGTTGAGGCTGCAAGCTCGCCCCCGGCGAGCTGGCGCACGTGGTGCGCCACTTGAACTCCGCCCATCCCGACCAGCTGCTCGTCGGGCCGGACACCGGCGACGATGCCGCCGTCTGGAAGCTCGACGACGAACGAGCATTGGTGTCGACCGCCGACTTCATCACCCCGGTGGTCGACGACGCGCGCACGTGGGGCAGGGTGGCAGCTGCCAACAGCGTGTCCGACATCTACGCAATGGGGGCTCGGCCGCTCTTCGCCCTCAACCTCGTCGGCTGGAACGCCGACGAGCTGCCGACGTCGCTGCTCGGCGAGGTCTTGGCGGGCGGGCAGGACATCGCCACGGAGGCCGGTTTCGTCATCGCCGGCGGCCACACGATCGATGATCCAGAGCCGAAGTACGGGATGGCGGTCACGGGCCTCGCTCATCCTGATCGACTCCTCACCAATGCCGGCCTACGTGCTGGCCAGGACATCGTGTTGACGAAACCGCTCGGCGTCGGTGTGTTGACAACTGCGATCAAGAACGAACGCACCACCCTCGAACAGGCCGACGCAGCAGTGGCGTCGATGGTTCGTCTCAACGATGTGGCCTCGCTCGTTGCCCTCGCCGCTGGCGCCACCGGATGCACCGACGTGACCGGGTTCGGCCTGCTCGGCCATCTCGGGCGCATGTCGCTCGAGTCGGGTGTATCGGTCACGATCGAGTTCACGGCCGTGCCGTTCCTCCCAGGTGCCGTCGAACTCGCTCGCGACGGAGTGATGCCCGGCGGCAGTCGACGAAATCTGGCCTGGGCGCTCGAGTTCGTCGACGTCGGAACGCACGACGAGATCACGCAGCTGCTGCTGGCCGATGCCCAGACATCAGGCGGACTCGTCTTCGGTATCGATCCGTCCGAGACGGCCGGAGTGCTCGCCGAACTCGCCACCACCGGCCACCAGGCAGCTCACATCGGCACTGCCCGAGCCAGCGCGCCCGGGCTCGTCCTGCGCTGAAAATCCCGTTTGTGTTGCATTCTGGGTGGGCCGGGCCACCCGAAATGCAACACAAACGGGGGTTCTCCGGTCGAGGCGGGGCAAACTCTGGTGATGACCGTCGACGAGTCCCCGACAGACACATCCGACCTCACCGCCGCCGACGTTGCCTGGGACATCGACAGCATCCTTCCCGATGGAACGACGCCCGCTGAGCTCTTCGACCAGGCGGATGCACTCGCTGACGGGCTTGCGTCGCTACGCGGCCGAGTCGGTGCTCTCGACGCCGGCGAACTCGCCGAAGCAATGCACACGATGGCTGCACTCCAGGACCTGATGGCCCGCGCCGTGTACCACGCCATGCTGTCGTTCTCCACTGCTACTGACGATCCTGCGCGCGGCGCCGCCATGGCTGCTGCGCAGGAACGTTCCACGGCGATCGGTACCAAGCTGATCTTCTTCGACCTCGAGTGGGCGGCCGCCGACGACGACCACGGCTCGACCGTGCTCGCCGATCCTCGCCTCGACTTCTGCCGTCATCACCTTGACAATCTCCGCTTGAGCCGGCCCTACCTGCTGTCCGAAGCGGAAGAGAGGATCGTCGCGGAGAAGAGCCAAACTGGATTCGCCGCATGGACCCGGCTGTTCGACGAGCTGACCTCGGCGATCACCGTCGACCTCCCCGACGAACTCGGTGGCAGTGGCGTCCCACTCATGCAGGGCCTCGCCATGATGCAACAACCCGATCGTGCGGTGCGTCAAACGCTGGCTTCAGCGGTCACCGCGGGCCTCGAACCCGGTCTGCGCACCAGGGCGTACCTGTTCAACACGTTGCTCAACGACAAGTCGATCGACGATCGCCTGCGGGGCTATCCGTCGTGGATCTCGTCACGCAACCTCGCCAACGAAGCCTCCGACGAGTCGGTGCAGGCCCTCGTCGACGCGGTGGTCGACAACTACTCGATCGCGCAGCGTTGGTACACCCTCAAAGCGCAGGTGCTCGGCCTCGACCGCCTCGCCGACTACGACCGCATGGCGTCGGTCGCCAGCGCTGACCGCGACATCGGATGGTCCGAGGCCACCAGCATCGTCCGCGACGCATACGCCTCGTTCTCTCCTGAACTCTCCGACATCGTCGGACGCTTCATCGACGAATCGTGGATCGACGCACCGGTACGCCCCGGCAAGCGCGGCGGAGCATTTGCTGCAGGCGTCTCGCCGGGCCATCACCCGTACGTGCTGCTCAACTGGACGTCGAAGACGCGCGACGTCGCAACCCTTGCCCACGAACTCGGCCACGGCGTGCACTTCTACCTCGCCCGCGAGCAGGGCATTTTCCATCAGAGCACGCCGCTCACCCTGGCCGAGACGGCTTCGGTGTTCGGCGAAACCGTGACCAGCAATCGACTGCTGTCGCTGATCGACGACCCCAACGAACGATTCGCGTTGCTGGCGTCGTCGCTCGAGGACTCGATCGCCACGGTGTTCCGCCAGATCGCGATGAACCGCTTCGAGCACGCGGTCCACACCGCCCGCCGCACCGAAGGCGAACTCAGCGTCGAGCGTTTCGGCGACCTGTGGGCCGAGAGCCAGCAGGCGATGCTCGGCGATTCGGTGGAGATCACGGAGGGCTACCGCAACTGGTGGAGCTACGTGCCTCACTTCATGGGCTCGCCCGGCTATGTGTACGCCTATGCATACGGACAGCTGCTGGCATTGTCGGTGTATGCCCGTTACCAGTCAGAGGGAGACGCATTCGTGCCGGCCTACCTCGATCTGCTCCGCGCCGGTGGATCCGACACCCCCGAGAATCTCGCCCGGATCGTCGACTGCGACCTCACCGATCCGAACTTCTGGCGTGACGGCCTCAAGATCGTCGAAGGACAGTTGAACGCCGCCGAAGAGGCGGCCCGTGCCGCCGGGCGCTTGTCGTAACGTCCTGCGACGCGTCTACGGTGGCCGGGTGACCGACGAACAGCGGCCCTACGGTGCCGGCCAGGCCGATCCCGCTCTCAAGCGTGTGCGCACGCGGCACTTCCAGCGGGCGAAGGAGCAGGGCATCAGGATCACCGGACTCACCAGCTACGACTTCCTGTCCGCGTCGATCTTCGATGATGCGGGCATCGACTTCCTGCTCGTCGGCGACTCGGCCGGCAACACCGTCTTCGGCTACGACACCACGATCCCCGTGACGGTCGACGAACTGATCCCTCTGACTGCAGCCGTCGTGCGCGGTGCGAAGCGGGCGTTCGTGATCGCCGACATGCCATTCGGTTCCTACGAGAACGGCCCGGACGAAGCGCTCGCGACGGCCATTCGATTCATGAAGGAAACCGGCGCCCACGCCGTGAAGCTCGAGGGCGGCGTACGCAGCGCCAAACAGATCAAGCGGATCGTGCGTGCGGGCATCCCCGTGATGGCACACATCGGCTTCACGCCCCAGAGCGAGCACGGACTCGGCGGTCACATCATCCAAGGGCGTGGCGATGGAGCCGTGCAACTGCTCGCCGACGCTCACGCCGTCGAAGAAGCCGGGGCGTTCGCCGTCGTGCTCGAGATGGTGCCCTCAGCGGTTGCGGGGCAGGTCACCAAGGAATTGTCGATCCCGACGATCTCGGTCGGTGCCGGTCCGGAGTGCGACGGCCAACTGCTCGTGTGGAGCGATTGGGCGGGCTTCACACGGGGTCGCATCCCGAAGTTCGTCAAGCAATACGCCTCGATCGGCCAGACCCTGCTGGATGCTGCGATCGCGTTTCGCGAGGACGTCGAATCCGGCGTGTACCCGGCCGCCGAGCACGAGTACGGCGAGTGACCCTGCGATGACGACACGCCTGCACACCGTCGGTCGCGGCAGCGGACCCCCGATCGTGTTCGTCCACGGAATGGGAACCTCAGCGGCGACCTGGGATCGCTGCGCTGGTCTACTCGCCGACCGCTTCACCACCATCGCCGTCGACCTCCTTGGACACGGGTCATCGCCGGTTCCCGACGATCCTGACGAGTACACACGCGACTGCACATTGGGTGACCTCGACGACGTGCTCGGAGAACTCGACGAGCCGGCAGTACTCGTCGGCCATTCGCTCGGCGGTTACCTGGCTCTCGCCCATGCCGCCACCCGACCAGGCATGACGAGCGCCATCGTGGTGCTCAACACCGGGCCCGGCTTCCGAGATCCCGAGAAGCGTGAGGGTTGGAACGAGCGCTCGCGTCGCAATGCCCATCGCTTCGGCGTACCAGAGCAGGTCACGACCATGAACCTGCAGGACGACTCCGTCGTGATGGACCGCCTCGCCACGATCCAGACGCCCACCCTCGTTCTTGCCGGCGGCGACGATCGCCCCGAGTACACGAGCTCGGGGCAGTATCTCGAGCGCAAGATGCCCGATGCACGCCTCGTGGTGATCGACGGTGGTGGACACTCGATGCACGAGGACACCCACGCCGACGAAGTCGCTGCGGCGATTGCCGACTTCGTCGCAGGCCTCGATCCCTCCTGACGCCCGCACCCGGCTGTGCGGTGGACGGTCAGCGCAGGCGGTTCTTTGCTTCGCGCTTGGCCGTGGTGAGTTCGACACGCTGCGGATGATCCTTGTAGAACGGGTCGAGCGGGTAGCAGCCCGACACGAGCCCGTTGCGCGGCGCCGTGGTGCAGTCGCTGAACGTCCGACAGATCAGACTTCGTTCGAGCTGCCGTCCCGCCAAGACGTCGGCGGCCAGCCCGGGATAGGAAAGCATCATCCGGCCGAGACCGACCATCGATGCGCCGCCGCCGGCGACCACGGCTTGGCCGACGTTGGCGAGCCAATCCTGCACGTACGAGTAGCCCGATCCGATGATCGTGAGTTCAGGATGCGCCGCCGACAGCTCCGCCGTCACGGCGAGTTGGCGGGCGACACCGACCAGCGGGTCCTCGGGCGGCTGATAGCCGTCCGAGGGCGGGAAGTACGCCGGGCGTTGGACGTGGGGGTTGTAGTACGGGCTCCCGGCAGTAGTGCTGACCAGGCCGATGCCGAGTGCAGCGAAGTGGTCGAGCAGGGCGTGAGTCTCTGCGAGATCGATCCCGAGGCCCGTGCCGTCGCCGCCGAAGGCGAACCGGTACGGATCGGCCGACTCGGGCACCCCCGCTCCCCCGGCGCCCGGCACGTACGGCACCGTGTCGAAGGCCGACAATCGAACGGCGACCGCGAGCCCGGGTGCGCTTTCGCGAATGCCGGTGACCACGGTGCGGAGGAATTGGGTGCGGCCGTGCAGGTCACCGCCGAATCGGCCGGGGCGGTCGTAGCCGGCCAGCAGTTCGTGGAGCAGATAACCGTGACAATGCTTGACGTCGACGAAGTCGAACCCGGCCTGTTGTGCGAGTACCGCAGCGTCGACGTACTCCTCGGCGAGCTCGTCGAGTTCGCCGTCGCTGAACACGGCCCGTGAGTCGACATCGACGCGCCGGTCGAGCAGCGGGTGCGAGTAGGCGGTCCGCGGACTCGGCGTACCCTCGGGTCGAGACCAACGACCGGAGTGGGTGAGTTGCAAGCCCGTCACCTGGCTCGGATCGAGGAGTGCCCGCAGGTCGGCGATCTCGTCGACGGTGCGATCGTCCAGGATCAGTTGGTTGGGGTTTGCACGGCCGTCGGCGCGCACCGCTGTTGCCTCGCCCCACACCAGCCCGCAGCCGCTCACACCGATGCGCTGCCAACGCCGCCGCACCAGCTCGGTCGGGCGGCCGTCGGTGGTGCCGTCCCATCCCTCCATCGGCAACACGGCGAATCGGTTCGGCACCGTCAGGCTGCCCGACGCACCGTCTCGGATCTCGACCGACTGCGCAAGGGCGCCGGCGGGATCGACGTGATCGTCGATCGGGATCTCGATACCCGATTCGGCGCAATGCCGGCGGAACGCGTCGACCGTCGAGAGCCGCTTCACCTGCGTCCAGCGCTCACTCACGACCTGATCTCCGTCCACTGCGCGAGTCGTTCGAGGATGTCGGCGAGCACGGCGCGGTCCGACTCCGGACGCTGCGGAGCTCCCGGAGGCGTCCGACTCGACGATGCCCAGCCGCGCAACTCGAAGAACATCGCTGCGTCGTGGCGGTAACCCGGCACCGGCGCACGGAACGAGAAGGACCCCAGATACTGCAACAGGTCGTTGAGCTCGTGGAAACGGGCGTCGCCGGCCTCCCACAGCCGGTCGCGCAGTGCGAACTCCTCGGGCGCGAAGGTCGACAGACCGAGCAGGTAGTCCGAGCCGTACATCACCATGTCGATCGCGAGGTCGTTGCCGGTGAACACCAGGAAGTCGGGACGTACACGATCGCGCAGTGCGAGGCGATCCCATTCGAGCTGCCGACTGAGCGAGGAGTGCTTCGCCCCGATGCACGAGTGGATCCCCATCATGGCCTCGTACGCGTCGAGTGAGGGGATCCGGCCGTACGGGACGAACATCGCGCCGAGTTCGAAGCCGATGAACCGGTCGACCCGCTCGCCGATCGCGGCGAGTGCCGCCACCCACCCATCGTCGTCGAGCGCGTTGAGCCCGTTCGACGGGAAAATCACCGGAGTACCCCCAGCAAACGCGATCGATTCACACGCAGCGAGGTATCCATCGAGATCGAAGCCTGCGCCCGGATCGTCGTGAACATATGCCCCCGCGACGAAGTCGTTGCCCGTGACCGCACCTGCAAGGGAGAGCACGTGTCGATTCTGGCCGTCGGTGAGCAGTTGCACGTAGCCGGTGTCCATATTGACCGCCGGCGTGAGGCCGGCGTCCGCGGTGCGCGCGATGTGCGCCTCGGTAGCAGCCCAGTCGAGCGCGCCGTCGGCGCTGCACGGCAACAACACCGCAGAGATGCCCGTGATCGAGCGGCGTGGTCGGATCAGGCCGGAGGTCATGACGAGGCGTAGCGACGCAGGATGCGGCGTCCCAGGGAGGTCTTGTGGACCTCGTCGGCGCCGTCGTAGATGCGAGCCGCGCGCTCGTGGCGGTACCAGTAGGCGAGCACGGTGTCGTCGGTGACGCCGAGCGCACCGTGCACTTGAATCGCGGTGTCGACCGCTTTCAGCATCGTGTTGGCGACCGAGAACTTGATCGCTGCGATCTCGTCACGTGCCGCCTTCGCTCCGTGCTGGTCGATCACCCACGCAGCGTGCAGCGTCTGGAGGCGGGCGCCGCGGATCTCGGCATCGAGTTCGGCCGCCCAATGTTGGATCACTTGACGATCGGCGAGCGTGTCGCCGTTCGGGTCGATCACTCGGGCATTGGCGCGAGCGCACATCAGGTCGAATGATCGGCCGGCGATCCCGAGCCAGCGCATGCAGTGATGGATGCGACCCGGGCCAAGTCGTTCTTGGGCAATCGTGAACCCACCGCCGCGAGGGCCGAGCAGATTGGTCATCGGTACGCGGCAGCCCTGGTAGATCACCTCGCCATGGCTGGCGTGGCCGGTGCCTGCGTGGCCCATCACGCTCACATTGCGCACCAGGTTGAATCCCGCGGTATCGGTCGGAACCAGGATCATGCTCGTCCGCGAATACGGCGGAGCATCCGGATCGGTGACCGCCATGACGATCGCGAAGTCGGCGCCATCAGCCGAGCTCGTGAACCACTTCTGACCGTTGATCACGAACTCGTCGCCGTCCTCCACGGCGCTGGTCTCCAGGAGCAACGGGTTCGAGCCGGCAGTCTCCGGTTCGGTCATCGAGAAGCAACTGCGGATCTCGCCGGCCACCAATGGGCGCAGGTAGCGCTCTCGCTGCTCGTCGGTGGCGTGCATGTGCAGGATCTCGACGTTGCCCGCGTCGGGTGCCTGGGTGCCGAAGACCAGGTGGCCGAGCGGACTGCGACCGAGCGCCTCGCTGAGCAGGCCGTGATCGACCATGTTCAATCCGAGCCCACCGAACTCGACCGGATGGTTCGGAGCCCACACACCCATCTCACGAACCTTGTGTTGGGCAGCGCGAACGCCCGCTTCGAGCGACGCCGCATCCCCGTGCAGCATTTCACCCTCGAGCGGGATCACCTCGTGGTCCACGAAGTCGCGAACCATCTCGAGGATGGTCGTCATCTGTTCGGAGATCTCGAAATCCATGTGCGCGCGCTCCTCCTGCTCGACCACGCTGCCACCTCAGACCGTCGGAGAACGAACCTTCGACCGCCACGGCCTCGACCGGTACGATCGGCGGCGCCCATGGCTCTGCGACCGAACGCCACCGCCCCTGTGCTGATCACCTACGCCGACCGCCTCGCTGGGAGCATCGGCGGCGTGCTCGCGCTCCTCGACGGCGAGTTCGACGGAGCGTTCGCCGGAGTGCACCTCCTCCCGTTCTTCGTTCCGATCGACGGCGCCGACGCCGGATTCGACCCGATCGACCACACCGAGGTCGATCCCAGGGTGGGCTCGTGGGAGAGCGTCGCGGCACTGGCGAGTCGATACGACGTCATGGCCGATGTGATCGTGAACCATATCTCGGCGCAGTCGGGCCCGTTCCTCGAGTGGCTGGCGCAGGGTGACGATGCGCCGTCCGCAGCGATGTTCCTCACGCCGCAGCACGTCTTCGGTTCGACGCCATCGCCGGCCGACCTCAATGAGATCTATCGGCCCCGGCCGACCTCGCCGTTCACCGACGTCGAGTTCGCCGATGGCACACATCGCACCGTGTGGACGACCTTCACCGATCAGCAGATCGACATCGACGTCGAACATCCGCTCGGCTGGGCCTATCTGATCGACATCCTCGATCGGTTCCAGTCCGCCGGCATCACGAGCGTGCGGCTCGACGCCGTCGGGTATGCGATCAAACGGGCGGGAACCTCGTGTTTCATGCTCCCTGACACGCTCGAGTTCATCCGCCACCTCACCGCTGCATGCCATGAACGCTCGATGCGGGTCCTGGTCGAGATGCACGGCCATCATCTGGACCAACTCGCGGTCGCAGCCGACGTCGACCTCGTCTACGACTTCGCTCTGCCGCCGCTGATCCTCGACGCCATCTACACCGGCGATGCCGACCCGCTGCGCCGTTGGATCGAAATGCGTCCGCCCAATGCGATCAACGTGCTCGACACCCACGACGGCATCGGGGTGATCGACGTCGGAACGGATGCCCGCGACCCGACTCGCCGAGGGCTCCTGACACCTGAGCGCATCCACGACCTGGTCGAGACGATCCACGACCGCTCCGCGGGTGTCAGCCGAGCGGCCACGGGTGCCGCAGCATCGAATCTCGACCTCTACCAGGTGAACTGCACGTTCTACGACGCGCTCGGTCGGGACGACGATCGCTACCTGGCCGCCCGGATCATCCAGTGCATGCTGCCCGGCACGCCGCAGATCTACTACGTCGGGCTGCTCGCCGGCACCAACGACAGCGAACTGCTCGCACGCACCGGGGTCGGGCGCGACATCAACCGTCACCACTACACGCGACCCGAGATCGACGAAGCGCTCGCCCGTCCGGTCGTGCAACGTCTGCTCGCACTGCTGCGCTGGCGGGCAACCGAGCCTGCATTCGACGGAGTGTTCGCACTGCTCGACTCCGAGCCACACGTCCTTGCCGTGCGATGGTCGTGCCCTGGATCGACCGTGACGATCGAGGTCGATCTGATCACCGACGACGTGACGATCGGATCAACTCCCGGGTAACGGGGTTCGACGCGGTGGCGACACCCGACGGGAGCGGCGTCCGAGGACGAGCCCTGCGATGGCGAGCACGATTGCGGCGAGCGTGATGACAGCACCGACGATGAGCTCCACGGTGTTGTCGTCGAACGATCCGATCGATGACGAGCCCGGTTCGGGTTCCATGGACGTCCCGAAGCCCTCGGATGCGGACCCAGTTCGACTCCCCGAGCACAGGTTCGAGTCGAGCTCACCACTGGCGAGGTCGTACGACGACTCGGTGCGAGCGAAGACCACCGAGTCGACTCCCGCTCGCAGCTCGAGGCCACAGCTCGCACCATCTCGTGCACTCACCACCGACTGGGTCTCGAATGCATTCCCCTTGAACACCGAGTCGACATCGAAGACGAAACGTGCAGGATCGTCGGAGCTCATCATCGGGCCGCCAGGCTTCTGCACCTCGACGAGTCGACCGACGAACACCACGTCGGCCGCGGCGAACGCTTCGTCATCGGTGAGCCCGCTGCAGCTGCACGCCGACACCGGACCCGAGGACAGCGGCGGAGCAACGGCCACGACGCTGGCCAGGAGCACGGCCGTCATCGCCCCTCGCCTGAACCAACGTACGCAGCCGTTCCCCCGAATCGGTTCCATCGGGTCACCGTATGCCACAGGCCACCCGTCGTAGGGTCGTGAGATCCCCGGGCCTGAGGCGCTCGCTGTGACCCGCCACCTGGACGGTGCTGTCCATCAGCGACTGATCGACCGACGTCGCACGGTGATCCACCACCGCGCCGACGCTTCCTGCAAAAGTTCCTCGATGACCGACGTGTCAGCGGCCGATCGGTATCGCCAGTCGGCCCGAATTCTCCACGATGTCGCAAAGCCGATGCGGGTGCTGTCGGCACTCGCCTGGCCCGGCAACCTGCGAGATCAGTTCCTCGACAACGGAGCGCAGCGGCTCCCCGAGCCCACGTACGAACCGATCGACCCAACGCCCGTGATGGAGGCCGTGGCGGCCGCGCGCACACTGCTGCAACCAGGCTCCGTTGTCGACGACTGGCTCGGCCGCGAGGCGGATGCAATCGAGTCGACCGCACGCATGCTTGCGACGCGCGAGACACCTGAGTTCTTCGAACACAGCAGCGCCCTCTACGGCGTTCCGGACCAACCTCTGCGGTTCGACCCAGCCACCCCACTCGAGCTTGCTCGCCGCGTCCACGAGGCGCTCGAGGTGCTCCACGAGGCCGATCTGGTGCCGCCGGTGGTCCGGTCACGCACCGGTGCGCAGGTCGCATCGTTCATCGACGCCGAGGTGCGCGAACACTTCGGAGACAGCGCCCCCGAGGTACTGCTCGTCGACGAATTGTCGGCCAACGCCACTGCGACCACGAGCCGGATCCGAATTCGCGCCGGCGCGAAGTTCACCACCAAGGACGCTGCGCAGCTCCTGAACCACGAGGCGTTCATCCACGTCGGCACCGGATTGAACGGGCGGGCGCAGACCGACATCCCGATTCTCGCGATCGGGCACCCCGGCACCACTCGAACTCAGGAGGGTCTGGCGGTCTACTCCGAGTACGTGTCGGGCACGCTCGGCCTCGACCGTCTGCGGCGACTCGCCGACCGGATCATCGCAGTGCAACACGTGGTCGACGGCGCCGACTTCATCGAGCTGTACCGCTGGTTCCTCGACCGCACACCGAATCCGGAGCAGGCGTTCGAATCGACTCGGCGCATCTTCCGCGGCGCACCGATGACCGGAGGCGCACCGTTCACGAAGGACTGCAGCTACCTGTCCGGCTATCTGTCGGTGACCACCTTCATCCGATCGGCATTCACCGCCGGACGCGCCGACACGCTCGCACTGTTGTTCTCCGGCAAGCTCGACCTGTTCGCGATCCCGGCGCTCGCAGAGCTTCGCAGTCAAGGGCTCGTGAGGCCTGCGAGATTCTTGCCCCCATGGGCATCGGACCCTGGTTGGGTACTCGCCCACCTGACGCTCAACTCTTTTCTTGCGAACATCGACCTGCGCGCCGTGACGACGGCGATGGCCGACGTCCTCCAGCATTGCCCGAGGGTCGACATCCAGTTCCAGCAAGCAACGCCCGGCTGAGGAGCCGGTTGCCGGCGCCGCTCGACGGTTCGTTCAGGTCGTGTTGTCTCGAAGGTGCCGGTTGTTGCGGGGTTCGCTCTTGGTCTTCATGTCGGTGATCTGTCGGATCATCTCGTCGCGCACCTCGTTGAGCGCCTGTCCGAACTCGATGTTCGATGACGTGGCCACCAGCGGCTTGTGACCGTCGATCTTCACGTCGAGGGTGAGGTGCTGGTTCTTGCTGTCACGTTCCTTCACGAACAATCCGAGTGACACCGTGCCGGCGTCGAACGAACGAAGGCGGGCGTCCAGTTTCGACCAGTGATCGACGATCATGTCGAACTCACCTTCGTGGATGTCACCGTGCAGACTGAGCCCGTCAGCCACGGTGGCCGGATGTTGATTCGTCATCACGACTCCTCTCGTCGGAGCTGGCCGGGCTGGAAGCCCGTCGCTCTGACTCCATTGTTCCGCACCTCGCGTCGACTTGCCCAAACGGATGCGTCGAACCTCAGCCAAGGTCGTGAGGGCCGGCGCCGAGATAGCCCTTGCCGGCACGGATCGTCTCGCCCAACGGCGCGAGGATGTCGAACAGTTCATCGATGTCATCGCCGAGCGCATCCAGCGCCGGGCGCATCTGCTCGTCGGTGACCACTTCGATCTGTTCGCGGGCGTGACGACCCAGCTGTGACAGTCGGGTCTCGGAGCCCACTGCGTCGAGGTAACCGAGGTTGCGCAGATGGTGCTCGGACCGATCGAACTCGTCGGACGTCCAGCCACGGGTCCGGCTGTAGCTGCGCATCGGCATCCCCCACGAGAGTTCGGTGAGCAGACCGATATCGGTGGCGGTGAGGCCGGCCGCCATCCACGCTGCATTGTGACTGTCACCCCGGTACTCGCGCAGGAAGTCGCCGACGTGCCACATCGCTGCGAGATGCTCATCGGGCACCTCGAGTGCGGCAATGCCCGCAGCGAGATGTCGGCCGTTGATCGGCAGCACAGCGGCGGCTCGCTCGAGCAACCCGAGGGCGCGCTCGACGCCCATGGGGCGGTCGCCGACCAGCCGTCGCAGCTGCCGCAGCGCACCATCGGCGCGCGCTGCCCGGATCGTTTCGGCGTCGGTGCGAGTCCAGGCCAGCTGCACCGATGGCACCACGACCGCAGCGCTGAACACGCCGAACGCTGCCGCGATCACCTCGCCGGGCACCTGACCGAGCAGGCTCCCGCGGCTGGCGAAGTACGCGGGCCCGTCCGGCAATGCGACACCACCGGCATCACCGGGACTGGGATCGAAACCGAGCGCTTCGTAGTTCGCGTGACACTCGGGCGAGAAGTACACCTGGCCCACGACCGGTTCGAGCACCGAGCCGAGACGGCGAGCGAGCCGTGACATCGTCGAAGTCTCCATGCGCCGACACGGTAGGCGGCGCCGGCCATCTCGGCGTCAGCGTGAGCGACAACGCTGAGCTTCGACGTCGTTGCGTACGTGGGCTCCGAGCACCCGGGCGTCGCACCGGCATCATGGCGTCACTCGACGGGGAGGCCCAGGTTGCGGGCGATCACCAGTCGCTGGATCTCGCTGGTGCCCTCGCCCACTTCGAGGATCTTCGCATCGCGGTAGAAGCGCACGATCGGCGTGTCCTCCATGAAGCCCATCCCGCCGAACACCTGCGTCGCGAGTCGGGCAGCGTCCATCGCCGCCTCGGTCGTGTAGAGCTTCGCCATGGCCGCAGCCTGGCCGATCGGACGTTCCTGATCCTTCAGCCACGCCGCCTTGTAGGTGAGGTTGTGCGCATTCTCGACCTGCACGGCAAGGTCCGACAGTTGGAAGGCAAGGCCCTGGAACCGCCCGATGGGGCCACCGAACGCATGGCGCTGCTGCGCATACGCAACCGACGCGTCGAGGCACGCCCGAGCCGAACCCAGTGCGAGCGCCGAGATCGCGATCCGACCGTCGTCGAGGATCGACAGGAAGTTGCGGAAACCGTGACCCAGCGCCCCGAGCAGGTTCTCCTGTGGGATCCGGCAGTCGACGAACGTGATGCCGTGGGTGTCGCTGGCATGCCAACCGAGCTTGGCATAGGCCGGCTCGATGATCATGCCGGGTGTTCCCGCCGGCACGACGAACGCCGAGATCCCGTCGTCGGTGCGGGCGGTGACGGTGACGATGGAGGTGATGTCGGTACCGCAGTTCGTGATGAACGCCTTCGAGCCGTTCAACACCCACTCGTCGCCGTCGAGCACCGCCGTGGTACGCGTTGCTCCGGCGTCCGACCCGCCGTCCGGTTCCGTCAACCCGAACGCCCCGAGCGCCCGGCCGGCCACGAGGTCGGGCAACCAGCGGTCGCGCTGCTCGTCGGTACCGAACCGGAAGACCGGATTCGCGCCGAGACCGACGCCGGCCGACAGCGTGATGCCCATCGACTGATCGACTCGCCCCAACTCTTCGATGGCAACGCACAGCGAGGCGAAGTCGCCGCCACCTCCGCCCCACTGCTCGGGGAACACGATGCCGAACAGTCCGAGATCACCCATCTCCTGAACGATGTCGACCGGGAAGTGACACGTGCGATCCCACTCGGCGGCGTGCGGTGCGATTCGATTCTCGGCGAACTCGCGCACGGTGGTCCGCAACAGTTCGTGGTCGTCGCTCAGTTCCCAGCTCATCGCTGCCGACGCTAGTAGTGACCACGCCGTGACGCCCATCTTGCCTAACGTGCTTGCGTGCGCCGCCAACCGATCGCCATCCTGGTCGGCGCACTCCTACTGATCGCGGCGTGCTCAGGTCAGTCGGCGGCCAGCTCCGAGTACGACACGGGCGCCGACACCATCGCTGAGTCGGTGACGACGACCACGTCGACCATCGCCCCGCCCCGCGCCACGACGTCAACATCCAGCACCACGACCACATCCACGAGCACCACGAGCACGTCCACCACGAGCACGTCGACCACGAGCACGACGACCACCACGACCACCGAGGTGCAATCTCTCCTCGATCCGACGCTGACGATGGCCAACCGTGCGTTCGACGATCTGGCTCGAACACAACCAGCTGCCACGATGACGGTCGTCCGCGATCGCCGAAACGTGCTCAGCCGAGCGTCTGGCACGACGATCGACGGCGCACTCGCCACCGCCGACTCGCCGATGGTGGTCGCCAGCGTCAGCAAACTGCTGACGGCGCTGATGATCGCCCGACTCGATCAGACCGGATCCATCGAGGTCGACGGTCCGATGCCATGGGCCGACATCGGCGTGGTCACCCACCCAGGTTGGGCTGGCGTCACCGTTCGCGAACTCCTGGCTCATACATCCGGAATGCCTGTGGTCCGCACGGAGTGGTTCGATGGCGAGATCGACTGCGCCGCATTTCTTCCGTGGCTGCTCGGCGAACCACCATCGACGACCCGCGGTCGATGGACCTACTCGAACGGCAACTACTGCGCGTTGGGGTTGCTGGTCGAACGAAGGACCGGGATGCCCCTCGACCAAGTGGCCCAGGCGCTCCTGTTTGATCCACTCGGGTTGACCGGCGCACACCTCACCACCGACGGACAGCTCGCCACCGACATCGAGTACCGCCTCGGTGTCGCCCGACTGTCCCGCCTCGGCGGCGCAGGCACGTTCATCGTCTCGACCGATGACATGGCATCGGTGCTCGCCTCGGTCACGCCTGCGGATCTCGCAGTGATGACGTGGCCCGGCCTGCTCGTCGACCAGTACGGCTGGGGCCACACGGGCAGCGTCGACGGAGCCCTTGCGTGCGCGTGGGTGCTCGAACGAGGCCGAACCGTCGTGGTGGCAACCGTGGCCGGCACCTCGCCGTCCACCGGAGGTGACGTCTGCGACCGCGTGGTTCCCGCCGTCGCCGACGATCTCGGCATCGGCCAGGGGCGTCCCGATCGTTCTCCGCCGTGACGCCTCAGACGAGGTTCCAGTGCTGGCGGGCCGCCGTCACCGTCGGTACGCCGACCTCGCCGGTCGAGGCCTCCTCGGGCCGGTACGACTCTCCGATCAGCGCCGAGAGTGTCGACCCCGTCGACAGCGACAATGCCTCGAAGTCGTAGCCACCCTCGAGCACGACCACGGTGCGATGCGTCGGAGCGAGCTGCTGCAGCCGGATTGCCAGGTCGGCATAGTCGGCAGATGTCAGCTCCAGCCCGGCGAGCGGATCATTGCGATGCGCGTCGAAACCGGCAGAGATGAACAGCCAGTCGGGTGCGAACCGCTCGACCACCGGTGCGATCACCTCGTCGACCGCTCGCCGGAAGACGTCGCCACGTGTGCCCGCCGGGAACGGCAGGTTGAGGTTCGACATCGGTGCGTCGGGACCGCCGGTCTCGTCGGCACGGCCACTGCCCGGATACAGGGGTGACTCGTGCGTCGACACGTACAACACATTGGGATCGTCGTAGAAGATGTCCTGGGTTCCGTTGCCGTGGTGGACGTCCCAATCGACGATCGCCACCCGCTGGCCCTCCGAGGCCAATCTTGCCGCAGCCACTGCGACGTTGTTGACCAGACAGAACCCCATGGCGCGGTCGGGCACGGCGTGGTGCCCGGGCGGCCGTCCTGCCGCGAAGGCGACGTCGCACGACCCTGCTTCGAGTGCGTCGACCGCATCGAGCACGGCACCAGCAGCACGCAACGCCGTGAACCACGAGCCGGGCGCCGCAAAGGTGTCCGGGTCGAGGTCGCCGCCACCGCGCTCGCAGAACCGCTCGAGCTGGGCCAGGTAGCCAGGCGAATGCACACGTTCGAGTTCGGCGATCGTGGCCAGCCGTGGTTCGCGGAATTCGACAGCGTCGAGCAGCCCGGCCGACGCGATGCCCGACAGTGACGCATTCAGACGCCCGGGGCGCTCGGGATGCCACTCGGGTGTCGTGTGCTGGTCGAGTTCGGCGCTGGCGAAGACGATGATGGGCGCTGCCACGCCCCCACCCTAGGCACACGAACGCTCCGCCCAACAGACGTCACACCGGTATCCCATCCGGCTCGGAGCTGCCATGCTGGGAGAATGAGCAGCGCGACCGACTCCGAGTCACCATGGGCATCCACGGTGGTTCTCGGTAATGGCGACACGGTGTTCATTCGACCCCTGACCACCGACGACCGTCCTGCGCTCGCCGAGTTCCACAAGCGGCAGTCCTCCGAGAGCATCTACCGCAGGTTCTTCTCACCCAAGCCCGAGCTGAGCCAGAAGGAACTCCTTCATTTCACCGATGTCGACATGGTCGACCGGGCCGCGTTGGCCGTCGAATCGCACGACGAGTTCATCGCATGGGCAAGCTACGAGCGTTGGCCTGGTCGAAATGAGGCCGAGGCCGCATTCATGGTGAGCGATTCACATCAGGGCGCCGGGATCGCCACGTTGCTCCTCGAACACCTGGCCGCAATCGCACGAAGCAACGGCATCGAACGATTCACCGCCGAAGTGTTGGGCGACAATCGCGCGATGCTCGCCGTGTTCGCCAAAGCCGGTTGGCCACTGCAGCGTCGGTTCGACTCGGGTGTTGTCGACCTCGACTGGGAACTGGCCGACACCGATGAGTTCCTGGACAGCGTCGAGCGGCGAGAACAGCGGGCGGACTCGCGTGCTGTCGCGCGGATCCTGCTGCCTCGTGCCATCGCCGTCATCGGCGCATCCGAACGACCCGGGTCGGTCGGCGACGCCATTTGGCGACACGTCGCCCAGAGCGTAGAGGTGCCGATCTACGCAGTGAATCCGCGCCACGACGAGGTCCACGGACATTCGTGCAGTCGAACGATCGCCGAACTTCCCGACGAAGTGTCGTTGGCCGTCATCGCGGTGCCGGCACGAGATCTCGACACCACGATCGATGCGTGCATCGCCAAACGAATGCGCGGTGCCGTGATCGTCACCTCGGTCGACGGCACCGACATCGACGTGACCGCGCTGGTCACCCGCGCTCGACGCAACGGCTTACGGATCATCGGACCGTCGAGCATGGGAATTGCATCGCCTCGCCCGGAAACACGACTTCAGGCGGCGCTCGTCGATGTTGCGTTGCCAGCCGGAGGGCTCGCGATCTCGATGCAGTCGGGCTCGCTGGGGGGCTCCTTGCTGCGCAAGGCGCGAGAAGTCGGCCTCGGCGTGTCGTGGTTCGTGTCGCTCGGCGACAAGAGCGACATCTCGGCGAACGACCTCCTGCAGTTCTGGGAGCAGGACGACAACACCAACATCATCGCGATGTACACCGAGTCGTTCGGCAACCCACGCAAGTTCGCCCGCATCGCCAGACGAGTGTCACGTACCAAGCCGATCGTCGCCGTGCGAACAGGCGTCGCTGCCTCAGGTGAGATGGGGGGCGCCCTGTATCAGCAGGCCGGGTTGATCGAGGTTCCCACCGTGCCCGCCTTACTCGAGACCGTTCGGGTGATGGCGACCCAACCCGTGCTCGAAGGGCCCCGTGTCGCTGTGGTCACCAATTCTCGCAGCCCGGGCACGCTCGCCAGGGCGGCACTCGAATCGGCCGGGCTCGAACCGGTGGACGGACCGCTGATGCTGAACTGGAGCGCTGCATCCTCCGACTACCCCGCTGCCATCGCGGCGGCGCTCGACAGCGATGCAGTCGACGGCGTGCTGGTGATCTATGCGCCAGCGGTCGCCGAGGACGTCGATGCAGCGGCCCGCGACATCGACGTCGAGGCACGAAGCGCTTCCAAGCCGGTGGTCGCCGTGCTGCTCGGCGGCGCAGACGGGCCGGTCACACCAGGCTCGAACGTGCCGGCGTTCTCGTTTCCCGAACAGGCCGCCGCCGTTCTCGGACGTTCGTACGCCTACGCCCAGTGGCGACGCGCCGAGGAGAACGCCCCGCCGGACATCGCGAGGACGGTCAACCCGGCTGTCGCTCATGCGATCATCATCGAAGCTGTGAGCAGCTACGACGCCGACAGCGGAATCGAAGCTCAGGTCGACCTTTCCACGAAACGTCGTCTGCTCGCGACCTACGGCATCGACATGGCAGCGGCAACGGAGACCAGCCCCGACGACGCAGTTCGTGCTGCGCACGAGATCGGGTTCCCGGTCGCGGTGAAGGCCGTCCGCCGTCGGCCGGGGCGGTCAGCTCGCGCCGGTGTGGCCCTCGATCTCGCACGAGACGACGACGTCACGGAGGCGATCGGCGTCATGCGCGAGTCGCTCGGCGACGACGCACGAGAACTCATCGTGCAGGCAATGACATCCCCCGGCGTCGACGTGCGTATTCGCTGCGAACACGACGACCGTCTGGGCGCCATCGTCTCGGTCGGCCTCGGCGGCGCTCAAGCCGATGCGATCGATGATCGTGCGAGCCGATTGGCGCCCGTGTCGCCTGCGAGCGCCACCACGATGCTCACCGAGACGCGCCTCACCGCAGCGCTCGACACCGCCGGATTCGACTCCTCTGCGCTGGTCGATGCGATCGTCGCCGCCGCACAGCTTGCGTCGGATCACCCCGAGATCGCCGAACTCGACCTCAACCCGGTCATCGTGTCCGACGCCGGAGCGGTGGTCACCGACGCCTCGATCCGACTCGTACCGAAGGTGGTCGACGACAGCCCGCTTCGTCGGCTCGACTGATCGATCCGCAAGTTCCACTCATCGGCAACAATGGGAGCGTGGGTCTCGGCATCGTCATTCCGCTCGTCGTTCTGCCCTTGGCGATCCTCAGCGCCTTCCTCTGGTATCGGCGCTCGATCGCTGCGCTGACGCCGACTGGTCCGAAGCCGCTGTCAGGAACCCGCCTCACCGCAGAAGAGCTCCATCGAGCGCCGTCGCCGCCGTGGCGCACGGTCTACGAGATCGGCGGCGCCCTGGGCAACATCGATCACGTCATCGTCGGCCCACCCGGCGCCATCGCGATCACCACAGTGGTCGCCGACCGGCCAGATCCCGCTCAACTGCTCACCGCTCGCACCGACGCCCAACTCGTCAGCGAGGCGGCAATCACACGGGGCCCGATCGACGAGTTGCTCCGCACGATCGGCGCGTCCTGCAGTCGGTCGGCCACGGTCTACTGGGGTCGACCAACTCTGCGACCCGCTGCCGACGACCTCGTCCACGGCAGCCAACTGGTCGAGGGCCAACGGATCAACGAGTGGATGGCGACCCTCATCGACCAGACCCCCACACCGCTCGATCAGTTGCGGATCGACACGGTTTGGCGCACGATCGTGACAGGGATCGGTCGACCTGATCCGCTCACATGAGGCACCCGGGTGTCGAGCACTAGCGTGCAGGCATGACCTCCCCCGAAGAGTTCACCGGACCCACCACCGAGTTGTTGCAGGCGCTGATCCGCAACGCCTGTGTCAACGACGGTACGCCCGATTCGGGCAACGAGACCCGCAACTCGGACCTGCTCGTGGGGTACCTTGAGGGCGCCGGTCTCGACGTCCAACGCTTCACCCCGAGAGCGGGACGCGACTCGATGGTCGCTCGTATCGAAGGATCGGATCCCGACGCCCCATCGCTGTGTCTGATGGGCCATACCGACGTAGTGCCGGTGAACCCCGACGGTTGGCGCGAGGACCCGTTCGGGGGTGCAGTGATCGACGGCGAAGTTTGGGGTCGAGGAGCGATCGACATGTTGAACCTCACGTCGTCGATGGCGGTTGCGTTCCGCCGGCTCGCAACCGAGGGCTTCCGCCCGAAGGGTGACCTCATCTACTTCGGCGTCGGCGATGAGGAAGCCGGTGGCACCTGGGGCGCCGAGTGGATGGCCGAGCAGCAGTGGGATGCCATTGCCGCCGACTACGTGCTCACCGAACTCGGCGGTTGGTCGAGCACCGACGACCACGGCCATCGCACCGTGACAGTGAACGTCGGTGAGAAGGGACTGGCGTGGCGACGCCTGCGCGTGCACGGAACACCCGGACACGGCTCGATGCCCTTCGGTGCGGACAACGCGCTCATCAAGGCTGCCGAGATCGTTCGTCGGCTGTCCGAATACCGTCCGGCAGCACACATCGACGACATCTGGCGTTCGCAAGTGGCGGCCATGGCCCTTCCAGAGGAATTACGCGACGGGCTCACGTCGACCGAACAGATCTATTCGACCCTCGAGCGGCTTCCTGTGCCGGTGGCACGCATGTGCCATGCGCAGACCCACGCCACCATCTCACCGAACGTGGCCCACGGCGGTCAGAAGACCAATACCATCCCGGACGCCGTCGACCTCGACGTCGACATCCGAACCGTGCCGGGCACCACGCGCGCCGACGTCGACGCCATGTTGCGCGACGCCCTCGGGGATCTCTTCGACCAGGTGGACATCACGGTCCTGCAACACGGCGACCCCTCTGCCTCCGAGTTCGGACCGAGCAATCTGCTGTGGGAGACCGTCACCAAGCACACCCAAGTGGCGTATCCGGGCGCCGACCTCGTGCCCGGGTTGATCGTCGGCGGCACCGATGCCCGCTTCTACCGCGAGCGAGGGGTCACGGCGTACGGCGCCGGGCTGTTCTCGCCGAAGATGGATTTCGCCACGTTCGGTTCCCGTTTCCACGGCAACGACGAACGCATCGACGTCGACTCACTCGGACTCTCCGGCAACTATTTCTACGGCATCGCCAAGGACCTGTGCGGCTGAAAACCGGAGGGGTCTCGACCCCTCAGTTCCAATTCACCTGAACAGGTCGCGCTCGGAGTCGCGCAGCACCGGGGCCATCGAGGCGTTGTCGTCGGTCGCCCACTCGTAGCCACGCACGACGGCGACCGGCACCCGACTGGTGTTGCCCTTCACCAACTCGGCTGCGCCAGTGAGTTCGTCGACGGTACAGATTTCCTGCACTCGGAACTCGTGGCCGTGCGGATCGACCTCGCCGATGTAACTGCGCAACGGATGCATCCCTGCGACCCCGATGGCGATGTCGGTCTGGCCTTCACGCCACGGGCGACCGAAGGTGTCACTGATGATCACGGCCACGTCGACGCCGAGTTCGGCGAAGCGCTTCCGGAACCGGCGAGCAGATGCATCTGAGTCCTTCGGGAGCACGAGCACCCGCCCGTGAGCGCCGCTCGACGACTGGTCGACACCCGAGTTGGCGCAGCAGAAACCGTGGTGGGTCTCGGTGATCAGCACCGGGCCGATCTGGCGAATGATCCGCTTCGACTCTCGCAGCACCACCTCGACAACTCGTGGATCCTTGTCCCACCGCTCGGCCCACGACACCGCGAACGCCGACGGATCGACATCGTCGAGCTCGACGGCGCACCCCTCGGCTTTCGACACGATCTTCGAGGTGATCACCACGATGTCGCGGTCGACGAGTGGATCACCGTTCGCGCGAGACGCCTCGAAGATCTGGGCCGCCAGATCGTCGCCGGATTCGATCTCCGGGAGCCCGCCGACACCGACGACTTCGATGCGCGTCATCGCTCAGGCAGAAAGATCGTTGACGTCGGCGTGCGGCATGGGCGAACGGTACCCGATGGGCCAACATGGGGTGATGGCGAACGATGGCCCCTCCCCCGACGACACCGTGTCCGAGATCTTCGACCCTGCCGCGTGGCGAGTCGTCGACGGGTTCGAGTTCACCGACATCACCTACCACCGCGCCGTCGATGCCGGCGTGGTGCGCATCGCGTTCGACCGTCCGGAGATCCGCAACGCCTTTCGGCCTCACACCGTCGACGAGTTGTACACGGCGCTCGACCACGCCCGCATGTCCACCGATGTCGGATGCGTGCTGCTCACGGGCAACGGCCCGTCGCCCAAGGACGGCGGCTGGGCGTTCTGTTCCGGCGGCGATCAGCGCATCCGCGGCAAGGACGGTTACAAGTACGCCGCCGACGAAACCGCCGACACCATCGAGCCCGGCCGAGCCGGGCGGCTGCACATCCTCGAAGTGCAACGTCTGATCCGCTTCATGCCCAAGGTCGTGATCTGTGTGGTGCCCGGGTGGGCAGCCGGCGGCGGGCACTCGCTCCATGTGGTGTCCGATCTCACGCTGGCCAGCACCGAGCACGCTCGCTTCAAGCAGACCGACGCCGACGTCGCCAGCTTCGACGGTGGCTTCGGCTCGGCGTATCTCGCCAGGCAAGTGGGCCAGAAGTTCGCACGGGAGATCTTCTTCCTCGGCCGCGAGTACACCGCCGACGACATGGTGGCGATGGGTGCCGTCAACGCCTCGATCCCCCACCGTGAACTCGAGGCGACGGCGTTGCAGTGGGGCCGCGAGATCTGCGCGAAGAGCCCCACGGCGCAACGGATGCTCAAGTTCTCGTTCAACCTCATCGACGACGGCCTCGTCGGCCAGCAAGTGTTCGCCGGTGAGGCCACCCGCCTCGCCTACGCCTCCGATGAGGCTCAGGAGGGACGCGACAGCTTCCTCGAGAAGCGCCCAGCCGACTGGTCGCCCTACCCGTACCACTTCTGATGGACCTGATCCTGATCGAGGATCCCGACGACCACCGCTACCGTCAGTTCCGCCTCAACGAACGAGGATTGGCCAGTCGGGCCGACAAACGCGACGACGCGGGTGCCGGCATGTTCCTTGCCGAAGGTGACCTCGTGGTCGAACGTGCGGTCGCCGCAGGGTGCCGTCCGGTCGCCGCCCTGGTCGACATCGATCGGGTACCCGACATCGTCGGAGCACTCGACTGCCCCGTCTACGGCGGCGGCACCGCGGTGCGAAGCATCGTTGCGCAGCTCGGAATCCCGCTGTCGATCATCGCCCTCTTCGATCGGCCGGCCCGACCGACCGTTGCCGAGCTGGCTGCGACGTCGCATCGGCTGGTGATCGTCGAGGCCGTCGACAACCCGACCAATATCGGCTCGATCATTCGCAACGCCGCGGCCCTCGGCTGGGACGGCCTCATCCTCGACCACACGAGCGCCGACCCACTGTCGCGCCGTTCGCTCCGTGTCGGTATGGGGACCGCCTTCTCGCTTCCGCACGCACGCACCACCGATCTGACGAACGAGCTGAAGTCGCTGACCGGCATCGAGCTCTACGCCATGACCCCAGACCCCCGAGCGGTGCCCATCGGGTCGATCACACCGGGCGAACGAGTCGGCATCATGATCGGTTCGGAGCGCTCCGGACTCAGCGACGGGCTCATCGCCCTCGCCACGCCGGTTCGCATCCCCATGGCGCCGGGTGTCGACTCGCTCAATGCAGCTGCGGCCACGGCCGTGGCATGCTTCGCGCTCGGTCGACACCTGAGTTGAATTCACAGGTAGAACGATGACCGTGTCCGCCGTCCTGCTGCTCTCGTGCCCCGACCAACCAGGTGTCGTCGCCGCCACAGCCCAGTTTCTCGCCGATCATTGCGGCAACATCGTGCACGCCGAACAGCACGTCGACCCAGGCAACGAGAACCGCGACGCCGTCTTCTTCCAGCGTGTCGAGTTCGACCTCGACGGATTCGGCCTCGATCGCCACGACATCGTCGGCGCCTTTGCGCCGATCGCCGATCGCCTCGCCATGACGGTCGATCTCCGCTTCACCGACACACCAACCCCGACGGCGCTGATGGCGTCGAAGCAGCCGCACTGCCTGTACGACCTGCTCACCCGTTGGCGCAGCGGCGAGCTGCCGATGGACCTTCGGGTCATCGTGTCGAATCACCCTGACCACGCCGGCATCGCCGAACACATGGGCGTGCCGTACCTGCACCTCCCCGTCACGCCGGACACCAAGCCCGAGCAGGAGACCCAGGTACTCGCCGCACTCGGCGACCATGGCGTCGAGTTGGTCGTGATGGCTCGCTACATGCAGATCCTCAGCGATCGTTTCGTCGCGGCGCACCCGAATCGGATCATCAACATCCACCATTCGTTCCTGCCGGCGTTCATCGGTGCGAACCCGTACCGTCAGGCGTTCGATCGCGGGGTGAAGCTGATCGGCGCGACCGCTCACTACGCCACCGCCGACCTCGACGAGGGTCCGATCATCGAGCAGGACACCGCACACGTCACCCATCGAGACGACGTCGCCCGGCTCACCTCGCGCGGACGGGACCTCGAAACGATCGTGCTCGCCCGCGCCGTGCGTGCTCATCTCGAGCATCGCGTGATCGTCCACGGCCGCAAAACCGTCGTCTTCTCCTGAAATTGCCCCCGATCGTGACGCTCAGCGTCACGATCCCGGGCAATTTCGGGTTGGCAGGTGGGGTTGGGTGGCGTTGGGTGGGGTTGGCGGGTCAGTCGGTGGTGGCGGCCACGGCGGAGCGACGTGAACGGCGGCCTCGGGAGGCGCTGCCGCTGGGCTCCCAGGTGAACCGGGTGAGCGCCACAGCGAGCCCGGCAGCGCCCCATCCTGCGATGAACGCAAGGTTGGCCCAATCGAAGGCAGGAGCATCGACGAACGGCGTGAAGCAGGCCTGGAACGACTCGGCGAAGGCCTTGAGTGGGAAGATCCCTCCGATGATCTCGATCCAGCGTGGAGCGTCGTCGACCTGGATGAAGATGTTCGACACGAACGCCAGCGGCAGGATGATCGCATTGGCGGCGGCCGATGCGGAGCTCGCCGACTTGATGACTGCAGCGAGGGCCATGCCGAGCGCAGCGAACGATCCGACTCCGACCAGGAACGTCACGAAGGCAGCCGGCATCTTCGCTGGCTCGATCTCGAGGTCGTAAGCGACCACACCGAGCGTGAGCATCAGCATCACGCCGGCAAAGGCGATGATCACCGCCGACAAGATGAACCCTGAGAGGTAGGTCCACGTCGGCAGCGGTGTCCCGCGCCAGCGCTTCAGCACACCTTCGTCTCGTCGGATCGGAACCATGTTGGCCAGGTTCGTGAAGGTCGCCGACACCGCGGTGAACGCGGCAAGACCACCGGTGTAGAACTGTTGCGCCGTCCAGTCGCCGTCCGGGGTGGAGATCACTCCGTCGCCGAACAGCGCGTTGAACAGCACCAGCATGATCAGCGGCAGCCCGAGCGTGAAGAACACCGCCACCGGGATGCGCCAGAACGACACCAGTTGATACCGGGTCTGAACGGCGACCAGACGAATCGTCGACGGGAACGTGCTCACTCGACCATCTCCGGGGATGGACCGACGTCGGCGGTGAGCGACAGATAGACGTCTTCGAGCGACACCCTGGACACCGAGAGCGCCTCGAGCTCGTGGCCTGCCGCCATGGCCCATCCGGTAAGTCGATGAACCGCAGAGGTCGGGGCGTCGACGTTGGCCTCGACGAGACGACCCGACACCCTGACCTCCACGCCGAGCAACTCGGCGACGGTGCGCCGTGCGTCGTCGATGGACAACGCTTCCGGAAGTACGAAGCTGATGACGGTGCCGCTGACCTGGCCGATCAGCTCGTCGGGGGATCCCTCGGCGATCAGTCGGCCCTGCGACAGCACGCCGACGCGATCGGCAAGATGCTCGGCTTCGTCGAGGTAGTGGGTGGTGAGCAGCACCGTGGTGCCATCATCGCCGAGGGCCTCGACGAGATCCCACGACTTTCGGCGTGCCGACGGATCGAACCCGGTCGTCGGTTCGTCGAGGAACAGCAAGTCGGGGCGTCCGACGATGCCCAGTGCGAGGTCGATGCGTCGCCGCTGGCCGCCCGAGAGCGAACCGATCCGAGCATCGACCTTGTCATCGAGGCCGACCAACGACACCACCTCGTCGAGTGGTCGGGGATTGCGATAACACCCGCCGTACAGCTCGATCACCTCGCGCACGGTGAACTCGGCTTCGACGCCCGACGCCTGCAGCACGATGCCGATCCGATCGCGGAAGTCTCGGCCGGCGCTGCCGGGATCGACACCCAGCACCTCGATGGTGCCCGACGTCGTGGCTCGGTGCCCTTCGAGTATCTCGACCACGGTGGACTTGCCGGCGCCGTTCGCGCCGAGCAATGCGTAGACCTCGCCGGCACCGATGTGGAATGTCAACCCGTCGACGGCGTGATTGGACCCGTAGAACTTGTGGAGATCTCGTACGTCGACGACGGCCATGCGACCGCGAACCTATCGGCCGGATCGAGACGACGAGGTGGGCAGTCCGGAGTCATTGCGCAAGTGCTCGGCCGCCGGGACGAAATACGCCGTCATCTCCTCCGCGACACCTTCGGGAACCTTTCGCGCCTCGCACACGTGATCGACCGCGGCAAGCATGTGGACCAGCCAGCGATCTCGCTCGAGCGCACCGACATGGAACGGGAAATGGCGCATCCGCAGACGCGGATGGCCTCGTTCTTCCATGTACGTCGTGGGCCCGCCCCAGTACTGCGCGAGAAACAGGGTGAGCCGATGCCGGGCACCGGTGAGGTCTGGCTGCTCCGGATAGAGCGGGAGCAATACTTCGTCGGTGACGACCCCGTCGTAGAAGGCGTCGACGAGTGCTTCGAAGAACGGTAGACCGCCGACTCGGAAAAACAATGTGGGCGCCGTGTCGTGCACGGCGCCCACATTAGGGGGGACTTCTCCGGGAAGCAGAGGGGGGTGCTACTTCCGGAGATCTGGTTGCCGGGCACCGATGGGTTCGGTGTCGGCGAGTTCGGTGGGCGCCTCAGGCGTCGGCGAACAGCGTTTCGGCGTCGAATTTGCGGTATTCGACGAGTTCGTCGTTGTTCAGGACGAACGGGGTGGCGCCATCGCAGGGATCGAGCACGAGGGCATCATCGGTGGCGAGGAGCACGAGCACGGTGATGACGTCATCGCCCGACTTGATCTCGATCACATCTCCGGTGTTCAGCTGTTCCATCAACATCGTGGTCATGTCAGTTCCCTTGTGCGGATTTGGTGGCGGACTGGATAGTCCACCCGTGTCGCCATCTTCGTCGGCGTATTCAAGACATCGGTAAGAACCGCCGGGGGCTTGAGGAATTCCCGACGTTCGAGTGTCAGGCGTCACTCGACCCCGTTCGATGGCGCCGGAGGCGGGGTCAGTGGAAGTCGGGAGCGACGTAGTCGACGAAGATGTCAGGCAGTCCGTCGGACACCTTCACCGGGTAGTCCGGTGCCCGCTTCTCGAGGAAGCTCTCGACGCCTTCCTTCGCGTCGGCACTGGCACCACGCGTCTGGATCCCGCGCGAGTCGACGCGGTGCGCCTCCATCGGATGGTCGGCTCCCAGCATCCTCCACAGCATTTGGCGGGTGAGTGCCACCGACACCGGGGCGGTGTTGTCGGCGATTTCTCGGGCGAGTTCCATCGCCGCCGGGAGCAGGTCGTCGGGGGCATGAACGCTGCGCACGAGCCCTCGTTCGAGCGCCTCGGATGCGGGGAACACCCGGCCCGAATAGCACCACTCGGCGGCAGTGCTGATTCCGACGAGTCGTGGGAGGAACCACGACGAGCAGGCTTCGGGCACGATGCCTCGTCGGGCGAACACGAAGCCGAAACGTGCATTGTCGGAGGCGAGTCGGATGTCCATCGGCAAGGTCATGGTGACACCGACACCGACGGCGGCCCCGTTGATCGCTCCGATGACCGGCTTCTTGCAGTCGAAGATCCGCAGCGACACCATTCCCCCGCCGTCACGGGGCACCCCGACCGGCGTCTGGATGTCGGACCCACCCTTCGCGAATGTGTCACCGCCCCCACCGAGGTCGGCGCCTGCGCAGAACGCTCGCTCCCCCGCCCCCGTCACGATGGCTACGCGCACGTCGTCGTCCGCATCGACCCGATCGAAAACGTCGAGCAGTTCGCGCATCATGACATCAGTGAAAGCATTCATCCGCTCCGCCCGCGAAAGCGTGATCGTTGCAACCGAATCCGAAACGACATACGCAATCTGCGAATACTCCATGAAGAAGCAACGTACTCAGCCAGTACGACGGAACCAGAAGCGACCAACGTGGCCGTAGACCAAAGCGGCAGAAGACAGCGGCGCAGGAGACCACCACCGACGATCGCGGCAAGCAACGGCAGGAGGACAGCGAACGGGTGGCGCCGATGCCGCCTGGGACCGGCCGCCAGGCCGCACGCCCAGGCGGTATCGGTGACAGGACCCGTGAGCGGGCGGTCGGGCGGGCTAAATGTCCAGGAACCGCGAAGCAGCGATTCCGGAGCCGATGGCCCCGGCCAGCGCCCCGATGATCAGCATGATCAGCATGACGGTCTGGTCGTAGCCGTCGACGACGACGAGTGCGGAGAATCCGCTGTTGTCGGGGAACGCTTGCACTCCGGAGGTCCATTGCGAGTTCCAGGCCCAGAGGCCTGCGCTGGCGAGGACGCCTCCGATGATGCCGTGGAGGAGTCCTTCGAGCATGAAGGGGATCCGGATGAACCAGTCGGTGGCTCCGACGAGTTTCATCACTTCGATTTCTCGTCGTCGGGCGAAGATTGCGGTTCGGATCGTGTTCCAGATCAACAGGATCGCGGCGAGGAGGAGGAAGACGGACAGCAGGAGTAGTCGGAAGCCGAAGAAGCTTTGGAGTTGGCTGATGAGGCTGATCTGGTCTTCGGCGAAGCTGACGTCGTAGACGCCGGGGAGGCTGGCGAATTCGTCGGAGACCTGCCGGAGCAGGTCGACGTCGGTTCCTTCGGTCGGCACAGCCTTGAACTGGGTGAGGATGGTGTCCTCGGTGAGGAGGTCGCGGACGCCTGGCTCGCCGGCGAAGATGCGGTCGGCTTCTTCGAGCGAGCAGATCTCGTCGCAGTATTCGAAGCGTTCGATGAACTGGTTGCTGGAGGTCAGCGAGGTTTCGACGAGGGTGAGCTGGTCGGCTGTGGCGGTGGGGTTCATGAACACGATCATTTCGACGCCGCCTTCCCAGCGGGCGAGCAGGTTGTCGAAGGCGTGTTGGCTGAGCAGTGTGAGGCCGACGCCGAGCAGCGAGATCGCTGCGGTGATGATCGATGCGACGGTGAGGGTTGCGTTGCGGCGGAAACTGTCGAGGGTTTCGCGCAGTGTGTATCGGAGTCGTGACAGCATCGGTTCAGCTCACTCGTAGACGCCGCGGGCCTGGTCGCGCACGATGACGCCACGGTCGAGCTGGATGACCCGCTTGCGCATGGTGTTGACGATTCGTTGGTCGTGGGTGGCCATCACGACCGTGGTGCCGGTCTTGTTGATCCGGTCGAGGAGGCGCATGATGCCTTCGCCGGTGGCGGGGTCGAGGTTGCCGGTCGGCTCGTCGGCGAGCATGATCAGTGGGCGGTTGACGAAGGCTCGCGCAACGGACACTCGCTGTTGCTCGCCGCCGGACAGCTGATGTGGCAGGCGGTCTTCCTTGCCGGCGAGGCCGACGAGTTCGAGTACGGCGGGCACTTGCTGTTTGATCACGTGGGAGGGTCGACCGATGACCTCCTGGGCGAACGCGACGTTCTCGAACACGCTCTTCTCGAGGAGCAACTTGTAATCCTGGAAGATGTTGCCGATGTTGCGTCGCAGGTGCGGCACCCGGCTGGGTGGCATGTCGACGATGTTGCGTCCGGCGACCCAGACCGCGCCACGCTCGGGCCGGTCCTGGCGGTTGAGCATGCGCAGCAGCGTGCTTTTGCCAGAGCCGGACGGGCCGACGAGGAACACGAATTCGCCTTTTGCGACGTCGAAGCTCGCGTCGCGCACGGCGACGATCTCGGTCGAATAGCTCTTGGTGACGTTCTCGAGTCGAATCATGATGAGGTTCCCCCGGAGGGACGCAGAGAGGGTACCGCTGATGCAGGCGCAGATGGGGTCAGACCTCGGTCTGACCCCTGGCGTGCAGAGATTGCGTCGCGAAGAGGAGCAACGTCAAGCGTCCGAATCCGATTGGGCGCGGCGCATACGGAGGAACCCTTCGACGAACTCGTCGATGTTGCCGTCGAGCACGCCGGAGACGTCGCTGGTCTCGATCTCGGTGCGCAGGTCCTTGACCATCTGGTACGGCTGCAGGACGTAGCTGCGGATCTGGCTCCCCCACCCGACCTGGGCCTGCTTTCCGCCGATGGCGTCGAGTTCGGCCGCCCGGTCCTCGTCGGCTTTCGCGGCGATCATGGCGGTGAGGCGGCCCATTGCACGTTCACGGTTCTGGAGTTGGCTGCGCTCTTCCTGCGAGCTGGCGACGAGCCCGGTCGGCTCGTGGATGAGGCGCACCGCTGACGAGGTCTTGTTGATGTGCTGGCCTCCGGCTCCCGATGCTCGGAACACCTCCATTCGGATGTCGGACTCGTCGATGTCGAGTTCGACGTCTTCGAGCAGTGGCCAGACCTGAACGGCGGCGAACGACGTCTGACGGCGGCCCTGGTTGTCGAACGGACTGATCCGGACGAGCCGATGGGTGCCGCGCTCGGCGGTCATCAGTCCGTAGGCGTAACGCCCCGAGATGGTGACTTCGGCCGACATGATGCCCGCCTCGGCGCCCTCGGAGACGTAGTTCAAGCTGATGGTGAATCCACGTCGCTCACACCACCGCTCGTACATCCGCAGCAGCATCTCGGAGAAGTCCTGAGCGTCGACGCCGCCGTCCTTCGCGTTGATCTGCATGATGCAGTCGTTGTCGTCGTGTTCGCCGGTGAACAGGCTGCGCAGCTCCAACTGGTCGAGCGTCGCGTTGATGGCGACGATCGCTGCTTCGATCTCGGGCTCCTGGGATGCGTCGTCTTCGTCGCGGGCGAGTTCGTGGAGTACCTCGACGTCGCCGAACTGTTCGGTGAGCGCGTCGAACACGCCGATGTCGTCGCGGATGTTGGCGTATTCGCTGTTGAGCTTCTTGGCGCGGTCTTGGTCGTCCCAGAGTGCCGGATCGGAGATCTCGGCTTCGAGGACGGCGAAGCGCTCGCGGTTGTCGACGACCGACAGGTAGGACTCGGCTTCGTCGAGGCGGCGCCCGACGTCGCGGAGATCAGAGGTGAAGTCGCGCATGAATCGCTGCGGTCAGGCAGCGCCGTGGCACTGCTTGAACTTCTTGCCCGATCCGCATGGGCACGGCGCGTTGCGTGGCGTCTTGTCGAACGGGTCCTTCACGACCGTCTGCTGCTTGGCCGGCGAGGCCTGAGCTGGAACGGCGTCCGGCGGGAGTTCACCCTCGGCAATTGCAGCACGGGCCGCCTGGTCGAACCCTCCGATGTCGGCGTCGTCGGAGGAGCTGGTCTGCATGTTCTGCACCGCGGGCGCGTCGCCGGCAACGGCGGGCACCTGGTTCTGGACGACCTGCACGTTCATCACGTACTTGACGAAGTCCTGGGCGATGCCGGTCATCATGGCGCCGAACATCTCGAAGCCTTCACGCTGCCATTCGGTGAGGGGATCCTTCTGGCCCATCGCCCGCAGGTTGATACCACCCTGCAGGTAGTCCATCTCTTCGAGGTGCTCACGCCAGCGCTGGTCGATGATGCGCAGCATCACCTGGCGCTCGACCTGGCGCAGCACGTCATTACCCAGCTCCTGCTCGCGACGTTCGTAATGCTCGGTGGCCTGACCCATGACGAGGTCGTAGATCTCATCGGTGGCGCCACATTGGCGCAGGTCGTCGTCGGTGATGGTGTTCGGGAAGTAGAGCGTGAGCTCCTTGTTGAGCCCTTCGAGATCCCATTCGTCGTCGGCGGCCGATGCGCAGTGTGAAGCGATCAGCGCATCGACGGCTTCGGCGAGGTACTCCATTGCGGCGGAACGCAGATCTTCGCCGTCGAGGATCTGATCGCGGCGCCGGTAGATCACCTTGCGCTGTTCGTTCATCACCTCGTCGTACTTGAGGACGTTCTTGCGGATTTCGGCGTTCTTGGTCTCGACGGTGGTCTGGGCCCGTTCGATCGCCTTGGTGACCATTTTGGCCTCGATCGCCTCGTCGTCGGGCAACGCCTTGCCCATCACGTAGTTGAGGGCGCCAGTGGCGAAGAGACGCATGAGGTCGTCATCGAGACTGAGGAAGAATCGGCTCTCGCCCGGGTCGCCCTGGCGTCCGGCGCGACCGCGCAGCTGGTTGTCGATTCGACGGCTGTCGTGGCGTTCCGAGCCGATCACGTAGAGGCCGCCGAGCTCGCGCACGATGTCGCCTTCGGACTTGCATTCTGCGCTGTAGCCGGCAAGCAGCTCCTGATATCTCGCGAGTGCCTTGGTTCGCGCCTCACGGAAATCGTCGGGCATCTGCTCGAGCGGCACCGGCAGCTCGAATTCGTCGACGAGCAGGTCGGCGCTGAAGCCTTCCTTGAGCACGTCGTGGCGGGCCAGGCCTTCGGGGTTGCCGCCGAGGAGGATGTCGACGCCGCGACCGGCCATGTTGGTGGCGACGGTGACCGCTCCGAGGCGCCCGGCCTGAGTGACGATCTCCGCTTCACGGGTGTGCTGTTTGGCGTTCAGTACCTCGTGAGGGATGCCGCGTTGGCCGAGCAGGCGACCGAGGATCTCGCTTCGAGCCACCGAGGCGGTACCGACCAGGATCGGCTGACCCTTCTCGTGGCGGGGCTCGATGTCGTCGATGATCGCGTCGAACTTGGCCGCCTCCGACTTGTAGATCAGGTCGGCGCCGTCGACGCGTACGAGCGGCCGGTTGGTGGGAATCGGCACCACACCGAGGTCGTAGGTGTTCGCGAGTTCGGCTGCCTCGGTCTGGGCGGTGCCCGTCATGCCGGCGAGCTTGTCGTACATGCGGAAGTAGTTCTGCAACGTGATCGTTGCGAGGGTCTGGTTCTCTTCCTTGATCTTCACGCCCTCTTTGGCTTCAACCGCCTGGTGGATGCCTTCGGACCAGCGACGACCTTCGAGGATGCGCCCGGTGAACTCGTCGACGATCTTGACCTCGCCGCCCTGCACGATGTAGTCCTTGTCGCGCTTGTAGAGCTCCTTGGCCTTCAACGCCACGGTGAACTGGTGCACGAGATTGGCCTGGACGTCGTCGTAGATGTTGTCGACTTCGAGTGCCCGTTCGACCTTGTCGATGCCCTCCTCGAGCGGCACGACGACGCGCTTGTCCTCTTCGACCTCGTAGTCGACGTCGGGTTGGAGACCACGCACGATCGAGGCGAAGCGGTAGTACAGCTTGGCCGCGTCACCGACTCGTCCGGAGATGATCAGCGGCGTCCGGGCCTCGTCGATGAGGATCGAGTCGACCTCGTCGACGATGCAGTAGTTGTGGCCGCGCTGTTGGACCTTGTCGGCCTTGGTCTGGGCCATGTTGTCGCGGAGATAGTCGAAGCCCATCTCGTTGTTGGTCGCGTAGGTGATGTCGGACTGGTAGCTGGCGCGCTTCTCGGCGGGGCTGTTCTTGTGGCCGGGGATGATGAGTCCGACGCTGAGCCCGAGCCACCGGTGGATCTGGCCCATCCACTCGGCGTCACGACGCGCCAAGTAGTCGTTGACGGTGACGAGGTGCACGCCGTTGCCGGTGAGTCCGTTGAGGTAGGCGGGCAGAGTGGACACCAAGGTCTTGCCTTCGCCGGTCTTCATCTCGGCGACCCAGCCGAAGTGCAGGGCGGCGCCGCCCATCAGCTGCACGTCGTAGTGCCGTTGGCCGATCGTGCGCCTGGCGGCTTCACGACAGACGGCGAACGCTTCGAGGAGGAGATCGTCGAGATCGGCTCCGTTGTCGAGGCGTTGGCGGAACTCGAACGTCTTGGCTTTGAGCGCGTCGTCGGACAACGCACTGATCTCGGGTTCGAAGGCGTTGACGTCGGGCACGATGCCCTCCAGCGCCTTGATCTTCTTGCCTTCACCGGCGCGGAGGATGCGGTCGAGTATTCCCATGCAGCCATCGAGCCTACCGGTGCGACTCGACCAGACGGGTCAGGCCACGAGGGACGGCTTGGCCGACGACTGGCCAGGGCGGCGGGCGACAGCAGCAGTACCGGCCGGTGTCGAAGCGACCGCATACAGCAGCGGATCGACCACGCCGGCATGTCGCAATGCGGACGCCGCCGCTCGGAGGGTGGCGCCGGTCGTGACGACGTCATCGACCACGATCACACGACGTCCCTCGAGGCCGGGGCGTGCGAGGAACTCCGGCCCCTCGAGCCGCTCGACGCGAGACCGCCCGGTCTGCGTGGCGGATACTGCCGACCTGACGAGCAGCCGGCGGCACGGAACGCCGAGCTGACGCGCGACGTGTCGTGCCACCAGTTCGCCCTGGTCGAATCCCCGAGATCGTCGTCGCGCGTCACTGGTGGGGGCCCATGTGACGACGTCGACATCGAGATGATCCCCGGCGGCCACAATGGCGTTGACCACCAGGCCGGCGAGGTGTCGGGCCACCTGGCGGCGGTTACGGTACTTGAGCCCGAGCACCACCTTGCGGGCCCGGCCCGTGAACGGCAACGCTGCGCGGACGCCATGCGAACCCGGTTGTGGGCGAGGGCCGAGGAGGGCGAAACGACAGGTGGTGCACACCGCGGCACCCGGGGCATCACATCCGGCACAACGAATCTGGAACATCATGAACTCCAGTGTGACGAGGGGGTACCCCAAGGTTGCCGAACAGACCACGGACCCACGTTTGCGTGACATTTCTGGTGACCCGTCCCACCAGAACTCCGACGCAAACGTGGTCGGGGTGTCACTAGCGTGCCGGGGTGCATCGCTTCGTCCCCACCGATCGGCCGGTCGAACGCATCGCCCGATGCGTGATCGGGCTCGCCATCTTCGGGATCGGCATCGCCCTGCTCCTCGATGCACACCTGGGAGCGGCACCATGGGACGTGTTCCACACGGGTGTCGCCGAGCTCACGGGGCTCGCTGTCGGTCAGGTGACGATCATCACCGGTGTCGTCTTGCTGGTGTTGTGGATCCCACTCGGCGAGACCATGGGACTCGGCACGATCCTCAATGCGATCGAGATCGGGCTCGTCGTCGACCTCGTGCTGCCGGTGCTGCCCGAACCGGAGCTCCTCGTGGCTCGCAGCGCGATGATGCTCGGCGGCGTCGTGGTGATCGCGATCGGATCAGGCCTGTACATCGGCGCCGGGCTCGGCCCTGGCCCACGCGACGGCCTGATGACGGGTTTCGCCAAGCGTGGCATCTCGATCCGGTTCGCTCGTACCGCCATCGAGCTCACCGTGCTCGTGATCGGCATTGCCCTCGGAGGCGCGATCGGAGTCGGCACGGCCGTGTTCGCACTCGGGATCGGTCCGCTCGTGCAGTTCTTCCTGCCACGCTTGAAGATCAGCGAGCGTCGCGACGCGTCACTCGGCGTCTGACACCACGTGCGGTGACGGTCAGAGCGACGAGCCGCGGTGAGCGTTGCGGCGCTGGAAGAAGTCGCCCACCTGATTCAGTGCCAAGACGGTGAACGTGAGGATCAGGGCCGGGTAGAGCACCTGGCCGAAGTTGATCTTGATGTCCCGACGGGCCTGGTTGATCATGTTGCCCCAGGTCGGCGTCGGCAACTGCACGCTGAGCCCGAGGAACGACAGTGCACCCTCGACCACGATCACGCCCGCCGCCGCCACCATTGCATAGGCGATCAGGGTCGGCATGACGTTGGGGATGATCTCGCGCCACAGGATCGTGCGCTTCTTGGTGCCGATCGCCTGGGCGGCCATCACGAACTCCCGGTTGGAGATCGCCAGGCTGTTCGCACGCGACACACGCATGTAGGCAGGGATCGACAACAACCCGATGACGAAGCTGATCACGAACAGGTCACGAACCTCGAAGATCGAGATCAACGCCAACAGCAGCACGAGTGCAGGGAACGCCAGGAGCACGTCGATCCCGGCCATGAGCGCAGTCTCGGTCTTGCCGCGCACGAAGCCGACGAGCGAACCGAGAACGCCTCCCACGATGACACCGCACGTGACCGACACGACAGCGACCGTCACGCTGACCCACGACCCGTGCACCGCCCGTGAGAAGGTGTCGCGTGCAAGTGCGTCCGTGCCGAGCAGGTGCTTCCACGACGGCGACTCGAGCGGGGTGGCGGTGCCGAATTCGCCCGTTGCCGGGTTGAAGTTGTTGAGCTGCAGGTTGGGATCGGCGAGCGGCAACGAACCGTTGAAGACGCGAACGTCGAGCTGGGCGTAGATCGCTCCGAAGAAGATCAGGAACAGCCAGAACACGCCGAGCTTGACGACGATCGGCATCTCCCTGAAGACCCCGAACGGCGACTTCCGAGGTGGCTTGACACCCGGCGGGACGACGAAGTCGTCGACTGGCGCAACGACGGCCCCGCCCGGATCGACGAGGTACTGGGCATCGATGTTGCTCTCGGTGGTGGCCACGATCAGCTCCTACGAATGCGAGGGTCGAGAACGGCGTACAGCAGATCGACCACGGTGTTGATGAGGATGAACATCACGGCGATGAACACCGTGATGCCCTGGATCAAGATGATGTCGCGCCCGTTGATGGCGTTGATGAGCGAGAACCCGAGGCCCGGGATCGCAAAGAGCGTCTCCATGACCACGGTTCCTCCGAGCAGCGCCCCGAAGCTGATGCCGACGATGGTCATCAAGCTCAACGAACTCGGACGCAAGGCATGGCGGAACAGGATGTAGCGATCGCTGAGCCCCTTGGCTCGAGCGGAGAGAATGTAGTTCTCCTGCAGCGTCCCGATCATGTCGGAACGAACCAGCCGGGAGAACACTGCCGACGTGCCCAACGCGAGAGCGACCGACGGCATGATCGCAGTCTTCAGATTGTCGCCGATGCCCTCGCTGATGCGGCTCCAGTTCGACGCCGGGAGCAGGTTCCACTGCACGGCGAAGAGCCAGATCAGGAAGATTCCCACGATGAAGTTCGGTATCGACAACGCCACCTGTACCGCGGCCGAACTGATGGAGTCCTGCCACTTGCCCTGTTTGTAGGCACCGAGCACACCGACGGGTATCGCCACCATCACGGCGATCAGGATCGCCATGATGGCGAGCTGAGCGGTGACCGGCACCCGTTGACTGATGGTCTCGGCAACGGGCTGATCGGTGATGTACGAGTCACCCAAATCGCCCGTGAGTGCATCGCCGAGCCAGCTGACGTATCGGAGCAAGAACGGGTCATCGAGATTCAGGTCGTTGCGGATGGCTTCCACCTGCTCGGGGGTCCGAGGACCGGTGCCCAGGATCGTGTCGACGGGATCCCCGGGGAGCAGTGCAACCATCGCGAAGGTCAAGAACGTGATCGCCAACAGTGTGGCGATCAATCGCAGGAGTATGAATGCGATCGTCTTGGGCATGATGGTTGCTCCTTCTCCCCGGGGTCCGTCGTGTTACGTCAGTGAGATGTCAGCTGGTGATCATTCGGAGATGAACACCTCGTGCCAGCGGACCGCGGCATCCGGAATGCCGGTACCGAGCTCACCGGACGGCAGGGTCCAGCTGTTGATTCCCCTGACGTTGGGCTCGTGCGCCACCATGACGGCGGTGCCACCCGAGTACCAGATGATCGTCTGCTCGTTGATGCGCACCATGATCTTCGAGTACAGCTCCTTACGGGTCTCGAAATCGTCGGTCGCACTGGCCTCGGCGGCCCAACCTTGCATCTCGGGGTCGACGAAGTTCGGGAAGTTCGCCACCGAAGCCGCGGGATCGGCCACGAACGGGTCGATCACGCTTGCCGGGTCGCCGTTGCCGCCCCAGCGCCAGCAATGGGCCTTGTGGGTGTCGCTCACGGCGTTGTTGATGTGGGTTGCCTGGTCGAACTGCGTCAACGACACATTGACCTGCTCAGAACCGGTCCAGACCTGTTCGATCACCTGCATGGCCGCGATCAAGGTGGGGTCCGGGGGACATGACAGCTCGACGTCGATCTTCTCGCCGGGTGCCTTGCCGTCCGAGCGAGCCGGATCGTCGATGTACTCCTGGAGCAACGCCTTGCCACCTTCGAAGTCGAAGGTCAGGTACGCATCAGCGGCAGCCTGGGTCCAGTACGGGTTGTCGCTGGAGAACATCTGGGTGGTCGGCAGCGAGATGCCGGTGCCGCCGAGTGCCTCGATGACGGCGTCCTGGTTGTTCATCTTGGTGAGGCCCTGGCGGACACGCACGTCGTCGTACGGCGCCTCGGCAGTGTTGTACATGCCGCCACCGGTGCTGTTGCCCTGGAACTCGATCAGCTCGATGCCGGACTCTGCCCGGGCGTCGCGGATCGTTCCCTGACGCAGCGACTGCATCGCCGTCACGGTGCCCGAGATCAACGCGTCGAGACGCGTCCCTTCGTCGGGGATCGGGCGGAACGAGATCGAATCGAGATACGGCAACTGGTTGCCGGCATCGTCGGTTCGCCAGTAGTCGGGATTGCGCACGACCACGGTTTCGTTGTCGATGTCACGCGACTCGATGGTGAAGGGGCCGGTGCCGATCGGGTTCGTGCTGTAGCCCGCGCTGTCGGCGGTCGCCGCTGCGGGATCGAACGGCATGCCGAGCGGAGCGCCCGCGAGGAACGACGCGAACGCCGAGAAGGGCGCTTCGAGCGTGTAGTCGACGGTGAGGTCGTCGACCAGCGTGACACTCGTGACCTTCGCCGACGAGATGGCCGCCGAACCGGCTGCACCAGCCTGCTGGATCGGGAACATGTCGACGATGGTCTGCGCCGTCAGGGGCGTGCCGTTGTGGAACGTGATGTCGGGACGAAGCTTCATCGTCCACACGGTGAAGTCAGCATTCGGCTCGAGGCTCTCGGCGAGATACGGGCCGTAGCCACCGCTGGCCTGCTCCTCCATCAGTTGGTCGTAGATGGTGCGCATGATGTTGTAACAGCCGGTTGCGCAGCTGTCCTCCCACGGCCGCAGACCGGTCGCTTCGGCTTCGAGACCCATGGTCACTGATCCGCCCATCACGATTTCGTCGGTGTTCTCGACGACCGATGTGTCGACGTCGCCCTCGGCCTCTGGCGGCGCAGTTGCGTCGGTCTCACCGCCATCGGCGGTCTCGTCGGGTGCGGTGGTGCCTTCGGCCGCCGTGTCGCCGGTGACGTCGTCCGAGGAGCTGTCATCGCTCCCACAGGACGCCGCCACGAATGCCAACACCAGCGGAATGGCGAGTGCAGAAATAACTCGTCGCTGTCGCATGTAATCCCCCATCTCAGTAGTCGTTTGGAATGCAGTACTTCGTCAATTCGGTGAGTCGATCACGCTGCACGATGCGGTGTGGATCGCACCCCGACAACGCCCTCTCGCCCGGTCGACTCGACCAACACGAGAACGTCAACTTGTTTAGCACACATGACCGATGTCACACAGTCGGGGCAGCGACGCCTTGCGCAGTGGCATCGACCGGCTCGATGAGCGGGTGGTGACAGGCGACGAAGTGGTCGATGCCGACGGGGCGCATGACGGGCTCCTCGGCGGCGCAGATCTCTGTCGCGAAGGGGCATCTCGTACGAAAGCGACACCCCGACGGCGGTGAAATCGGCGATGGCAGCTCCCCTTCGATCACGCGCGTGGCACTCACGTCGATCGTGGGATCCGGCACCGGACTCGACCCGAGCAACAGCTCGGTGTACGGATGCGCAGGGGTTGCGTAGAGCCGGTCGGCCTCGGAGATCTCACACATCTTTCCGAGGTACATCACAGCGACCCGATCGCTGATGTTCTTCACCACCGCGAGGTCGTGCGCGATGAAGACCAGCGTGAGCCCGTACTCGGATTTCAGGTCGTCGAGCAGGTTGAGGATCTGCGCCTGGATCGACACGTCGAGTGCGGACACCGGCTCGTCGCAGATGATCAGCTCCGGCCCCGTGACGAGTGCACGCGCGATCGAGATGCGCTGGCACTGGCCGCCGGAGAACTCGTGCGGTCGCTTGTAGCGCGCAGGACCCGGGTCGATACCCACCTGATCGAGCAGACGCGCCACGATGTTCCACTGTTCGTCCTTGTCCTTCGGTCCCCACACGTTGAGCGGTTCGGCGACGATCTCGCCGATCATGCGTCGAGGATTGAGCGACGAGATCGGATCCTGGAAGATCATCTGCAGACGCGTCCGTCGGGTTCGCATGGTCTCGGAATTGAGCGACACGAGATCTTCGCCGTCGAGTACCACCGATCCACCGGTCGGCACCGGCAGTTGCAGCACGGCCTTGCCGGTCGTCGACTTGCCACAGCCCGATTCGCCGACGAGGCCGAGGGTCTCGCCCTTGGCGACGTCGAAGCTGATGCCGCTGACAGCCTTGACGGTGCGACCCTTTCCGGCCGGGAACTCGACGACGAGGTCGCTGACCTGCAGCATCACCTCATCGGCCGGGCGGAGATGTGCGCGTCCGGATCCGGCCATCAGGCGCCCACCACTTCTTCGGTCGCGCGCAGTTTGCCGATCGCAGCCAGCGCAGGTGGATGCTCCGACTCGACATTTGCGGCGAACGCCGCCTCGCCCTCGGGCGTGCCGACCGGGAAGTGACAGGCGAACAGGTGGTCGGGAGCATCGATGGAACGCAGTTCCGGCTCGTCGGTGCGACAGATGTCCTGCGCGTACGCACATCGGGGCGCGAACTTGCAGCCCGGAGGCGGGGAGATCAGATCCGGCGGTCGACCCGGGATGGCGTTGAGTCTCGTGTGCTTCGGCTGCGTCACCTTGGGGATCGACCAGAGCAGCCCCTGCGTGTAGGGGTGGCGGAGATGGGCGAACAGATCCACCGTCGGCGCCTTCTCGACGACCTTGCCGGCGTACATCACCATGATCTCGTCGGTGCGGCCGGCGACCACACCGAGGTCGTGGGTGACGAGGATCATCGCCATGGCGCGATCGCGCTGCTGTTCGGCGAGCAGGTTGAGGATCTGGTGCTGCACGGTGACGTCGAGCGCCGTGGTCGGCTCGTCGGCGAACAGCATTCGGGGACCGCAGGCCAATGCGATGGCGATGCAGACACGCTGGCGCATACCGCCCGACATCTGGTGCGGATAGTTGTCGAGGCGCTTGTCGGCGTCGGGGATGTGCACCGACTTGAGCAGGGCGACGGCGACGTCCTCGCTCTCCTTCTTGCCCATCTCGAGGTGATAGCGCACGTGCTCGGTGATCTGGCGTCCGATGGTGACCACCGGGTTGAGCGAGGTCATCGGGTCTTGGAACACCATCGCCATCTCGGCGCCCCACAGCGCTTTCTTCTTCTTGGCCGACTTGCCGATCAGCTCTTCACCCGCGTACTGAACCGACCCGGTCGTCGTGGCGTTCGTGGTGGTGCTGAGGCCCATGATGGATCGCGACAACACGGTCTTGCCCGACCCTGACTCGCCCACCACCCCGAGTGTGCGGCCACGTGGGAGCGAGAACGACACACCGTCGACTGCTCGCACCGAACCTGCAGCCACTGCGAAATGTGTCTTGAGGTCGTCGACCACCAGTAGTGACTGGCCGTCGTCGACATGTCGTACGGGCGCTCGCCCGACGCGGATCTCGTTGTCCATGCTTCCCCTTCTCGTCGCCGATGCCACGTAGTGGCGGGCGTCACACTAGGCGCAGGGGGTGAGCAATTTCGAACCCATCGGCACGGCCGGCGAGGGAAGCGCCAGCAACGAGCCTGGAGTCGGGTCGACCGCAGTTCAATTCTGCCCAGCCGCCGTGAGGCCCGACCGATCAGTAACGGTAGTTCTCGGCCTTGAACGGGCCACTGGGGTCGAGGTCGAGGTACTCCGCCTGCTCGTCGCTCAACTTGGTGAGCTTGACACCGAGTGCGTCGAGATGCAGGCGCGCCACCTTCTCGTCGAGATGCTTGGGCAGCACGTACACACCGAGCGGGTACTGCTCGGTGTTGTTCCACAGCTCCATCTGCGCAATCACCTGGTTGGCGAACGAGCACGACATCACGAAACTCGGATGGCCCGTGGCGCACCCGAGGTTCACGAGGCGACCCACTGCGAGGATGATCACCTGGTGGCCGTCTTCGAAGCGCCACACGTCGGTACCGGGCTTCAGCTCGTCACGTGTCGCACCTGAGCGGGCGAGGCCCGCCATGTCGATCTCGTTGTCGAAGTGGCCGATGTTGCACACGATTGCGTTGTGCTTCATCTGCATCATGTGCTCGGCGGTGATGATGTCGGCGTTGCCGGTCGCCGACACGAAGATGTCTGCGGTGTCGATGACGTCCTCGATGGGGAGCACCTGGAGGCCCTCCATGACGGCCTGCAGCGCATTGATCGGGTCGATCTCGGTGACGACCACGCGAGCGCCCTGGCCTCGCAGCGACTGCACGCAGCCTTTGCCGACGTCGCCGTAACCGCACACGACCGCCGTCTTGCCGCCGATCATCACGTCGGTGGCCCGCGAGATCGAGTCGACGAGCGAGTGGCGACACCCGTAGAGGTTGTCGAACTTGCTCTTGGTGACCGAGTCGTTGACGTTGATCGCCGGGAACAGCAGCTCGCCGTCGTCCATCATCTTGTAGAGGCGCTTGACGCCGGTGGTGGTCTCCTCGGTGACGCCCTTGATGTGGGCCGCCATCCGGGTCCACTTCTGAGGGTCACTCTTGAGCGTCCGCTGGAGCAGACCGAGCACGATCGCCAGCTCGGGGTTCGACGCCGCCGTGGGGTCGGGCACCTCACCGGTCTTTTCGTACTCGACGCCCTTGTGCAGCAGCATCGTGGCGTCGCCGCCGTCGTCGAGGATCATGTTCGGCCCGTCGTAGGTGGTGCCGTCGGCGGCGTCCGGCCACGTCATCATCTGGCCGGTGCACCACCAGTACTCTTCGAGCGTCTCGCCCTTCCAGGCGAACACGGGAACGCCTTGGGGTTCGTCCATCGTTCCGTTGGGTCCGACGACGACCGCAGCTGCGGCGTGATCCTGGGTGGAGAAGATGTTGCAGCTCGCCCAGCGCACCTCGGCGCCGAGTTCGGTGAGCGTTTCGATCAGCACTGCGGTCTGGATCGTCATGTGCAGCGAGCCGGAGATACGAGCACCCGCGAGCGGCTTGGCGGTGCCGTACTCCTTGCGCAGCGCCATCAGGCCTGGCATCTCGTGTTCGGCGAGGATCATCTCCTTGCGCCCGAACGGCGCCATCGAGAGATCGGCGACGCGATAGTCCTTGCGGGACGCGACGGTGGACGGTGTCAGAGTGTCGGACATGGGGAAAGCCTCCGTGGTTCGTGGGAACCGGGCAGGGGCCTTCAGGCACCGATCGAATCAGCCCGGCGATTCGGTGACGACCACTGTACCGATGCAGTGAGCGTCTGCGGGCTACTGAAGGACGACGGCGTACACGTCGAGGAGGTAGTGGATCGACCCGTCGAAGTTGAACGCAGAGATCGTGTACGGATCGGTGCCGACCGTGCCGTAGCTGAGCAGCGACATGGTCGGCACCGAACGTCCTGGCGTGACGTTGATGTTCGAGCTGTTCGGCGGTGCGCCGTTGCCGGGGTAAACCGTCATGTAGGTGGTGACCGGCCGGCCAGGCGAGAGCGGTGCGAGACCGGTTCCCGTGAGGTTGCCGAGCAGCGCCGACTGCGCACCGATGGCGACACCGTTCTAGCTGACCGACTCGGCGAAGCCCTTGAAGCTCCACTCTTCCTTGGTGGCGAATCCGAGTGGAGTGCTGGCAAATGCCGCCTGGCGGGTGTCGAAC
>JANPKU010000097.1:0-10027 GCA_031426215.1 Actinomycetes bacterium
GAGTGCTGTGGCGGCGGCTGCAGCGATGCGGTGTCGTTGGCGTTGGATGGTGGTGACGTACTCGTGGAGTTCGGTGTCGGTGAGTTCGTTGGTGTTGACAGCGAGGAGCGAGTCGATTGCCGCTGCCAGATCGTCGAGCCCCTTCGACATATGTCGAGCATAGCACACCAGTACGAGAACACAACCTAAATCGTACAAATGTTTCGCACAACAGATGTCGAGAATTGCGGTCGCTGATGCTGTGGGTGAGGTCAGCGGTCCCGGAAGCCCTTGCCGGCCAGGATCTTCGCGGCGTACTTCTCTATGCGACTCGAGCGAGTGGCCGACTGCGTGGCATCGGCGAAATACAAGTTGTACTCGCGCCTGCGGCCCGGGGTGAGCGCGTCGAACGCTGTCCGGAGAGCCGGGTCAGCTCCGAGGCGCATTTGCAGTTCGTCGACGAGCACCAGGTCTGGCGGTGGGCCCACGTGCAACCCAGCGTCCTCCACGGCGATCGCCTCACGGGCATAGGCGGTGACGGTGTCGGCGAGCCGAGCGACGTCGTCGACCGACGTGAAACAGATGCGCCGAGCCGACCGAGAGTTCTCACCTTGAGATTCGAGGACATCCTCCGGATCGGACGAGGCGACCGTGGCGGTGCATCGTCTGCGAGATCGTCTGCTCACGCACCCATCGGCGCAGCTCGACCGATCCGGCCGACACCGGAGGTGAATCGTCGATCGGCACGTTGTGTTCGTGGAGGACCGCGCGGGCCGGCGACGACAGCGCCACGAGCAGGCGTACCCGATCGACGCCTCTGCATCGGTTGGCGAACGACTCATCGGTGTCGGCACGGCTGTCTGATTCGACGAGCGTGACACCGGTCGTTGCCGCCGCCAGCCGCAGCAGTTCGAGCATCCTGGGGTGCCCACCATCGTGTCGAACGGCGACGGTATCGAGCGGGTGATACCGCAGCACGTTGCGTTCGGCGCGCAGACTTGACGGGTCGTGATCGCCTGCGAAGGTCGTGCGCCACGCCTCGTCGAACGAGACGCGAGCGTGCTCCAGGAGGTCGTCATGCTCACGATCGGCGATGTGTGCAAACTGGGTGACGTAGCCGGGTCCTCCGGCCTTCGCTCCGCCGCCGACCGACGATCGTTGCCAGCCACCGAAGGGCTGACGCTGGACGATGGCGCCAGTGGTGCCCCGGTTGACGTACGCATTGCCGACCTGCACCGTGCTCGTCCACTCGTCGATCTCATCAGGATCCAGCGAGTGCAGGCCGCCGGTCAGCCCGAAGTCGGTGCCGTTCTGCGAGCGGATGGCCTCGCCGAGGTCGTCAGCTCGCATGATTCCCAGCACCGGGCCGAAACACTCGGTGCGATGGAACCACGACCCGGGCCGAACCCCTATCCTCACGCCCGGCGTCCAGAGTCGGCCCTCCAAGTCACCGATGGCCGGAACGAGGCGCGGTTCGACCAGCCATTCCTCGTCGTCGTCGAGTTCGGTCAGTGCCCGCCGGAGCGGACCCGTTGGTTCGGCGATGACGGGGCCGACCATGGTGTCCAGGTCGGTCGACGGCCCGACGCGAAGGCTGCGTACGGCGTCGCGCAGTCGCGACAGGAAGTGGGCGCTGTCGTAGACCGACGCCTCCACGATCGCCAGGCTCGTCGCCGAGCACTTCTGCCCCGCATGTCCGAATGCCGAGCGAACGAGATCGCGAAGTGCGTCGTCGAGATCGGCTGACGCAGTGATCACCAGCGAGTTCTTGCCGCTGGTCTCGGCGAGCAGACGCAGCTCGGGGCGCCAATCGAGAAACATCCTGGCGGTCGCCAGCGAGCCGGTGAGCACGACGGTCTCGACCGTGGGGTCCATGACCAGCCGTTGGCCGATCGGTCCGTCGTCGCACACCACGAGGTGGAGCAGATCGCGTGGCACGCCCGCCTCCCAGAACTGGCGAGCGAGATGTGCAGCGACGGCCTCGGCCTCGGGTGCCGGTTTGAGGATGACCGCATTGCCCGCAGCGAGCGCCGCTGCGACGCCACCGGCGGGGATCGCGTAGGGGAAGTTCCACGGGGCGATGACGGCCACCAGGCCCTGCCCCGACACGTCGAATCCGGTCCTGCTGAGCGCCTCGAGCTCACCGGCGCACACTGAGTAGTACAAGCAGAAGTCGATCGCCTCGGACACCTCAGGGTCGCCTTCAGCGATGGTCTTACCGGTTTCGTGTGCCATCAGGGCCAACGTCTCGAACCGCTCGCTGCGCATCACCGCCGCCACTGATCGCAACCAGTGCTGTCTGTCGGCGACGCAGGACCTTCGCTCTGCGGCTGCGGCGGCCGACGTCACGACCGCGTCGATCGCCTCCATCGTGTCGACGCGTGCCGGACGCGTGGGCGTCGTCTGGGCGACTGCGTCGATCGCTTGTCGACGGGCGGCAGGATCGGTGAAGTCGGTGTCGGGTTCGTTCTCGAACGAGGTGCTCTCCGTGGCAGGGGTGGGGCGGGCCGATCGACGACGTTGCACGCCGTCGACCGTGTGTCGATCGGCGATGGCACTGCGACAGCGAGCCGCCTGTCGGTGGAACTCGGCGCTGTCGGGCTCGAGCGTGAACAGTGCCCGGAGGAAGTTGTCCGGTTGGGTGTTCTCGTCGAGACGCCGGGCGAGGTACGCGATGCTCGCATCGAAGTCCGTGTCGGCCACGACCGGCGAGTACATCCTCACCGAACCGGTGAGCTCGCGCACGGCCCGCGCTTGTGATGGGGCCATGCCCTCGAGCATCTCGATGTCGATCCGCGCGCCAGCGGCCATTTCTCCGGCGAGGATCAATGCGAACGCCAGGTCGAAGAGGTTGTGGCTGGCCACGCCGACTCGAACCGAGCCGGACCACTCGGGGCAAAGCAGTGATTCGAGCAGCGCCTTGTAGCTCGCATCGACCTGGGCTTTCGATTCGTACGGCGCTGGTCGCCATCCGTGGAGTTCGGCCTCGACGAGTTCCATCGCGAGGTTCGCTCCCTTGACGACGCGCACCTTGATCGTGCCGCCGCCGGCCTCATGACGTTCTCGTGCCCACGCACCGAGTCGGCGCCCGGCGTCGTGTGAGTCGGGCAGGTACGCCTGGAGGACGATCCCGGCGTCGACCGACACGAACTCCGGTTCCGAGAGCACCTCGATGAATGCGGCGAGGGTGAGTTCGAGGTCGCGGTATTCCTCCATGTCGAGGTTGACGAAGGTCGGTGGTGACTTGGCGGCACCAGCGCGGTACAGCAGGCGGAGCCGCTCACCGACTCGTGCGACCGTCGCATCGAAAGCGAGCACATCGAGATTGGCGACGATCGAGGAGATCTTCACCGAGACGTAGTCGACGTCGCCACGCCGGATCGTGCGAACGAGCGTGTCCAGGCGGGCATCAGCTTCGGCATCGGACAGGATTGCTTCACCGAGCGGGTTGATGTTGAGCCCGAATCCATGGCGTGAACGGTCCGCGATGTGGTCGGCGAGTGCGGGGTCGTCCGCCGGCAACACGATCCCTCGGGTCTCGGACTTGACGCGCCGTACCACCAAGGGCATCACCAACTGTGGGAAGCGAGGAGCAAGTCGTGCGCCGACGCGCAACATGATCCCGTCGAGCGCCCCGAGCGCGTCGGTCGGATACCGGTGGACGGTGTCGGCGAAGCGGTCAGCTGCCGTGTGGCTGTCGCCGATCCGCAGCACCTCGTCGGTCAGCGCCAAGATGAGTTCACGACCCTCAGGGTCCTCGAGCAAGGTGCCGAGTCGGGCGCGGCGGCGACGTTCACGTCGGGTCTCCTCGGTGAGAGCTGTCTCGAGAAGCTGGCGTGCGAGCTCGACGGTTTCGTCGGCCAATTCGTCGTCGGAACGCATGGCACCATCGAAGTGGACGGATCTCGGGCCGTCTTGGACGTATTCGACGCCCTGCGCAGCGAATTCGTACATGATTGGTCGGTGCTCGATCGCTCGCTGTCCGCCGTCACCGACGTGCTCGCCACCACACCTCACGTCATGTTCTGCGTGAAGGCCCTCGACGGGACCTACGTCGCGGCCAACCAGGCGTTCGCCGATCGAGCGGGAGTCGCCGGGGCCGGTCAGGTGGTCGGACGATCGGCGCACGATCTCTTTCCTGCCGAGTTGGCGGATCGATACGCCCTCCAGGACGAGGTGGTGATGCACACGGGTCGAGCGCTGTCGAACGAGTTGGAGATGATCACCCGCCCCGACGGTTCCTACGGCTGGTTTCTCACCTCGAAGTCACGCTGGACCGACGACGCTGGTGCGCCGGCGGGGATGGTCAGTGTGTCGATCGATCTGCACGCGCCGGCCGATGCAGCAGCCCGCCACGCTCAGCTGGCACGGGCGGTCGAGTACGCGCGGGTCAAATTCGCCGATCCGATCACCGTCTCGTCGCTCGCCGAAGTCGGTGCGATGAGCGTGAGCCAACTCGAGCGCACCTCGCGTCGGCTACTCGGGCTCAGCCCGAAACAGCTGATCATGCGGTTCCGGCTCGAGGCCGCTCTCGGCCTGATGGCGACGACCAGCCTCCCGATCGCCGAGATCGCCTCACGCTGTGGCTACTACGACCAGAGCGCGTTCAGTCGACACTTCCGAACCACGGTCGGAACGTCACCGGCCTCGTACCGCGATGCGACGAGAACCACTGCTGGCAGTTGACGACGTCAGTCGTCGATCGCCTGGTAAGCGAGGGAACGGAAGTCGCGGTCTGGTGACAACATCCCGGTCATGTACTGCGACATGAACAACCCGACCAGTTCCTCGGCGGGATCGACCCAGTAGTAGGTCTTCGCCGCTCCGGCCCAGCCGAACTCACCGACGGAACCCGACCCAGCCGTTTGGGCGACGTCGATCATCACCCGTGATCCGAGACCGAAGCCCATGCCCGGAACAGGCAGACCCAGCAGCTCGTAGGGCAATAGGGCTGTTGGGAGGTGGTTCGAGTGCATCAACTCGAGTGTCTTGCGCCCCACGATCCGGTTGCCGTCGAGCGTGCCGTTGCTCGCAAGCATCTGAGCGAATCGCATGTAGTCGCTCATCGTCGAGAAGAGGCCGAGGCCGCCTCGCTGGAAAACGTCCGGCCTGCTCGTCGGGTAGGTGGACGACACGTCGATCCGCTCGTTGAAACCGGCGAGAGCTGCTTCCACCAACTGGATCGCGGAGTAGTTCTCGCCGACCAGATCGGGAAGTCCGTACATGGCAGCGACTCGTGACAGTTGGTCGTCGGGCACCCCGAACCCGGTGTCACCCATGCCGAGCGGCTCGAACAGTCGATCCCGGAGGAAGTCGCCGAGCGCCTGCCCGGACAGCACCTCGATCAGGCGGGCGGCCACATCGATCCCGACGCTGTAGTGCCAACGCGTGCCCGGCTGGAATGCGAGGGGGAGGGTGGCGAGCTCGTCGATCAATGCCTCGAGCGGGCGTGTGGCGTCGTTCATGATCCGGGCGTCGCGGTACATCTGAGCAACCGGGTTGTCGGCCATGAAATCGTAGGTGAGCCCGCTCGTGTGGCTCAGGAGGTCGCGGATCTGCATCGGTCGCACCTGGTCGACCAGCGTGGCGTCGTCGCCCAGCACCTTCGTCGCAGCGAACGCCGGCAGGTACTGCGACACCGGGTGCTCGAGTTGGAACCTGCCTTCTTCGTGCAACAGCATCAATGCCGTCGACACGATGGGTTTCGTCATCGAGTAGATCCGAAAGATCGTGTCGGACGCGATCGGCGTGCTGGCTTCTGCGTCCTGGAACCCGAACTGTTCGGCGTGGACGATCTCGCCCCGGCGACTGATCATCGTGCTGATTCCGGCCACGCCACGCTTGGCGACGTAGGACTCCATCGCCGGCGCGATACGCGCCAGCCGTTCGCTGCTCATGCCGACCGCTTCTGGCGGCGTGACATCGATGCTCATGAGACCCTCCTCCGGTTCGTGGCTGCGATCCTCGCGCACGGTGCTCGGGAGGCGTGCTTCGGAGCGTCGGACCCGGAGGAAGGTCGGTGGGGCAGTGTCGATGGGGGACGGTCGGACCTGTCGATCGTCGTCAGGGGCGCACGGGCTTCGCCGGCGTCTGGCGTGGCGGGGTGAGCTTGATCGGTGTCGCCTTCGCCGGTGTCGCCTTCATCGGGGGACGGTCGGATGCCGTGGTGATGTGGAACGTCATGCGTGCGAACCTACGGACGCAGTGTTCCGGCTTCGTTACGCGTCGATGAACGCCGTGGACCGGAGGGGATGATTGCTTCTGATGGGCGGCCGGACAAGGATCGGGCAATGACGACGATGGCGATGTTCTCGGCCAAGCCATACGACCGGCGGTCCTTCGACTCGTCGAACGGGTCCGGTTCGACGGGTCCGGTGATCGACATCAGCTATCACGAGTCGCGACTCGATCGGACAACGGCTGCCTACGCAGTAGACGCCGAGGTGGTGTGCGCGTTCGTGAACGACGATCTGTCGGCAGATGTCCTCGAGGTCCTCGCCGCGTCAGGGACGAGATGCATCGCGTTGCGGTGCTCGGGATACAACAACATCGACCTCGATGCCGCTGAGCGCTTGGACCTGACCGTGGTGCGGGTGCCGTCGTACTCGCCGAACGCCGTGGCCGAACACACGTTGGCGTTGATGCTCGCGCTGAACCGCAAGATCCACCGTGCCCACAACCGGGTGCGCGACCGGAACTTCTCGCTCGATGGTCTCGTCGGGTTCGACATGGCCGGCAAGACGGCCGCGGTGATCGGGACCGGCCAGATCGGGGCGATCGTCGCCCGTCTGCTGTGGCATCTGCGCTGCAGGGTGGTCGCGTTCGATCCGAACGTGAACGAGGGACTCGTCGATCTCGGCGTGCACTACGTGAGCCTCGACGAGGCACTAGCAGTCGGAGACATCGTGACCCTCAACTGTCCGCTCAACGAACACACCCATCATCTCGTGAACGCCACGACGATCGCGAAGATGAAGCGCGGGGCGATGCTGGTGAACACCGGCAGGGGAGCGTTGATCGACACGGCAGCGGTGCTTGATGCGCTCAAGTCGGAACACATCGGGTCGCTGGCGCTCGACGTCTACGAAGAGGAGGGCGACCTGTTCTTCGAGGACCGCAGCGACGAGATCCTCGACGACGACAACTTCGCAAGGCTGCTCACCTATCCCAACGTGTTGATCACCGCGCACCAGGCGTTCCTGACCCACGAGGCGCTGGCAGCCATCGCCGAGACCACGATCGCCAACGTGGTCACGGTCCTCGCCGGTGAACCATGCGACAACGCCGTGGTCGCAGGCTGACGAGCGTGGTGGGCAGCTGACCGTTCGGTACCCGGTTGCAGGTGTGTGTCGGCAGTTCATCGTCTCGTCGCCTTGTTTTCACCGGCGCGACGGGCTGACGACGGACGGGATTCACCCTGGTGGTGGAGGCTGGCCACGCCCGTCCCCCCACCGAAAGGCACGATCAATGACCGAAACCTCCGCCACGTTCGACGATGTCCTCCAGTCCGCCCTCAGCCGCCGCAAGGTCCTCGTCGGCGGATTTGCCACCGCAGCGGCCACCTTCTTCGCTCCGCAGTTCTCGGGTGCAGTATCCGCACAGAAGGGCGAAGGCAACTCTGCTCTCGCCGGTCAGCCCTCCGGCGTCGTGGGCGGCGTGAAGGACTTCACTGGCGTCGGCATCTCCACGATCGACGACGTGGTCGTGCCGCAGGGGTACATCGCCGAAACCCTCTTCAAGTGGGGCGACCGGGTCTCCGGCAGCGGCGGCGAGTTCGTCGGCGCCGACATCACGCTCGCCGAGCAGCTTGCTGCGGCAGGGCAGAGCCACGACGGCATGCACTACTTCCCGCTCGTCAGTCGCGGTCCGAACCAGCGGGGTCTGCTCGTGCTCAACCACGAGATCACCGAGTCCGAGTTCTTGTTCCAGGACGGCAACGCCAACTGGACGCCGGAGAAGTCAGCACTCGCCATGGCGGCGCAGGGCTGTTCGGTGATCGAGGTCAAGCGCACCGGCAACAAGTGGAAGGTGATGCCGTCGGGGTACGCCCGTCGGATCACCACGACGACGCCGATGGAACTCACCGGCCCCGCCGCCGGCCACCCGCTGCTGCAGACCGGCGCTGACCCGACAGGCACCGTCGTGCTGGGCACGGCCAACAACTGTGCCAACGGAAAGACGCCGTGGGGGACGTATCTCACCTGCGAGGAGAACTTCAACGCCTACTTCGGCACGACGACGCCCGGTGCGGTCCCCACCGATCTGCAGCGGCGCTACGGCGTCGGTGCCGGCGGGTTCGGCCCGCCGCTGTACCGGAGCGAGACGCGTTTCGACATCGTTGCGGAACCGAACGAGTCCAACCGTTTCGGGTGGGTTGTCGAGATCGACCCGTTCGATCCCAACTCCACACCCAAGAAGCGCACAGCGCTCGGTCGTCTCAAGCATGAGAACGCCGAACTGGTCGAGTGCGCCGACGGTCGCGTGGTCGTCTACATGGGTGACGACGAGCAGGGCGAGCGGATTTACAAGTTCGTCAGCGCCAACTCGTGGCAGGCCAACCCCGACACCGTGCTCGACAGCGGCACGCTCTACGTCGCAGTGTTCAGCGACGACCTGACTCCCGGTGACGCGCGGGGGATGGGTTCGTGGGTTGCTCTGACCCCCACATCGACCGGCCTGACCGACGCACAGATCCTGATCAACACCCGGGGTGCAGCCGACGCTGTCGGTGGAACACGGATGGACCGTCCGGAGTGGGTTGCAGCGGACCCGAAGAACCCCGGCACCGTGTACTGCACCCTCACCAACAACAGCCGTCGTGGCGCGGCCTTCCCGCTCGACGAGGCCAACCCGCGACTCGGCAACCCGTTCGGGCACATCATCCGTTGGGACGAGGCGGGCGGAGACCCGGCAGCGACATCCTTCACATGGGACATCTACATCTTCGCCGGTGACCCCGTGACCGCTGGCGGCGCAGGCAATCCGGCGCCGGTGACGGCAGATATTCCGGCGTTCGGCGCGCCCGATGGGCTGTGGTTCGACGGCGGCGGCTCGCTGTGGATCCAGACCGACGGTCGGCAACCCGTGGCGTGCAACAACCAGATGCTGTGTGCCGACACCACGACCGGAGAGGTGAAGCGCTTCTTGGTTGGGCCTGTCGGCTGCGAGGTGACCGGCATCACCCAAACACCCGATGGCACCGCAGCGTTCGTCAACATCCAACATCCGGGTGAAGGTGGCGGGAGTGACTGGCCCGACAAGGTCGGGGGTCTGCCGCGTTCGAGCACCATCGTGATCCGGCGCCTCGACGGCGGCCCGGTCGTCGGCGCCTACGCCTGACACCCGACGGGGAGAGGACGTTCTCGACGTCGACGATCGCTAAGCTCCCGTCACGACACGGGTCCGCGCCGTGCCGTGACGGGCGCATAGCTCAGTTGGCTAGAGCGCTTCCCTTACAAGGAAGATGTCGGGGGTTCGAGTCCCTCTGCGCCCACCCTAAAAGCCAGGTAGATGGCATGAAATCCGTTCGAAGGTCTCCGCTGAAAGAGGGCAGGGGTTCGTTAGGGGTTCTTTGAACCATCTTCTACTCGGCAACGACCTCGGTCATCATCCGATCTCCTGGTCGTAGTAGTCGCCTAGGTAACGGCCATCGCCCACGACCTTCCACGCGTACCAACCGTTGACGGACTCCTGTCCGGAAGCATGCCGAGCGGCAGGCGAAGGGGAATCAAACCTCTGGCCGTCGTCTAGGTAGATCATGCCGGACCTCACCTCTCCGCCTAGTCCGTCGTACTCGACGCGTAGTCCTTGCGGGAGCTTCCCCAACTCTCGTCCCGGATGGGCTCGGCCAGACTTCGGTGCTGGTGATCGAGTTCGCTGAGAGCGAGGCGGATCAGTCGCTCCCTTCGCCAGTGCTCTTACGACCTCGTCGACTAGCGGATCGCCTGCATCAAGTTCGCTGGATTGGTTGTATGAGATGACTAGTCGAACCGACTCTGCCCTCTCGGCGTCCGACTGAGTGGCCAACAGATTTCGTAGTCGGCGTTTC
>JANPKU010000098.1:0-18214 GCA_031426215.1 Actinomycetes bacterium
GCGCATGCGGAGCGCTTCGGGATCTTCGTCGGGTTGTGGGCCCCCACCTTCTTCGCGATCGGCAACGGTCTTGCCCAGGAGCGCGCCGACGCGTCGACCTGAGCGTGATGCCGTGAACCAGACTGTGCTGTCGCCGGGGCCGGTCACCGCGGCGATCGGTTCCCGGTCCCGTTCGGGCCGATCGAGTATGTGCAAAATCATGACCTGCTCGCAGCCCAGGAGGTCCGCCCTGGCCAGCCCGACGCGTTCGGTTGTGGTTCGACGTGTGGACGGCATGGGTGTCAGAGCGTTGTGCGACCGAATCGGTAGATCGTGAAGATGTTGCCTCGCCCGCAGCGACGAGCTGCTGGGCGAGGAGATAGCCGAGCCCGCGAGCGGACTCGATCGCCCACAACCGGTCCGGGAACGGGGCCGCCCATGCTCGCAGCTGATCGCTCTGATCGCTGCACGCTCGGAGCCGAAACTCGTCGAGCACACACTCGGTGCCATCGATCGCGACGGCGGTGTGCGATGCCTTGTGCGGGTCGATACCAATGGTGATGGTCATCTGAAATGCCTTTCTCTCGGTGATGGGGAACCGAGGTGGGCACTCCTGATTTGGGTTCGTTGAGCTCGCGCCTCTTTCGAGCCACACCTCGGGTCAGAACACCGGCCGGCAGACAGATCGAAGTAAGGCCAACCCGAAGGCGACAGGCCCTAGCGGAGTCACACCGACCGGCGCTCTGAACGCTACGACAACCGCCGCAACGCAACCCCCAGGATGAATCAGGCCCAAGCGTGACGCGAGATAATCCCGGTCTTGCCGGATCGCTGTTCGTCGTCGGAACCTTGGAGCTGGTGGCGGTGTCGGAGGGGTATCAGACTGTGAGTTCGATGCCTCCTGCAGATTTGACCGAGTGCGACGACGTCGTGCTGTTGTCGCGTTCGCGCGGTGGCGATGTCGCGGCGTTTGGTGAGTTGGTGCGACGTCATCAGGATGCGGCGTTGCGGTTGGCGGCTGTCATCGGTGGCTCGACGGAGGAGGCGAAGGACATCGTGCAGGACGCGTTCGTGAGCGTGCATGGGAGTCTTGCTTCGTACCGCGGGACCGGCTCGGTGCGTTCGTGGATGCTTCGTGTCGTCGCGAACCACGCGAAGAATCACGTGCGCAGCCAGACCCGGCGGCGACGTCGCGATGATCGGCATGCCCGGCTGAATACTCGCCCGTTGGAGGGCGCCGACGTACTCGCCGAGGGCGCGCTCGAACGCGAGGCGCTCATCGCAGCGCTGCATCGTTTGTCACGCGATGACCGCGACGTTTTGGGATCGCGGTTCGTGGCGGGACTCAGCGAAGCCGAATGTGCCGAGGTGTTCGGCGTCGCGTTGGGAACAGTGAAATCCCGTACGTCGCGAGCCTTGGGACGCCTGCGGTATGAACTTGAGTCCAACGAAGCGACCGAGGTACGTCAATGATCGATCACAGCGACCTCGTGGAGCGTCTCGAGCTGCTCGGTGATGCCATGAACTTCGACGACGTCGATCTTGCCGGTGCAGTACTCGTCGACGTTCGCGAGCGTCGAAGCAGAGTCCGGGCGCGCCGCTGGCTCGTCGCGGCTGGTGTGTTGCTGGTTGTGGGCGCGGTGGCGAGCTATCCCGATTCGCGGCAGGCGGTCGCGCGTTGGTTCGGGTTCGACAGTCTCAGTGTGGAAGTCGATCCGGAGCTGTCGGTTCCGGCTGCCGAAGGACCATTCGAGGCTGCCGGACCAGGCGAGACGCTCGTTGTCGACGTTGATGGTCGTCCAATCACGGTGTCGACGGTCGTAGGACGGTTGAACACGGCGGTGGTCGCCAAGACGGTGGGGTCGATCGATCAGATCGAAGAGGTCACGGTTCAAGGTCGAGACGGGCTGTGGATTTCGGGGGCGCCACATCAAGTCGGGTACGAGTCGCCCGACGGATCGATCGTGGTCGAGCGTGTCGCTCAGAACACCCTTGTCTGGCAGAGCGGCGACGTGCTCGTGCGTGTCGAGGGCTTCGTTGAGTTGTCCGATGCGTTGGCGTTCGTCGACGGAACCTGAGCGTGGCTCGCGGTGTCGGACAGGTATGGCACGTTCCTCGCTGCGCCAACTGGCTCGACTCACCACCGCTGCATTGGCCGCCCTTGTCATCGTCGCAGGCTTCGGATCGTCTGCGTCGGCGGGCGGTTGGGCGATTGGTTCGATTGATGCGGTGCCCGATGCGCGGGCGGGACACACCGTCGATGTCGGCTTCACGATCCTGCAGCACGGCGTGACACCGGTCGACCTGGCAGACGACGTAGGCGTCGAGATCGTCCTCGCTGACGGCGCCGTCGAGTTCTTCCCCGCCGCGAACGCTGGTGCGACGGGCCGCTACGTCTCTGAAGTGACGTTCCCGTCGACGCCAGGCGAGTACTCCTGGAACCTACGGATGGGATGGTTCGGAACCCACCAACTGGGCGCACTCGACGTCGCCTCGACGAGCCGAAGTGACGACGCGAGCACGTGGACTTGGGCGATGACTCGCTGGGTCACGTTGGGCCTGGCAGCCGCACTCACCACGGTCGCTGCCTGGGACATGATTCGAACCCGCCGGAAGCTCCCAGCGACACAGCCGTGAGTGCCCTCGGCCGATGGGTCGCCACCGGCGCTGCCGTCTTGGCCGTAATCGGTGTAGCGACATGGAACCAACCCAGCGCTACGACGGTGACGGGGACCAAATCCGACGGAGCGCAACTGTTCCTTGTGAAGGGCTGCTCGAGTTGCCATGCCGGTCCAGACACGACCGCATCGATCGGGGCCGGGTTTCCCTCGCTGGCCGACGCGCCGACGTGGGCGGCTGAGCGGCGAGCGAACCTGAGTGCTGAGGACTACCTGACAGAGTCCATCGCCGCCCCGGGCGAATTCATCGCGCCAGGCTTTCAGCCCGGCCAAAGTGGACCGACGACCGGCATGCCTCAGTTGCGCCTCACCAGCAACGAAATCGAAGCGCTCGTGGACTACCTCCTCCAACGATGACACCTCATCGGGGGGGACCGCGATCGACTACCACAGCACCTGACGGAGAGACCTCCTCGACCGCACACTTCCACACGCATAATCACGCTTCGCGGCGGCGGGCAGCCACCCGGGTATCTACCCAAGCGTGGCGCTACGTAATCGCGCCTCGGCGAATGGCATTCGAGGACGTTCGGCTGTGGCAGCATCGGCGGGTGGGCGGTGAGCGCTGGAACTCGAATCTTCACTCGTTCGAGCATCTGATGGGAGCGATTCCCACTGACGCTCGCAGCGGGCTGGACGTCGGTTGCGGGGAGGGCGAGACGACCAGGCGTCTCCGGAAGCGGCTGCCGTCGGTGACCGGCGTCGATATCGATCTGGCGAGCATCGAAGCGGCCCGTTCCCACGATGACGACATCGACTACGTGCACGGCAACTTCACGTTGGTCAACCTGCCTGAGACGTCGTTCGACGTAGTCAGCGCGGTCGCTGTCATCCACCACGTGGACCTGTGCGTAGGTCTGACCCGACTTGCAGCGTTGGTGCGACCCGGAGGGGTGCTGCTCGTGGTGGGTCTGGCGCGGAGCCGCTCGGTGCGCGACGTCGCTCGCGACGGCCGCGACGCAGTGGCGATCCGCCGACACACCTTCACCAAGGAGGTCTGGGAGACACCTGCACCCAAGCTCTGGCCACCGCCGTTGACGTATTCGCAGGCGCGCACTGTTGCTCGATCGGTTCTCCCCGCGGCCACGTTCGGGCGGGTCGGCTACTTCCGTTACGGGCTGAGCTGGGTTCGTGCACCAGAGACATCAGCATCAAGCCGGTAGTGGACAGCGGCGCCTCCATGCCCTGGCGAGCAGAAGAGACGCGGCCGGAAAGCGTGTCTCCAGTCACCGGGCCGTCGCTGCTCGCGTGGTGCGCCAAGCATCACGCCAAGCAATGAATCCGCTGCGCAAGCGTGGCGACGTCACCATCTCACCACGTCGACGAGCCCGCAGGTCCTCAACGAGCCAGTCCGGTGCGTTGACGTGGTCGATCGACTTCGACTTCGTCACCAACTCGCCGGTCAGAAGTGCGTGACGGCCTCGCGCCATGGACGTGAGTCCGAGATCGGGCATCGAGCGATTCAACCACCACCATGGCCGCCGGGCCGCCAACGCCCAGTACCCACAAATCTCGTCGCGTGCGGCCCGGCGAACATCGTCATCGGTCACTGGCGCGAGCAACTGTGATGGCGGCCGTCCGAACACCGCGAACCCATAGCGGACCAGTTCGACACGGGTGACGCCCGACAGAGTCCGCTCAATCATGCGCCCATGCGTCCACGTCGGATGCCGCGCATCTCGCGACTCCAGTTCGTTCTCGTCGAGATACACGCAACCCACATCGGCGCCGGCAGCCACCCCAGCATCCAGAGCAGCGTGCACCCTTGTCAGTTCCTGCAGCCTCGCCCCGCTCACTGGTCCGGCGACCACCGCCACGAGATCCACGTCGCTCACCCCCACCACGAAGTCACCCGATGCCAACGATCCGCCCACCAGGAGGTCACTCACCCAGCCGAGCTCGACGAGCCGCTCCGACAACGCCGTCACCGCGGACGGAACGGTGGGCACCCCGCCACGCTAACGACCGGAATAGGCGCCCCCAAGGCCGACACGACTCGGTCCCGACCCTTATACGGCCCGGCGCGGGCAGCCGTTGTCGAAGCGTCCATGACCGGCACGCGATCACCCACCAAGAGACTCAGCCACCCACAATGCGAGCGCCGTAACCCGGTGGCGCCGCAGGAACTCGCGCCGCACTTCGGCACAAGCCGAGCACCCGGTAATCACAACCACTTTCCGCGTGTATGCTGATTTGCATGCAGAGTACGAGCGTCAGGATCGATGTGGGAACCCACGACGAACTCAAGCGCCTCGCGGCCGAGTTCGACACGACGGTCGGCAACACCGTCGCTCTCGCCGTTCGGGCGTTGCGCCAAGACCACATCGGTCACCAACTCCAGAGCGAACTCCGCGACGACGAGACCGCCTGGCTCGATGCAGAGCTCGGGTGACATCGTCAATCTCGATCTCGGACAACCCGAGGGGCGCGAAGCCGGCTACCTCCATCCGGCCGTCGTCGTCACCGCCCAACGCATCCTCGACGCCTCACCGACGGTGATCCAGGTTGTGCCGCTGACGAGCACGATTCGAGCCTTTCACACCGAGGTCGTCATCGAGCCGGATCCGGCCAACGGTCTCGAGCAGTCATCGGCTGCGCAGTGCCAACACGTCCGCGCCGTTTCACCGGCGCGGGTCGTCGACACACTCGGCAACATCGGACCACTGGCGTTGGCGCAGATCCGAGAGACGATCGCCGTCATCATCGACCTGCCCTGAGCCTTCGATCTGCTCTCCACGACGACGATGCATCGCCCCACTTCGCCACCCGTAATCACGACCTCCTGAAAGGGCAACGCGCTGCAGTCCGGCCGAAGCGTGGCACGAGATGTTCCCGTGGGCTCTACTTGGGTGCTCCAATGCCGTCCGTCATCAATCGCAGCAGCACTCGAAACGTCGGCGCTTCGAGAACGATTGCTACTGTGTCGGCATGATGACGGTGATGGCTCGTGTCCGGGCGGCTACCAACCGAGCGCGACACCAGGCGCCGCGAACTCGGTCAGAACTTTCTCGTTGATCAAATCGTCATCGAACGGTTCATTCGTTCGCTCGACCTGCGCGCCGGCGAACTTGTCGTCGATCTTGGCGCTGGCAGGGGTGCGCTGACGCTTCCGCTGCTCTACGCCGGCGTCGAGGTGTGGGCGGTCGAACGCGATCCGGTCTGGTCGAGACGGCTGCGCGACATCATGGTGAGTTGGGGCGCCGACGGCAATTCTCGCGTCATCGAAGCAGACCTCCGTGGACTGCGCCTGCCAAGGACGCCGTTTCGGGTGGTCGCGAACCCGCCGTTCGGGCTCACGACCGAGATCCTCGTCAGACTCCTCGACGCCCCGGACCGTGGTCCTGATCGCATCGACCTGATCGTGCAGCGCGAAGTTGCGGTGAAGCACAGCCGTCAACCGCCGGCGTCGCTGCGCACGGCAGCGTGGGCACCGTGGTGGGAGTTTCACTTGGGCCCGACCATCGACCGAGGAGCGTTCCGGCCAAGACCACGCGTCGACGCGGCCGCGCTCACGATCGTTCGACGGGACTCGCCAGTTCTGCCAACGTGGCTGGCACCACAACTACGCGAGCTGCTGCGACCGGGGTGGACGAAATGATCTCATCCACGTCGGACGTCTATCTGAGGTGCTCGATATCGCCGCTCAGTAATCCGTTTTCGGTCCGCGGAATACCCGCACGCTTCGGCCCTACTGCGGCGCCGCATAGTCCCGAGGGCGACGGCGGTCTCGAGACGACGACCGGGGTCGGTAGTGCCTACCGCTAAGAGTGACGCCACGCTGTCGGGACAACACAACCGGTCGGATCGCTCTTCGTTAGGCGTTCGGGACTCGGCGGTTGTCAGCAGCGAGCCGAGCGGTCGTGGCGATCCGCTTCGATCGGGTTGCCTCGGTCTTGGCCACTTTGATCCAGCGCAGCGTGTTGCGCTTGGTCGATGGTGGGAACGCCTCGTAGTGCTGTCGGGCCGATTCGTTCGCGTCGAGAGCGGCGATGAGGTCGTCGGGTGCGATGAGTGCGTCCACGTCGTCCATGAAGTCCCACAGACCGCGGAGTTTCGACGACTCGATCGCAGCGAGGCCAGCAGGGTGCATCCGCCCGTCGGCGATCAGGTCGGCCGCACGGTGCTTGTAGGACTTGGACCAGTGCTGGACGCGTCGCGGCCCGATCAGTTGCATGGTGCGTTTGTCGTCGAGCTTGCGGCGGATCCCATCGATCCATCCGAAGCTCACAAGCTCGTCGAGCACCTCGTCACGGCTCACGTACTTCGCCTCGTTCGGGGACCCGGCCGGCGCCTTCAAGAAGGTGACGAGCCACACACTGTCGTGTTGTCCGTGATGATCGAGCAGCCAGGTGCGTAGCTCCGCAGTCGACTGCACATGGACCTGGTCAAAGTTCTCGGTACGCACCATGAGCGATCAGCTGGTGGCGCACCACAGATCGACGATGTCGAGCAGATCGTTCCGCGCCGCTTCGACCGAGGCGACGTCAACGAAGCGAATCATGCGTTGCAGACCGTCGCCCTCGAGCCGTTCGAACTCACCGGGGATCTTCGAGCCGCTCGGGAAAACGAGGCTGGCGAACTCCTTGGCGTTCCAGTGGAAGTAGGCCATGATCCCGCCGTGCAGGAACGCCGGGGCTCGGTACTTGATCGCTTCCTGTATGCGTTCGTCGCTCATCACGACAGCGCGCACTGCTGCGATCACATCCCGCTTCGGGTTGGTTGTCTGGTCCAGCCACGCATCGACATCAGCGGTCGTCACGCCATCATTGTCACAACTAAAGATCGAACGAGCAGCATCGAGCCGAGAGTTCTGCGAGTCACCGACAGCGATCGGAACGTGCGTGCGCCAACGCACAAGGCCACACCGATCCGGGAGGCCTGAGCGTCGATGGCCTGGCCGACCCACACATAACATGAGCGCCGCAACCCATCTCCCGGCGGAAGGAAACCACTCGGGTTCGGCCCATTCGTGACACGAGATATCACTTCGCCGAGACGAGGGTGGTGCCCGACGGTGGTCGCGATACGGCCGGTCGCGCCGTCGACCTGACTGAGTGCGTCGGCGGCGCCGGCCAGAGCGTTCCTGGCCTGATCTTCGCTTGGGTTAGTAGGTGACGTTCGCTGATCGGTATGTGCCGTTGGCCTGCGAACGGGCGTAGTCAGGCGGCCGATAGTCCGCGTAGGGTCATGTCGACGGCAGATTCGATGACTGCGTCGGTTGGGGGGTCGCCGTGCATGAATACCGAGTGCAGCACCATGCCAGACAGCATCAATACTGCGGCCTCGAGGTCGGCACCCGATGCGATTGGGGCAAGGATCTGGCGAATGGGTCGTTCGCCGTCGAGCGTGAACGCGTTGCGGATGTCGACGATTTCCGGAACCGCGGACGCCCGTTCGGCCAGGACCACCATGGCGCGGTCGAGTCGGTGATCGACCATCGCTGAACGAAAACTGCTGAGTTCACCGATCAGATCCGTGCGCAGGACACCGGTCGGGGCGTGGTGTGGCATGTCGCCGTAACGCGCAAATGCGTCGCGCAGCAGGTCGATCCGCTCGGGCCAGTGGGCATAGACCGTGGCCTTCGAGTAGCCGGCGACGCGAGCGATGTGCGGCTGGGTAACTGCGTCCCACCCTTCGTCGATCAGCACGCCGATGGTTGCGGTCAAGACGTCGTTGCGGGTCCTGGCAATACGGGGGTCCACGGCTGTCATGGAGTCACGGTAGCGACATGGAACGTACTTTCTGGGCGTAAGGTTGTCTATTGAACGCTGAGTTCACTATCGTCCGGGTCGATCATTTACCGCTCAATGAAACGAGTCCTCCGCATGACAACCCCAACGGTGCCCACCGCGACACACGAAACGGATCTCGCCGCAACGCAGCGAACCAACTGGATCATCGCCTCGATGTGTCTGGCCGTCGTGCTGATCATCGCCGGCGTCGCCAGTCTCAGTGTCGTCATCCCGTCTCTCGGGCGTGATCTCAACGCCAGCCAGTCCGACCTGCAATGGATCGTCGACGCATTCGCCATCAGCCTCGCGGCGCTGCTCCTACCAATGGGAGCGTTCGGCGACAAGTTCGGCCGACGTCGCCTCATGCTCATCGGGTTCGCCGTGTTCATCGCCGGATCGTTGTGGGCGTCGCTCGCCGACTCGGTCGGCGTGCTCATCGCCGCACGGGTAGTGGGCGGTATCGGTGCTGCGATGATCTTCCCTGGGACGCTATCGACGCTGACCTCTGCCATGCCGGTCTCGAAACGGGGAACGGCGATCGGTTTGTGGACCGCCAGCGCATCGCTGGGCGGCACGATCGGCATGCTCGTCGCCGGCGCGCTGGTCGAGAGCTTTTGGTTCGGTTCGATCTTCCTAGCCATGGCGATCGCCGCCACCGTGGTCGGAGTGATGACGTTCGTGTTCGTCCCCGAGACCAACGACCCCGAGCACGCCAACATCGACCCTCCAGGAGCGCTGCTGTCACTCATCGGCATCGGCGGGTTGGTGATTGCGATCACGGAAGGTCCCGTGAAGGGATGGACCGACACGATCACCGTCGCCGGCTTCATCGCAGCGGTCGTCGGCCTCGTCGGATTCGCGCTCTGGGAACTCCACACAGCGACCCCGCTCCTCGACGTGCGACTGTTCCGCCTGCGCGGATTCAGCACCGGATCGGTGTCGATCTTCGTGCAGTTCCTCGTGGTGTTCGGCTACTTCTTCGTGGCGGCGCAATACCTCGGCTTCGTCGCTGACTACAGCCCATTCCAGATCGCTGCTGCGCTGCTTCCGGTCGGCGTGCTGCTCCCGTTCCTGTCAACCAAGGCACCGGGTTGGTCGGTCAAACTCGGACGCGGAGCAGTCGGGGCCTCGGGCCTGATACTGATGGCGATCGGCACAGGCATCTTCGCGCTCGTGGAACCCTCGACGTCCTACTGGGTGTTCGCCGTCGCATTGGTGATCTTCGGTGCGGGCATGGGCCTCGCCGCCCCTCCCGCAACCGAAGCGATCGTCGAAGCACTCCCACGCGCCAAACAAGGCGTGGCATCAGCGACCAACGACGTGTCACGCGAACTCGGAGGCGCGATCGGCATCGCCGTACTCGGATCTGCACTCACCGCCGGATACCGAACCTCCATCGACAACTCCTCTGCAGCACTGCCCACCGGAACACTCGACACAGTCCGAGACTCCGCCGCAGCAGGCTTCAGCGTGGCCGCGCAATCCGGTCCCGACGCCCCATCCATCGTCGGCATCGTTCGCACTGCGCTCGCCGACGGATTCTCCCAGGCAATGGTCGTCGCTACGGTACTGCTCGCAATCGGAGCCATCTACGTCGGGCTCCGCACCCCGAGAGTGATCTCAGCGCTCGACGACCAACTCGATGCCGACACCACCGACGTCGCCGACGCAGAACCTGCAGCATGAGCGTTTCCGGGGATGCTCCGCTATACCGACCCTGCAAGCGCGTCAACACAGCAGCACTCCGGCAATCGCCGACACCGCTGCCCGATCCTGCTGGCGGCCGAGGAAGACGCAGAACTTCGAAATGATCGAGGTGGCCCGCAGCAGAACTCCACGATTGGTTGTTCGACCATCACGCACAGGAGTCGAGCGTCTGATTCGTGACTTCAAGAAACCGGTCTCGACCTCACACGCCGGGACACGTGAGCCGCGACGACGTTCTCGACGAACGGATCAGTTCCGGGTTGGATCGACGGGGTCAGACGCAAGCTCAATACCAACTGCGGTCTGCGCGGCGCCCGCACACTTCGCCACCCGTAAACACAGGTCCGAAGCTGTGCTTCGCGCTGCATAGCGGCCCAAGTCCCGCGCCACGAAATCACGCTCGTCCAGCCCAGCTGCTTGGATTCTGTAGTACAATATTGTCGTGTGGAGATCCATTCTTCTGCTCGCCGGCACGGCGTCGACGATCTTGACATCCACCACGCCGTCGCACACTCGATGGCGATCGAGGACATCGGCGAGGACCCAGACCGGTGGCTCGTCGTCGGCCCGGATCGAGCGGACAATCTGCTCGAACTCGTGGTCCTCGTCGACCAGCGCGGCGAGATCGTGATCCACGCAATGGCCCTGCGACCCAAGTACCGAAAGCTGCTCGAACAATGACGACGAACCGAACCCTCAGCGATTCCGAAATCGAAGCTCTCGCCGCCGAGGCCGAAGCCGGGTACGACATCGACCACCTCGTCGCACGGCGCAACAAGCGGGGGCGCCCGACACTCGGCTCGGCACCGGCGTCCGTCGAGTCAGTGCGCCTCGATCCGGAACTCAAAGATCGACTGATCCAGCGCGCCGAACAAGATCACACGTCGCCATCTGACGTGATTCGAGAGGCACTCCGCCGATACCTGCAACCAAGCTGAGCGTTCGGAACACCCATTTGGTGTGAACAAGCGTCATCACCCTCGAGGGGCGATGGCTCCGACCGCATCAGGCCCAAGCGAATGTCCGGTAATCGTCAATAACTGATCGGGTACCTACGAGCAGGCCCGCATCGCCCTCAGCAGGCGACCCCCACGCTGCGCGCTGGCTGACGATCGGTCGGTGATCACGGTGAATACGAGGCCCAGCCCACAACTGTCCGAGCGGTTCTCCTGGCCATCACAATCCGTGCCATTAGCGTGCCAGTAGCAGTGGGGAACAGGGGTCCAGAAGGGGCAACACCCGAAGGAGGGACGCTCGCATCATCCCTGCTAGATAGCCATTTACTAGGCACTTCCGGATCGCCGTCGTTTGCTTTGCAAGCAGTGGGTCGTGGGTTCGATTCCCATCGTCTCCACCAGGAAGTACCTGGTAAATCGGTGTTTTCGTAGTGCGTAGCCGAGGTCCAGATCGACCCTGCACGCGTGCTGCACGCGAAGCAGCGGCGAATGGTCGCGAATTAGCCGTCCAGTTCGCACGAATTTCCTGGTCATCGGGCTTCTGATTCCGGACATCCGCGCCCAGTGCACCGTGTTTGCCTGACAACGCCTCGTCGATGTTCTGTTCGGCGCGCGGGCTCGAGCGAACTGGCGAGACAAGGCGAGACAAACGGGGTGAACGCACTCGTCTATGAACGGGCTGCCAGCGCCTTGAGCACGGCGACCTCTGGAAACGTCGCTGGCGCGCCGTAGCCGTGCTCAACCAGCCACGGGATCACCATCAGACTTCGCAACGACCAGTACGCCCGCAGCACATCGATCTCGACGTCGCCGCCATAGCCCTCGACAACATCATCCAGATGCTCCTCGTGCGCCAGCGTCAGAGTCGCAAGGTCATACATCGCGTCACCGTGGCCGCCCTCGGACCAGTCCACGACGCCGCTCACCTGATCACCGTCGACGAAGACATGAACGATCTGCAGGTCACCGTGGATGAACACCGGCCTCCATGGCCGCAGCGCCGCCTCCGCGATCTGGCGATTGCGTCTGACAACGTCATCAGACACGACGTCGTTGGCCATCAGCCATTCACACTGCGTGTCGAGCAATGGCGGAAACTCAATCGTGCCATGACTGCTGCGAACGGGCTGCTGCTGACATTGGCTACTCGACCACGACGGCGGCGGAGCGTCGTGAAGCGTGCGCACGGCGGCACCCGCCGCAACCCACGCCGCCGACGACGCACGCGAAGGCTCCCCGAGCACACCGAGCGCCAGGCCTGGAACTGCCGCGACAGCGAGCACCGGCGGCTCGTGCCAAAGCACGTCCGGAGTCGGGATCGGTGCCATCGTCATCACCTCGACCTCGCGGTCGATGCGCGCCTGATCCGTATCGATCTTGAGAAACACATCGCCGACGCGCAACGTCACACGTTCCGAATGCGCGACGACGACTTCGACCTCCCCCATGCCGCTGATCATTGCCCAGCCCACCGGCCAGCGCACGACACATTTGTTGCGGCGGCGGCCGAATCTGCTGGCTCAACGGTTGGCTGCCTTCATTACGTGGTACCAACTACGAGATGCCGAGGCAGCGCTCGTCAACGAACGTGCTGATCGACTGGAACGCAGTGGCGATTTCCCCGCGGTCGACCTCGTCGGCTTCGGTGAACGACCCTTGCAGGACAATGACTTCGGTGAAGCCGATCAACACATCGAGCTCGCTCCTCACCGCGGGCACGGCGAATGGCCGAATCGAGGAGAAGTACCCGTCAGCCACGACCACCTCCTGGAACTCGTCCCTCGGTTGCGGTCGAGAATTGATCGCTGCGACCGCCCAACAGAACTCCTGGTCCTCGATGGCCGGCGCGAACTCGTCCACTGGTTCTGCAGCACCGCCAGATGCGTTCTGCGACCCGAAGTACGGTGCCGGCACATCGGTGCGATCGCCCTCAAACTCAACCATCGGTATGGCATCGTCCACCGCGTCGTAGCTCATCGATGGCGCTACGAGTTCACTCGATGGAGGCGATTCCTCCACCGTGGTGACTGTGTCGGCGACCACGTCGGTTTGAACAGCGTTGTCGCCCCCCGTCGACGAACCACAGCCGGCCAAGAACAACAGCACCAATCCGCGTGCCACCCAGAAAGCCATACCTGAGTGTGCACAAGCAATGGCCGCAGGCCCGCATCGGATGGCAAGGATCCCCGATCGGCGGTGCTCGGTGTTACCAGCAACCTGGTTTGCGCACCGCACCACCGACGTGAACGTCCGGCTCGCGTCCGGGAAAGTGTGCAGTGCGCTGCTTGGGCCGTGGTGCCGCGCGGGCCGTTCCCGATTGCCGGTGATTGTCCGGACCGTTATCGAGCGGTCTCCGAATGCCCTCGGTTGTAGCGGACGACGAGATTCCAAAATCGTCGATGCTGAACTCGCGGTGACCGGACGCTCGTACTCCAGATCGACGCCTGCAACGCTGATGAGAATCGGGTATCGGCAACAGAGGAACAAGAGCTTTGGACGATCTCGGTCAGATCGCTGCGGGCTGGCGCCCTTGCTACGGTTCGGGACACGACCGGTGATATCGGGTGCGGTGCTTGGGCCGTACCGTCGTGGTCGTTGCGCGTCGGCTGTGGGATTATGGCGTTCGCGTTATCGGGTGCTCTCCGGCCGCGCCGTGGCGCTTGGCAACCTCGTCTCAGATGCGGGTCCTCAACCGGACGCTTCCGGTCAGCGGTTGATGAGGAGGTGGAGTGATCCCACCCGCCGACGCCGTCTCGACGATGCAACCGATCAGCGCCGGGCGCGTCAGAGCAGTGCGGCGAGGGCTTCGACGATGCCTGCCGGAAGGAAAGTCTCTTCCGGAGTCTCGTCGGCTTCGGTGAGATCGGCGAGGCTCAGTGCTACCTCGATGGGATCGAGCTGTTCGCCGAGCACGATCGGCGCGAGGGTCGCGTGGGTTTCGGTGGCGCTCGTGTCACCCTCGTCGATGTAGGTCGGGATGTTGTTGACCATGCGGTCGTTGAAGCCCGTGTTGTAGGGCCCGGGATTGACCTTGGTGACGTCGATGCCGTGCGGCGCGAGTTCGCCTCGCAGCGACTTCGTGAACGCCTCGACAGCGTGTTTCGTCATGCAGTACGGCGACCCGAGCGGTGATGCGAGCACGCCGGCGATCGATGAAACGTTGATGATGCGTCCCGAACCTCTCGCGCGCATCCCAGGGATCACCGCTTGTGACATCGCGACCATGCCGAGAACGTTCACCTCGAACGAAAGACGCACCTTGTCCATCGGGACCGTCGCCATCGGGCCGAGGACACCAACGCCTGCGTTGTTGATGAGGACCTCGACACCGAGGCTTGCGGCGCTCGCTACATCGCCAGCATCGGTGACGTCGAGCTTCATCGTTGTGAGGTCTGGCAGCTCCGCGCTCAAGGCGTCGGCCTGCTCCTGTGTCTCGGTCGTCGCGATCACGTTGTGACCACGACGGGCCAACTCGATCGCCGTAGCCTTGCCGAAACCGGATCCTGCTCCGGTGATCAGAACCGTCTTGCCCATGTCGATCTCTCCATCGTTCGCACGCCGATCCGTTCCGGCGCCGACTCGACACTACGGCATGATCCAATGGTCGTAGATCTCTCTTTCAGGTGCGGTTCTGATCGAGTGCCGACGTCAAGAAGGCGTCGGTTCAGCTCACTGGTTCGCGCCACATTCCGGTGAGTAGCGGCCCGCCTTCGGGGTGGAACTCCGACACGATGTCGAATCCGAGCCGCTGGTAGAAGCCGACGTTGCGCGGATTCGTCGACTCCAAATATACGGCGGCACTGGTGGCGTCGCAGTTCGCCAGCGTGGGCGCCAACAAGCGCTCGCCGAGTCCCCGGCCCTGTTGGCTCGGATCGATACCCACGATGAACAGGTAGAGATGCGGGCTGTCGGGATGGTTTGCATCCATAGCCTCGGACATCGCGCCCAGGCGCATCAGGCCCTCGTCGCCGTAGCGACCCACGATCGCGTTGACCACTGGACCAGCCTCGTCGTCGGAGAGTGCTGCGATCTCGGGCGGCGACCAGATCGCAGCCCCGGCCATCTTGCCGGCCGGGTCGGTGAGGACATAGGCGTGTCCACGTCGCAGACCAGCGGATGCAGCCACACTGAACAGCACCTGCAGATCGGCATTGCGAGTGGCTTGCTCCGGACACAGAAACTGCATCAGTGGGTCGTCGAGAAAGCTCCGCGACAGCACCGCCGTCAGCACCGACAGGTCGGCGGCAAGGGCGTGTCGGCAGCGCATTTATTGATCCTAGACGCCGACGAAACGGCGGTTGCCGAGCCCGCCGACCCTACGGCCACCGACCCATCACCGCGATCCCCCCATACGCCCACCGCACCGAGCAGGCCGACGCATGTCACGGAGAATCAAGCCCACCGATCGAATCATCTCCTCGCCTGTGGCCCATCGACCACCGCATGTTCACGGTCCGCCGCGTCCGGTTGGGGGTCCTCAACCGGACGCTTCCGGTCGATGGTGATTGTGTGGAGCCCCGTCGACACGAAGGGGTTACGGACGTTCTGCCGGATCTCAAGTGGGCTGTGGCAAGTCGCTCTTGGTTGTCGCCGAGTGGCTTGCCGAAGATCTCAGCCCGTGGCACAATCGTGACCATGACGACTGACTCGCTGCGGAACGTGAAAGACCGGTTCTCCGAATTCGTCGACCGCGTCGACCGCGAACACGAACGTATCGTTGTCACGCGCAACGGTCGGCCGGCCGCCGTACTGATCAGCCCCGACGATCTCGACAGTCTCGAGGAAACCCTCGAACTGCTCGGTGACCACGACGCCATCAAGGAGCTCGTCGAAGCCCAGGCGGCGGTCTCTGCCGGCGATGTGGTCCGAGGCGTCGACGCCGTCCGAGCGTTGCGGCCGTCGACACGTCCGTGACCGAGAGCGGCCACGAACTGATCGTCGCTCGTCCAGCGGCCCGTGCGATCGCCGAGACGCTGCCCGAAGCGGTCAGTGCCGCCGTCATCGACCTCATCACCGGGTCGTTGATCGACAATCCCCGTCGCGTCGGCCGCGACCTGCGAAAAGAACTCGCCGGCATCCACAGCGCCCGCCGCGGGAGCTACCGCGTCCTGTATCGAATCGACGAGATCGAGCGCACCGTCACGGTGCTGCGTATCGATCACCGAGGCGACGTCTATCGACCCACTTGAGGGCTGGTCGCACGTGGCAGCCTTGGGTGGTGTTGAGGACCCGACACGTGTCTGGTTCGGGGTCCTCAACCGGACGCCTGCGGTCGAGTGATCATGCAGTGCCCCGTCGACCCGAAGAGGCGACCGACTTCTGCCGGTTGGGGGGGTGTTGAGGCTTCGCTAGACGAAGTCGAGTTGGTCGAGGAGTGATTCGAGTTGTTCGTGCGGACCATCAGGGTCCGTGGGGAGATCGAAATGGGAGAGTGCGTCCGCGTAAAACACGAGAGCATTGTGGTGCCCGAGGTGGGCGGCCCATCGCAGGTAGCCGAGGGCGAGGTCGCGATGATTGCGCCCGGCCAGCCAGATCGCCGTTGCTGAGGCAGCAGCCCAGGACGGATTGATGTGACCATGCCGTTCCAGAGCGTCCCAGGCGTTGCTCACTTCGGTCACTGAGACGGTGTCGCCGGCGTGCGTGTGGGCGGTGATGGCGTTGAAACGGGCGAGCATCGAAATGTTGCTCAGCTCCAGGATGCTTGCTTGGGCCGTTCCCGAGTGTTCATCTCGGTCAGGTCGCCCGATCTAGCGGCGCCAGAACAGGTGGTGGATGATTCCGCTTGGGCTCGGGATCGTCTCGCGGTGGAACCGATCAAGTAGGTCGTCGGGTGATTCCCACAGCCTGCCGCCCCTTCCGATCTCGACCGGGGCGACGGCGACGTGCATGGTGTCGACGAGGTCTGCGTCGAGGAACTCGCGGACCGTGGAGACACCGCCGCCGAGACGCACGTCCTTGCCGTAGGCGGCGGCCTTCGCCTGTCGTAGAGCCTCCGACGGCTCTGCGTCGATGAAGTGGAAGGTCGTGTCCGAAAGTGAGATGGTCGGTCGTTCGTGATGGGTCAGCACGAAGACCGGCGTGTGGAACGGTGGGTTGTCGCCCCACCAGCCTTCCCACTCGAGATCGTCCCAGGGCCCTGTCTGCGGACCGAATTTGCCGCGTCCCATGATCTCAGCGCCGATGTTGTTCGTGAAGTCGCGAGTGAAGTAGTCGTCGAGGCCACGTGTGCCTCCCGGGTTGGTGCGGTTGGGCCAACTCGCCGTCGCGCCCGCCCACGACGCGAGCACCGCGGGGTCGGCGTGACCGAAGGGTTGCTCGAAGCTCTGTCCTTGGCCTGTGCCGTAGCCGTCGGTGGAGAGCATGAAGTTCTGCACGCGCAGGAGCTGTTCGGCTGGGCTGTTCACGACACATCCACCGGGGCTGCGAGGCCGAGGCCGGCGTATTGGTCCCGGTCGGCGCCGAAGGTGTCCCAGTCCCACGGTGCGGGACGGCCGGCGAGGGCGGGTGTGAGCCGGTCGAGCGAGGTCTGGAGCCCGACGAGGTAGCAGTTGTCGATCGCCTCTTGGACGTCGGGGATGGTGTGACTCAAGCGGAGGATGCAGCCGGTATCGACGGCCTCGAGTTGCCAGAGCATCGTCGATCCGGGAGCCGGGTGCGTGTGCTCGAAGAGCAGCGGCGCTTCGACGCGGAGGATCGTGCAGACCATCGTGATCGGTTCGCCGTTGTTCGATCCTGCGAAGATCATCTCGGCGCCTTCGCGGAGGTCGACCGTGATGTCGGCGTCGAACGGGAGCCACCAGTCGGCCAGCCGCTCGGGGCTGGTGATGGCGTTCCACACGTCACCGACGTCATAGGTGAGGTGCCGTTCGAAGCGGATGATGCCCCGGTCGGCGGTGCGTTCGAGCACACCGTCGTAGCGGGTGGTGATGTCGTCGGTCATTCGGGACGTGCTTTCTGGTTCGTTGGTCTTGGGGAGATGGGGGCGGCAGTGCGCTCGAGGTGCCGTTCGAGAGAATCGAGGCGGCCGGCCAGCTCAGCGCGGTACGGCTCGAGCCACTCGTCAAGTTCTCGCAGGGGTTCGGCGCGCAGGCGGTAGAGCCGACGCTGCGCGTCGCGACGGACCTCGACGAGGCCCGCATCGCGCAACACCTTCAGGTGCCGA
>JANPKU010000099.1:0-4938 GCA_031426215.1 Actinomycetes bacterium
TCTTCGACCCCGACCCGTTCCGCAACGTTGCCCGAGTCCCCGCCGGAGCTTCCGAGCGCATCGGCGATCCGATGCGGGTGCGAGTGTTGCCGGAGAGGATCGACGCGGATCTCCTCGATGCTCACTCGTCGGTCGAGCGGGGGCCGTCGTCGAACGCGTCGGCGGATCAACCGGTCGAGCTGTTGGTCGGTCTCGGAGCGGACGACCTCGAACCTGCGGTGCTGCGAGTGCCCGTCGGCGACCATGTGTTCATCGGTGGCGCTGCACGGACCGGTCGATCGACCACGCTCCGCCAGATCGAAGCGTCGTGGCGCCGGGCCCACCCCGACGGGCGGGTGATCCGGGTCGAACGCCATCGGTCGGAACTCACCGATGTCACCGACGGCGATCTCGCCACCCACCCCGCTCTGGTGGTGGTCGACGACGCCGAACGAGTCGATGATCCCGACGGCCGTCTCGGCCTGCTCATCACCACGCCCGGGGTGACCCTTGCCGTCGCTGCTCGACTCGAAGTGGTCCGGGTGGCCTACGGGCACTGGACACGTGAGGTCGCCCGAACCCGGTGTGGTCTCATCATGACCTCGATGGGTGACGTCGACGGCGAGCTGCTCGGAGCGACCCTGCCGCGACGTCCGGCGATCGCGCCGCGGCCGGGTCTGGCGTGGATGATCGACCAGGGCGGCCCCCGCCTCGTGCAGGTCGCTGCCAGAATGCTCGGATGACCCGCATTGTCACCGTCGCCGGAGCGCAACTCGGCCCGGTTCAACTGACCGACGACCGTGTCGACGTGGTCGAGCGCATGATGGTGCTGTTGCAGGAAGCGGCGAGTCAGGGAAGCGACCTGGTCGTGTTCCCCGAGCTGGCGCTCACCACGTTCTTCCCACGGTGGTTCGTCGACGACATCTCCACCACCGACCACTTCTACGAACGCGCGATGCCGAGTGAGGTGACGCAACCACTGTTCGACGAAGCGAAGCGCCTCGAGGTCGGTTTCAGCCTCGGCTATGCGCTGATCGAGGAATCAGCCGGCGCCACGACGCACCGCTGGAACGTCCAGACGTTGGTCGAGCGCGACGGACGCATCGTGGGCACGTTCAAGAAGGTGCACATTCCCGGCCATGCCGGCAACGAACCGGACCGGCCGTTCCAGCACGCCGAGCGGTACTACTTCGAGCCGTCACCCGACGGGTTCGGGGTGTGGGACGCGTTCGGAGGACGGGTCGGGATGATGATCTGCAACGACCGGCGCTGGCCCGAGTCGTATCGCCTGATGGGCTTGCAAGGCGTGGAGCTGATCCTGTGCGGCTACAACACGCCGCTGCACTATGCGCCCGATCCGACGCAGGATTCGTTGCAGGGGTTCCACAACGCGCTGGTCATGTCGTCGGGTGCGTACCAGAACGGCACGTTCGTGGTCGGTGTGGCCAAGGGTGGTGTGGAGGAGGGTGTCGACTCGCTCGCCGAGTCGTCCATCTTTGCGCCGTCTGGTGAGTTGCTGGCAAAGGCGTCCACGAACGGCGACGAGGTGATCGTGGCCGAATGCGACCTCGACTGGTGCAAGCAGTACACCGAGACCCTGTTCGACTTCGCGAAGTACCGCCGACCCGAGCTCTACGGCCCGATGGCCGAACCCCATGGCTGAGGCCCGCTGCGGTGTGCGACGGCGCGTACGGTGGGCGCCGTGACGAGCCCAGCCTTCGACGATGCACTCGAGCGGGTGCGCGGCGGGGGCGGACGCCTCACCCGGGCGCGACTCACGCTGCTCGAAGATCTGTCGACGACCCCCGGACGGGTGACCGCCGAGGAACTCGCCGAGCGCCACGAGGACATCGATCTCGCCACCGTGTATCGATCGTTGTCTCACTTCGAGGAGGTCGGCGTGATCGAACACGTCCATCTCGGCCACGGGCCTGCTGCCTACCGATGGGCCGGAGCGCGCACGGTTGCTGCAGTGTGCGACGGCTGTGGCGCCGTCACCGACATCCCGTCGGAAGAACTCACCGCGCTCGCTGAACGACTCGACCACGGATACGGCCTGCACTTAGAACTGGGTCACTTCGCCCTCTCGGTCCGCTGCCCCGCCTGTCGGACAACACGGGTCTGACCCGTGTTGTCCCACTGATGTAATCCGGCGTTCACGGGGGTGGGCTTTCGGTTGGGCCCGGGCTTTGACAAACTGTAAAACGTGACCGAACTCGCCGACGCGCCCGCCACCTCTGATGTCGGCGACGTTCCTCGCATCGCGTTCGAGGTGAACGGGTCACCGGTGACCGTGCGGGGTTCGCATCCGCATCTGCTCGCTGCGCTGCGCGAGGAACTCGACATCACCTCGGCGAAGGACGGATGCTCGCCGTCGGGACAATGCGGATGCTGCACCGTGTTCGTCGACGGCAAGGCGATCGTCGCATGCCAGTGTGACCTCGCGAAGGTCGAGGGCAAGTCGGTGGTCACGCTCGAAGGTGTCGACGAAACCGAACGCCAGACCTTCGCCGACGCGTTCGCTGCGTGCGGCGGACTGCAGTGCGGGTTCTGCATCCCCGGCATCGTGATGCGAGCCAAGTCGCAGATCGACAAGAAGGGCACGTCGCTGACGCGTGAGGGCATGGCGCCGCACCTCGGCGCACACCTGTGCCGGTGCACCGGCTACGTGAAGATCCTCGACGCGATCGAAGCCGTCGCGCAGGGCGTGGTGTGCACGCCGGCGCTGTCGGCCGAGATCGGCGGCGGGGGAGCGAAGTACGAAGCAGCGCCGCTCGCGCTCGGCGATCGCGGCTACGTCGACGACATCCGCATCCCTGGCCTGTTGCACGCGGCGCTCCATCTCACCGACCATGCCCGCGCCGACGTCGTTGCCATCGACACCGCGGCAGCGTTGGCGGCACCAGGGGTCGAGGCCGTGTTCACCGCCGACGACGTCCCCGGCGAACTGCGGGTCGGCATCATCTACAAGGACTGGCCGGTGATGATCCCCGTCGGTGGTCGAACGTCGTACGCCGGTGACGTGATCGCCGTCGTCGTGGCCGACACACGCGACCATGCCCGGGCCGCGGCGATGTTGGTGGACGTCAACTACGACGTGCTCACGCCGAACACCGATGCCCGAGCTGCGCTTGCCGACACCGCGCCGCTGTCGGTGTGGGGCACCGAATTGAACGTGTTGTCGACCAGTGCGTACACCCGTGGCGACGGCTTCGAGGCAGCGTTCGCGGCAAGCGCCTTCACCGTGCACGAGACGTTCCACACGCAGCGCATCGAGCATGCGTTCCTCGAACCCGAGTCGACCGTGGCAGTCCCGACCGACGGTGACGATGACGGCCGGACCCTGCACGTCTACTCGGGTGGTCAAGGAGTGTGGGACGATCGCAACGACATCGCTGCTGTGCTCGACGTCGACCAGGCGCGCGTCACCGTCGAACTGGTCTCGAACGGTGGGGCGTTCGGCGGCAAGGAGGACATGAGCAACCAGGCGCAGACCGCCCTGGCGGCCTGGCTACTCGGCCGACCGGTGAAGTGCACGCTGTCGCGTGAGGAGAGCTTGCGGATGCACGCCAAGCGACATCCGATCGAACTCGAATACTGGGCCGGCTGCGACGCCGACGGGCATCTGACTGCGTTGAAGGTGCGTGGCATCGGCGACTCGGGTGCCTACGCAAGCGTCGGGATGAAGGTACTGGAACGCGCGGCCGGACATGCCTGCGGGCCGTACCGGTGGCGGGCGCTCGACATCGAGACGATCGCGGTGCGAACCAACAACCTGGTGTGCGGTGCGTTCCGCGGCTTCGGTGCGAACCAGGCACAGTTCGCGACCGAAGGTGTGCTCGATCGGCTGGCCGAGCAGGTCGGCATCTCCGGGTGGGAGATCCGCAAACGCAATGTGATCCGCCCCGGCGACGAGTGGGGTCCCGGCCAGATCATGGACGACGGCGCCGGTGGGGCCGAAGCGTGCCTCGACCAGATGCGCCCCGCCTACGACGCCGCAATTGCGTCGGGCAAGGCGGTCGGCCTCGGCCTCGGTTTGAAGAACTCAGGGCTCGGCAACGGATTTCGGGAGGTGTCGAGAGCGGTGGTGCGGTTTCTGTCTCCGGTCGGTGACTTGCCGGGGCGGATCGAGGTGCGCCACGGTTGGACCGAGATGGGCCAGGGGGTACACACCGTGGCACTGCAGGTGGCCGCACAGGAGCTGACAGTCGACCCGGAACGCATCGACGTGATCGTCGACACGACACGCGAACTCGGCTTCGGCCAGACCACTGGATCGCGCGGCACGTTGATGGTGGCCGGCTCGGTCAGCTCGGCGGCGGCCGCAGCGCTCGCAGGCGGGTGTGACATCGACGTCGACTACGAGGGCGAGTACGTCGTCGACTGGACGCAGAAGCTCGGCGATCCGAATGTCGCCCACCCGACGATCCACGCCGTGTTCAGCTTCGCAGCCCAGATGGTGATCGCGGACCCGAAGACCGGCGACATCGAGAAGGTCGTTGCGGTCCACGACGTCGGCAAGGCGGTGAACCCCACGCTGGTCGAGGGACAGGTGGAGGGGTCGGTCCACATGGGCCTCGGTTACGCGTTGACCGAGGACTTCCCGACCGACCCGGAGACCGGGTTCCCGACCAACATGACGCTTCGATCGCTGGGCATCTTGCGTGCCAAGGACGTGCCGGAGATCGAGGTGCAGTTGGTCGAGGTGCCGCAGCCCCGCTCGCCGTTCGGCATCAAAGGTGTCGGCGAGATCGGCCTCGTGCCCACGGCGCCGGCCGTGGCCGCTGCGCTCCACGCGGCCGACGGTCAGTGGCGCAACACCCTCCCGATGCGCCGCCCCACGCTCTGAACCCCGTTTGCGTCGGGTTTCCGGGGGGGCGCCCCACCGGAAACGCCACGCAAACGGAGAGGGAGGGGGGGGTAGGTGCTCAGGCGGGGGTGGCGGGCTGGTCGCCGCGG
>JANPKU010000100.1:0-6498 GCA_031426215.1 Actinomycetes bacterium
ATCGTTTGCCCCATCGCCGAACGAACCTACAGCCAGCTGTCAACGAGACAACACGGGTCAGACCCGTGTTGTCCCGGGACAACTGGGGTCTGACCCCTGTCGTCTCGTGTCGTCTCGGTTCAGGTCAGAGGACTTCCCAGCGGTTGGGGCGGTCGGCGTGCACGACGATGGCGTCGTATTGCTTGATGCATCGGGTTGCTCGCAACACGTATTGCTCGCCGCCGCTCGAGAGTTCGGCGAGGGCGTACCCTTCGCTCGAGTCGCGTACGCCGGTTCCGATGCTGTGCAGCGCAGCGAGCTCGAGGCCGGCGCTCTCGGCTTCGGCGGCCCAGAGGTTGACGAGTCCCTGGCGAAGTGACGGATCATCGAGCAGGTCGGATCCACCGAGGGTGAGCGTGACGTTGCAGATGTGGACCGGCTCGACGTGCTCGGCCTCGACGACGTCGCCGCCGAGTTCACCGTCGAGCATCACCACGATCGGGCCATCGGGGCCGCTGACGCCGCCGACAAATCCGTAACGCACCCACGGCAGGCCGTCCTCGCCGGTGGTGGCGTAGCGGATGCGGTCCCCGTGGTTGAAGACGGTCACACCGGAACCCCTGTGCGGCCGCCGTACTCGGCGATCACGGCATCGGACAGCTCCGGCCAGACGGCCAGCGCGGTGTCTGCCCACTCGTCGAAGTCGAGGTCGGCGAGGGCGACGACGGCGATGTCGCGATCAGGGTCGATCCAGAACATCGTGCCGGACCCGCCGAAGTGGCCGAACGTACGCGGTGAATTGGTCGTCCCGGTCCAGTGCGGCTGCTTGCTGCCACGCACTTCGAAGCCCAGACCCCACGGGCACTGGTCGTAGCGACCCACGCCCGGAACGATACCCGCCAGCGTGGGGTAGTGGATGCGACACGCCTCTGCAGAGGTGCTCGCATCGATGAGCGTCGGCCGCATCACCTCGGCGACGAATCGGCACGTGTCCGTGAGGTTCGAGCGGATCTGGTGGGCGGGTGACCCGCGCAATGTGCTCGACGTCATGTCGAGTGGGGCGAAGATCGCTTCGTGGATGTAGGTGGCGGCGTCGATACCTGCTTCGGCTGCGATCGTGTGAGCTGCGAGTTCGATGCCGCTGTTGGAGTAGATCCGGGTGGTCTCGGGACGAGCGATCGGATTCGTCCCATCGAACGGGTATCCCCCTGCGTGCGAGAGCAGGTGGCGCAGGGTGCAGCCGGGCTGGCCGACGGGATCGTCGAGTTCGACGACTCCTTCTTCGACGGCCACGAGTGTCGCCCATGCGGTCATCGGCTTGGAGATCGACGCGAGCCGCTGGACCCGGTCGACGTCGCCGATGGTGGCGACGACTTGACCGGCGCGCAGCACTGCGGCGGAGACGTGAGGAACCGGCCAGTCGGCGGTGAGGTCGAGAGCAGTCACCGCCGTCGACCCGGTTCGATCAGGTGAACTGGCGGAGGAGTTCGGCGACCCGGAAGGAGAGGTCGACGCTCTGGCGGGCGTTGAGCCTCGGGTCGCACATCGTCTCGTACCGGTGGTCGAGGTCGGTGTCGGACAATTCGTCACCGCCACCCAGGCACTCGGTGACGTTCTCGCCGGTGAGCTCGATGTGGATACCGCCCGGCCAGGTCCCCTCGGCGCGATGCGCCCGCACGAATCCGCCGATTTCGGCTATTACATCGTCGAAGTGCCGGGTCTTGAGGCCGTTGGCCGCCGTGTAGGTGTTGGCGTGCATGGGATCGCTGGCCCACACGACAGGATGTCCGGCGTCGGTGACGGCTCGCAGAAGGGGGCGCAACGCACCTTCGACCTTGTCGGCGCCCATTCGGACGATCAGTGTCAGTCGGCCGGGGATGCGTGACGGGTTCAGCACTTCACACAGTTCGAGGACGTAGTCAGCAGTGGTGGTGGGGCCGACCTTGCACCCGATCGGGTTGCCGACACCGCGCAGGAATTCCACGTGGGCGCCGTCGAGTTCACGCGTGCGCTCGCCGATCCACAACATGTGTGCCGAGCAGTCGAACCATGCGCCGGTGAGGGAATCCTGGCGGGTGAGGGCTTCTTCGTAGCCGAGGATCAGCGCCTCGTGTGAGGTGTACACGTCGACCTGGGCGAGGTTCGGGTGCGACTCGGTGTCGATGCCGCATGCGCGCATGAACGACAACGCCCGTTCGATTTCCGCTGCAACGCTCTCGTAGCGCTGCCCGGCGGGGCTGGACGCCACGAACTCCTGCGTCCAGGCGTGCACGCGGGACAGATCGGCGAAGCCACCTTTGGTGAATGCCCGCAGCAGGTTCAGCGTGGACGCCGACTGGTGATACGCCTGCACGAGGCGATCAGGGTTCGGTACTCGCGCCGCCTCGGATGGGTTGACGTCGTTGACGATGTGGCCGCGGAACGATGGCAGCTCGAGGCCGTCGATGGTCTCGGTGGGCGACGACCGTGGCTTCGCGAACTGTCCGGCAATGCGCCCGACCTTCACGATGGGCACGCCGACGGAGTAGGTCAGGACGACCGCCATCTGCAAGATGACTCGAAGCTTCTCTCGGATGTTGTCGGCGGAGAACTCTTCGAAACTTTCGGCGCAGTCGCCTGCCTGGAGCAGAAACGCTCGACCGGCGGCAACACGGGCCAGCTCCGACTGGAGCGATCGTGCTTCACCCGCGAACACCAACGGCGGCATCGACGAGATCTGCTTGAGCGCCTGGTCGAGGGCTGCGGTGTCGGGCCAGTCGGGCTGCTGGCCGACCGGTCGATCGTGCCAGGAGGAGGGCGACCATGTCGCACGAGCGTCGGGCATCGGTCCAGGCTACCTGCGCCGAAAACGACAAGGGCGACCCGTTTGTGCGGGTCGCCCTTGCAAGGTGTCCAGTTCGTGGGTGTTCAGACGGCGAGGATGCGCTCGGCGTCGTCGCGCAGTCCGGCCACTGCTCGGCTGACGAGTCGTCGGGCGGCTTCGGCGGTGACGCCGAGTTGTTCGCCGACTTCGCGGAAGCTCTTGCGCTCACCGTCGACAAGGCCGAAGCGAGATTCGACGGCGAAGCGGGCTCGCGAGTCGAGGGTGCCGAGCAGTTCGTCGAGCAGTTCGCTGTCGACCATCGTCATCACGTGGTCTTCGGGGGTGCCGTCGCCGTTCGCCATGAGGTCACCGAGGGTGGCATCGCCGTCGTCGCCGACGGTCTTGTCGAGGCTGACCGGCGTGGTGAGACGGTGCAGTTCGGCGTTGGTCTGGTCGAGGGTTTCTCCGTCACCGGAGGCCTGACGCAGCGCAGCGCGGAGGCTGGCGGAGCGATCACCGGGGATCCGGATGAGGCTGGCCTTCTGGTCGAGTGCCCGACCGATCGCCTGACGGATCCAGAAGGTGGCGTAGGTGGAGAACTTGAAGCCACGGCGCCAGTCGAACTTGTCGACAGCGTGCTCGAGGCCCAGATTGCCCTCTTGGATGAGGTCGAGCAGATCCATGCCTTGCGGCAACGGGTAGCGGCGGGCGATGCTGACCACGAGTCGTAGGTTGGACCGGATGAACCGATCCTTGGCGTTGGCGGCTTCGCGTACCTGACGCTTGAGTGCCACGCCACGCTTGCCGTTGTCGAGCTGCTCTTTTGCTTCGCGACCAGCTTCGATGATTCGCGAAAGTTCCCGCTCGTCTTCGGCGGTCAGCAGTGCAACCTTGCCGATATCGTTCAGGTAGAGACCAATTGAGTCATTCATGATGTTTCCTACAACCGTTCGTGTTCTCGTTGATTCCGGGGCCAGGATGTGCCGTTAGGCACAGGTGATCGTCCATGCGGATCGAGCCGACGCCCGGATTTGCACTTGAAAAGAGCAATTCCAGCGAGGTGATCGAGTTGCGGCAGACGCCGTAACGCAGACTTCCCAGGAGAAGTCGTCGTAAACCCTGTTCTCGGGGGTATATGGGGGAGCCATCAACGTAACAGATCTGTCAACCCCGTGTCGGGTCGGTTCCGTCCGATTTTCGTCTCGAACCCATAAAATTGTGGAATCGTGCCCGCAACCGATCCCCCGTTGCGTCGTGTCGGGCTCTTCGGGGGCACGTTCGACCCGCCTCACGTCGGTCATCTCGTGACAGCCGTCAACGTTCGACATGCGCTCGATCTCGATCTCGTGATCCTGATGGTGGCCAACGTGCCGTGGCAGAAGGAAGGCAGTCGAGCCATCATGGCGGCGTCCGATCGCCTGGCGATGGTGGAGGCAGCCGTGCGCGATGTCGCTGGCTTGACGCCTGGACGCCAAGAGATCGACCACGGCGGGCCCAGCTACACCGCCGACACGCTTGCCGTGCTCGCCGACGAATTCTCGAGCGCCGAATTGTTCACGATCATCGGCGACGATGCCGCCGCCGGTCTTCGCACCTGGAGTCGCTGGTCGGAGGTCGTGGAGCGTTCGCGGTTGGTGGTCGTCGATCGTCCCGGTGAGCCGGTCGAGCTCGATGACGACGTCGATTGGATCCGCGTCGAAGTACCCCGACTCGAGGTCTCGAGTACCGACCTCCGCGCACGGTTCACCGACGGTCGACCGCTCGACTATCTGGTGACGCCTCCGGTGCTCGACGTGATTCGTTCGCGTGGCTTGTACGGAGCGATGCCATGACAGCGATCGCACGACGTCGGACCCGTCGAACCATCGTCGGGGTGGTGACGGCGGTGCTGCTCACCGCGTTGGCATCGACGATGTTCGCCGTCGGTTTCGTGACACTGTCGAACTCCCAGGAGGGCGAAGCTGTCGGTGTCGACATCCGACCCCGGGAGCAATTCCCCGCTACACCAAACGCAGCGCTCGCAGTGACTGACGAGTTGGGCCGGCTGGCCTCGCTCGTGGTGGTCACGCTCCTCCCCGAAGGGCAGGGCGGCAGCATCGTCACCGTTCCGGTGAACGCCGACGCCAGCGGGGGTTTCGGGCTGCAACGTCGACCGGTCGACGAATCGTTCGACGCTACGGACGTCGAGGCCTTGATCGCTTCGGTCGAGGCGATGCTGTCGATCACCGTGCAGGGCGCAGCCGTGGTCGATGCGGCAGGTCTCGAAGCGATGCTGCCCGGGGTCGATCCGATGCAGTTGGAGTTGCCCAACGACGTGGTCGACACCCAGGGCGGTGGCGGGTTGATCTCCACCGCTGGTCCGCAGACATTCACCTTGACCGAGCTGACGAGCATCTTGACGGCGATCGACGACGACGCCGAGACCGACATCTCGCATGCGAGCGACGTGGCCGTGTGGGAGTCGCTGGCGCAGAACGCTCTCGTCACGGTGTCGCCCGAGCCCGTTCCGCTCGACGATTTCGATCGCCCGGTCGCCCCCGACACCGTCGATGCGCTGGTCGCTCGGCTGTGGCAGGGGGAGGTCTCGGTGCGAGATCTGGTGGTAGTGCCGATCGACGAGGAACAGAATCCAACGGACGTTGACGTCGTGCTGATCGACCGTCGAGATTCGACGTTGGTGTTCGCGCAGGTCTCGCCAGGACTCGTCTCGACCCCGAACACAGGTCTCAAGGCGAGGATCGTCGCGAACTTCACCGATGACGAGCTCGCTGAAGCCGACGGTCTCTACGAGTCGACTTCCGATCTGGCCGTCGAGTTGATCGGCCGCTTGGTGTTCCTGTCGGGCAATGTCATCTCGGTCGACACCGCACCTACCGGCGTGCCGGCCGTCACGATCATCGAGGTCGCCGACGAGCGACAGCTGCAGGAAACGATCGACGCTGCGGACGCGCTGCTCGGAGAAGCCGAGGTGCGCGTCGCCGAAACCGTGATCGAGGGTGTCGATGTACAGGTCATCCTTGGGTTGTCGTACCTCGAGCACGAACTCTCGCGAGGACGCACCGGGACGCTCGTGCCCGTCGACACGACGCTCGTGCCCGTCGACACGACGGTTCCCGATACGGTCGAGGGTGATGGATGACCCACATGTCTGAGACCGATACACCAACCGGTGGCGACACGAGCGCTACGCTTGCGGTTTGTGCGGCCCGGGCGGCGTCGGACCTCAAGGCCGCCGACATCCTGATTCTCGACGTCGGCACGCTGCTTTCGATCACCGGTTACTTCGTGATCGCCAGCGCCTCCAACCCTCGTCAGGTGCGCGCCGTCGTCGACAACATCGAGGCCAAGGCGAAGGTCGAGTTGGGTCGCTCACCCGTGCGCACCGAAGGTGTTCGTGAGCAGCAGTGGACACTGATCGACTACGGCGACGTTGTCGTGCACGTGTTTCTCGACTCGGTTCGTGAGTTCTACGAGATCGAGCGGCTGTACATGGATGCTCCCCGTGTCGAGTGGGAGACCTCCACACCCGAGCCCGCTTGACCCACCGGCCCAACCGGTCGCGGGGTAGGTCGCGACGGTGCGGAGCCGTTGTGATGGGGGAGTGGCGGTTGATAACATGCGCCGTCCCTACAGGCACGTCTGGGGCTATAGCTCAGTTGGTAGAGCGCTTCCATGGCATGGAAGAGGTCAGGAGTTCGATTCTCCTTAGCTCCACG
>JANPKU010000101.1:0-1551 GCA_031426215.1 Actinomycetes bacterium
CTCACCCAACCAAACCCATCACCACGCACCAGGAGCAACCTCATGATCACCGTCCACGAAATCTCCAAGCACTACGGCAACCGCACCGCGGTCGACCACCTGACATTCGACGTCGCCGCCGGCCGCGTCACCGGTTTCGTCGGCCCGAACGGAGCCGGCAAGTCGACCACGATGCGGATGATGGTCGGGCTCACCCACCCTGACCATGGCGAGATCCGCTACGACGGCGTCCGCTACAACGATCTCCGTCACCCGACCCGCGTCGTCGGCTCCGTGCTCGATGCCCGATGCATGCACCCCGGCCACACCGCTCGAAACCACCTCCGGGCCATGGCCGCCATGAGCTCGATCCCAGCGAGCCGAGTGGACGAGGTGCTGATCGAGGTCGGTCTCGAGTCGGCCGCCGACCAACGCACGGGCGGGTTCTCCCTCGGCATGCGGCAGCGCCTCGCCCTCGCGGGCGCTTTGCTCGGAGACCCTCAGGTCCTGCTGCTCGACGAGCCGTCGAACGGACTCGATCCCGACGGCATCCGTTGGCTGCGGCTCCACCTCACCGACTTCGCCCGCCGCGGCCGCTCCGTGTTCGTGTCGAGCCACCTCATCAACGAACTCAGCATGTTCGCCGACGACCTCGTGGTGATCGGTGGCGGCAAACTGCTGGCCGCCGACACCGTCGAGGCGATCACCGCACGGCAGACAGCGACCGTCGTCGCCGAAACACCGCAACCGGCCGAGCTCGCTCGCGTGCTGGCAGGGCCGAACGTCACCGTCGAGACGACCGGCGACCGCCTGGTCGTTCGCGGTGCCACCAAGGCGACGGTGTCCCAACTCGCCTTCGACAACGGCATCCGCCTGCTCGAGCTCAGCGAACTCGCGCCGTCGCTCGAGGACACGCTCCTCGACATGACCGGATCGTCCGCCGAGTTCGCCTCGGCCTGAAACCAATCCTCTTCACCATCATCTTCACCATCGAATCCAAAGGACCAGAACCATGACCATCACCAGCTCCACCGCCCCCAGCCCAACCGTCTCCTGGACAACCAGCGACCGTTCCGCCGTCCGCACCCCGTCCGACGATGTGCGAGCCGTCCCCGCCGCGCTCCGGAGCGAGTGGATCAAACTGACCGCCCTCCGAGCCAACAAGGTGATCCTCGCACTCACCGCAATCATCGGGGCCGTCATCGCCGGGGTCCTGGCGGCAACCGCCACTGACCCCACACTCACCGCCTCCGAGCTGTTCATCTACCCGCTGCCGTTGGTCGCGATGTTGGCCTCCGTCGTCGGAATCCTCATGTTCACCGGCGAAGCCCAGCACGGCACGTTGGGGGTCGCCCTGGTCGCCCGGCCCGCTCGCTGGGTCATCGTGGCCGCCAAGACGGTCATGGCCACAACCGTCGGACTCGCTCTGGGCACCACCGGCATGATCGCCGGATTCGCCGGCGCTGCGCTGGGCGGCGTCCCGCTCGGCACCGGTTCGGCCCTGACCTCCCGGGCGCTGTGGGCGCTGCTGTACATCGCCCTGGCCGCCCTGATCGGCCTCGGCGTGGGCAT
>JANPKU010000102.1:0-26273 GCA_031426215.1 Actinomycetes bacterium
ATCGCCGAGTCGCTCACGAACGTTCGATGCCACGCTCGTCAGGTCACGAGTGTTGACGTCGCGGTGTTTCGACGCGACGACCAGCTGTTGGTGACGGTGCATGACAACGGCATGCCGCCAACGTCACACGAGAACGCTGGGTACGGGATCACAGGCATGAGCGAACGGGCCGGGTCGCTCGGTGGCTCGCTGACGGCGGGGCCGGCGCCCGATGGAGGATGGTTGGTGCACGCACGGTTGCCCATGGAGGATCTCACGTGACCATCCGCGTCCTCATCGCCGATGATCAGGAAATGGTGCGCGCCGGTTTCCGCATGATCCTCGACGACGCCAACGACATCGAGGTCGTCGCCGAAGCAGCGGAAGGCTCGACAGCCGTCGCTCTCGCCCGGAACCTTCGGCCAGATGTCTGCCTCATGGACATTCGCATGCCCCGCATGGACGGCCTCGAAGCAACACGACGCCTTGCCGGCCCCGGAGTCATCGACCCGCTACGCGTGGTCGTGGTCACCACGTTCGATCTGGACGAGTACGTACACACCGCTCTCCGCAACGGCGCCGCCGGCTTCCTGCTCAAAGACGCTGGTCCGACGCTGCTGCTCGAGGCAGTTCGAGCCGCCCATCGCGGCGACGTCCTCGTCTCGCCATCGATCACCGTGCGCCTGCTCGCGCACTTCAGCGCAACGGCTTCCTCCATGGAGCGCGTTCAGCCGGTCAGTCCGCTGACCGACAGAGAGGAGGAAGTTCTTCGTGCTGCCGCCCGTGGGCGCAGCAACACCGAAATCGCCCAGGAACTCTTCATCTCGCTCGGCACGGTCAAGTCACACCTGTCGAGCCTGCAGGACAAGATCGGCGCCCGCAATCGCGTCGAACTCGCAGCGTTCGCCTGGCAGAGCGGCCGCATGCGCGACGAGCCGACCCATTGAACGAGCAGTCTCTCCACGTCAGGAGATGTTCAATCGGACCGCACTACGAAGCACCGACATCACCGGCAAGATTCTCGGGCAGCAGCCGTCAACCCCAACCGACTGATCAACCTCAGCCCCGAATACGGTGGTGAACACCTGGAGGGTCGCCCAACCGTTTGAGCAAGTGGGCCCCGTGGGCAGACCGCCCGGGCCACGACATCTCGAGCACGAAGCTCTTTCGGCGCCACCGGGCCAGACGCCCAACCGATTTTTCGGTCAGGTCATGCCTGAACCCGCCACCAGCACCGCGACCCGACCCCCGACAAAGCCGGGGTCTCCCTCCAACTGTTCAGCAGTCCCCTCGCTTTAGTCGTCTGAGCAGCCGACGTCGAACTCACCTCGGTTGGTGTCAAGGCTGATCGTGAAGGCGTCGTTGACTTCGTCCACGCTGAGGTGGAGATCGCCAAGTTCAATATCTTCCCAGTCGAATCCTTGCTCTGAGAACTCGGCGCTGAGCTCACAGTGACCGTCGTCGGTTTCGAGGTCGAAGCTTGCCTCGCCGTGGATCACGTCGTGTGTGTCGATGCCGTCCGAGAGACCGATCCCGAGGTCACATTCGACACCATGGAATTCGGCCGTGAAATCATCATCATCGTCGTATGACCAGTTCGGGTCGTCGATTGCTTCGCCAACGGCATCGATGACGTCGGAGCGTCGGGTCTGGTCGACTTCGATGACGACGTAAGTTGCCTCGCTCCACATTGCTCCGACGGACACACGGTCTTGTTCATCGACGATGGAGATTTCTACGCCATTGTGGACAATCGACTCGGTGGCCTCGGTCGATTTCGCCATACTGAGTTCATGCGAAGCCTTCCCACCGGCAACAGTGACGCTGTATCGGCATTCGGTGTCATCGATCGCGGCAGCGTTGCCGGTGCGAGAGAGAGCGACGCTCGGACTCGCAGTAGCGGTTGACCTCGTACCCGATGACGCGGCGGCGACACCAGCGATCGATATGGAGACAATGGCGGCACCTGCGAGCAGCGGAGCCCAACGTGGTGCGGTTCGCCTCACTGGTTTTGCCGATCGCGTCGACTTCGGATGTTCGTACATGTTTCCATGTCCTGAGTGTCGGGTCGGGGCCGTGCGCCCATTGCTTGTCATGATGTCGGGACAGCCCGGCGGTACGCATCAGCCGATTGGTCAGAAGACACCTGGCCAAACGGCCAGTACGGACGCTTGGTGATGATCCGTCGACCCAAGCAGCGCACCCGATATTCGCTCGCCGGCATGGGCGCAACCGTGGGGCAGGATGGGTGGGGTGGGCGTCGTTCGACTTGATCATGTGCAGTTGGCGATGCCTGCCGGGCTCGAGTCCGAGGCTGTTACGTCCTACGAAGGAGTGTTCGGCATCCCTCATGTTCCGAAGCCCGATCACCTTGCCGTTCGCGGTGGCTGCTGGTTTGAAGACGGAGACCTGAAGGTGCACCTTGGTGTCGATGCCACCTTCCGACCAGCGACCAAGGCGCACCCAGCGTTCATCGTCGATGACGTGCACAATCTGGCGTCCGCTGCCGTCGCTGCCGGCTTCGTCGTGAACGCTGGCGAGCCGCTCGAAGGGTTCGACCGCGTGTACGTGACGGATCCGTTCGGCAACCGCATCGAACTCATGCAGCCGACCGCGTAGCTGATTCCGCCGGTCCGAAGTGGATGTCAGGCCGGCGAGGAAGATCTACACCGCAGCGCTGCCATCCGCGTGGCGCTGGATCAGTTGAGCGCTTCGATCGGCCTGACCGCTCCTAGTACTACCTGCTGGACGGCACCCTCTCGGCAGTGACGCAGCTGAGACGGTCAGTGTCGGAGTGCCTCATCGAAGACCTCGCGGACGACGTCGGCGGCGGGCTGAATTCGTTCTACTCGGCCGACGCCTGCGCCGGCCCAGACGACTCGCTTTGACACGTCGCCGGCCAACGCTGCGACGTCGTAGCGATCGCGCTCGCCGACGACCGCAGCGTCCAGCTCATCGAGTCGGCTGTGCCACTCCTCAGTCGTAGCGTTGCGCAGTGCACGTCCGTTGTAGTCGCCCGGCCAGTCGGGCCCGCGCATCAAGTCGAATACCGACGTTCGTACGGTGGCGCCGTTGCTCGCCTGTACGAGGCGGCGTTTCGCAGCGTCGACATCGAGAGCTTCGTGCGTGGCATACAACCGTGTGCCGAGAACTGCGCCCGCCGCTCCGCCCGCCCACACTGCAGCGAGGTCTTGTCCGGTCGTGATGCCACCGGCAGCGAGTACCGGCACCGGTGCGACGGCATCGACGACGGCGGGCACGAGTTCCGTAACCGATTCGTTGTCGCAACCGTGGCCTCCTGCTTCGTTGCCCTGAGCGACGATCGCATCGGCACCGGCGTCGATGGCGCGCGTTGCTTCGGCGACGGAGTGCACCTGGCAGATGAGACGCCCGCCCGAACGAAGGATGGTCGATGCGTACGGTGACGGGTTGTCGAACGAGAGGAAGAAGGTGCGGACGCCGTCGCTGATCAGTCGCGTCAACAGATCGGGTTGCTGCGCCAGTCGCCACGTGATCAGACCGACTCCGACGTCGTGCCCTGCCGCCTGGCCGAGCTGCGCTCGGATCCAGTCGGCATCGCCGTAGCCGCCGCCGATCAGGCCCAACGCTCCCGCTGACGCGACTGCCGAGGCCAGCGCGCCGCCGGCGACGTTCGCCATTGGCGCGTTGACGATCGGCACGTTGACATCGAAACGCTCGCAGAACGCGCTCGCGGCGGGTGGCAAGGTAACGGTCACTGTTGGGTGCGTCGGTACTCCGTCACGGGGAGGCCGCCGATGCCCCAATCCTCCATTTCGACCTCGTCGATCACGACGAACGTTGTCGCCGGGCTCTTGTCGAGCACGTCGACCAGTAGGTCCGTGACGCTGCGGATCAACGCTGCTTTTTGCGTGGGAGTCGCCCCCTCGCGTGTGATTTTGATGTTCACGTACGGCACGTCACACCCCCTGGTCTGCCACGTCGTAGTGGAACACTTTGGCGATGATCTGCCATCGGGCGCCGACCCGTACCAAGGAGAGGATGTCGGTGAACTGCTTCGGCCCGATCGAGCACTGCACGCGCGCCAGAGCGGTCATCGGCCCGGCGAACTCGATCGACTCGATCGCGTCGGTCCGTACTTCGCCACGCGACTTTGGTGACTCGCGGGCTGCGACGATCGGCAGGTACTCCGCCATCGACAGTTGCTCGAACGGCTCCTCCGTTGCGGTGGCATACACCGCCGCGGGGTGGAAAACGGTTGCGAGCAGCTCCGAGTCGCTGCGGTACAACCCGTCGAAGTACCGGCCGATGAGGTCGCACACCTCGTCCAGGGCCGCTGCGGTGTCGGCGAAAGCGACGCTCACGCCGACACCGTGTCCGCGCCGACGCCCGCAACCACCAGATCCCCGCTGCGCCAGCGAGCCGCCGCCTCGGCGACACGCCGGCCGAGATGGGCTGCGGTCCGCTGATCGGACGCACCCGGCGCGACGTCCGGCCCGATGTCTGCGTTCGACTGCGCCATCGCCCCGAGGAAGCCGGCAAGCCGGTTCAGGTCCTCCGCAGATCCGTCGGCGGTGATGTTGCCGGGCATCAGGCCGAGACCGACCCACACCATGCTGTGTTGCATTGCGAACAGCGAGAACGATTCGAGCGTGTTGAGCTTGTCGCCGTTCATGCCGGCCGAGTTCGTGAACCCGGCGGCGAGCTTGTCCTTCCATGCCTGCTGCGACCAACGTCCCGACGTGGCGTCCATGAACGCCTTGAACGGAGCCGACGGACCGCCCATGTAGGTCGGTGATCCGAACACGATCGCATCCGCTGCATCGATGCGGTCCCAGGACGCGTCGACGTCATCGACGCTGATGAGGTGGACCTCGGTGCCCTCGACCGATGTAGCGCCGTTGCGGACCGCTTCGGCCTGCACCTGCGTATGTCCGAATCCGCTGTGGTACACGATTGCGACGCTCGTGTGATTGGTGATCATGACTGCTCCATTCCGTTTGGTTGACATGCCATCGAAGGTATGGAGCGATTGGCCATAACACTACGACCGAGTAGTCATAGACGCTGTAAGCTCACGTTATGGATCTCGACATTCGTGATCTCGAACTGATCGAAGCCCTCGAGCGCCATCAGACGCTGACCGCCGCTGCCAAGCACCTGTTCGTCAGCCAGCCCGCTCTCAGCCAGCGGCTGCTCCGGCTGGAACAGCGATTGGGCGCCCAGCTGTTCGAACGACGCGGCCGTCGGATCGTCGCCAATGCAGCCGGCGTGCGTATGTTGCGCGCCGCGCGGGTGGCGCTGTCCGAACTGCGCGATGCCGTGCGGGACGTCGCGGAGATCCACACTGGCACCCGAGACTCGGTACGCATCTGGACGCAGTGCAGCACGAACTACCAATGGCTACCGAGCGTGCTGCGTGAATTCAGACGCCTGCAACCCTCGGCCGATGTCACCGTCGAGACGGTGCCGCACGATGCGCACATCGATGCGCTCGTCAACGGCGACATCGACGTGGCGATCGTCAACAAGCTCGAACACCAGATGGACCGCGTGCGCCTCCACGAGTTGTTCGACGACGAACTGCTGGCGATCGTCGCGAGTGACCACCCGTGGGCACGCAAGGCATACGTCGAGGCCGACGACTTCACCGACACCCACCTCGTGATGTTCGACAGCTACGACCCCACACGCAGCCCAGCGACGCCGCTACCGATCCCCGATGGAGCGCAACCCGGCAAGCTCACGCTGCTTCCGCTCGTCACCGACCTGATCATCGAGACCGTCGTCGCATCCGACGCCGTCACGGTGATGCCGTCGTGGATCGCCGCTGCGCACCTCGCAACCGGCCGGGTGGTCGGCATCCAGATCGGCAGCGAAGCACACGGCCGCACCTGGTATGCAGCGACCCGGCGCGGCAGGCAGACCGAGCAGATCGCCACCTTCGTCGAGGTGCTACGGGAATCTCTCAGCCGCGGCGACCACCTGCGCCCACCATCAGCGGCAGCCATACGCGAGCCATAGCCCAGCTTCGCAGTCACCCGACGACCACGCCATCTCCGCAAGGGGCGACACCCAGCCATTCACTGATCGAGTTGCGGACCTTTTGAGACAATTCACGCACCGCCCCGCAGCAATCTCTGAAGTACCAGTCGAGGCGCTCGATAACGCCGACCGATAACCCGCCTTCGACGCAGGATCCACCCGCACAGTGCGGCCCAAGCAGCGCACTGCACTTTCCCGAGCGCCGATGTGATCCGCCGAGCACTGGCGCGGATCGACACCTTTGGTCGATCTCGCATCGCTGGGATCGTGAGTAGATCCTGCGCTGTATGGTCCGGTGATGCCGGAGAACGCAGGGCTGGGGCCGACCAGTGGCGCCGTGTGGTCACGCGCCGACGAGTGGGCTGCCCGTCGCATCCCCGCTGGCTGCGTGATCTGTCAGTCGGGCGAACCGCTCGACGTCATTGCGGAGTTCGAGACGTGTTGGGCAACCGCGGGTCGATCGGGGGCGTTACCCGGGTACGTCTGCGTGGTTGCGCGGAACCACTACAACGAGCCATTCGACATGCCGGCTGCTGAGCAAGCGCTGTTCTGGCAGGAGACGATGCTGGTCGCTGCTGCGGTCGACAGCGTCGTGACGCCGATCAAGATGAACTACGAGATCCATGGCAACACCCTGCCGCACCTTCACGTGCACCTGTTCCCGCGTCAGCTCGATGATCCGTTCGTGGGCGGACCGATCGACCCTCGGCGTGCCTCGTTCGTTCGCAACGACGAAGAATTGCAGCGGCTCGCCGTGGCGGTTCGATCAGCGGCGTCGCGCTGACGTTGGCTGCTCGGCGGCTGACCAAGTGTCTTTCGGTTGGGGCCAAGGGCACCCGCTCCCCGGGTGGGATCCTGGGAACCCCTCGGCGATCTACGTTCGAGCTCTCGCTGCCACGTGCCAAGCCGACCGATCTTCCTGATCACGCCGGCATCACAACGGCAAGTCCCACATCGTTGGCGCGCATAGCGGCTCGTGCGTGGTGTCAGGTGATCTCTGCTGCGGTTCGCTGCGAGTTGATCGCTGCTCGCGTTTCAGGGTCGGCTTGTTTCGTGGTGGGTTTCGTTCCATGGGGGCTGCTCGGGGTCGAGTCGGTCGCGCAGGAGCGAGTCGGCGAGCGACCGCAGACGATGCCCGAACTCGTCGACACCGAGTTCGTCGTTGTTGGCGAGTGCGATGATCGTGAGGTCCTCGGTGGGGAAGCGCACGAAGCTCGCCAGGTAGCCATCGATGCTTCCACCGTGGCTCTCGATCTTGAGACCGCGGTGTGTGCGTATCGAGATACCCCAAGCGTCGTGGGCTATGCCACCGTGAGGGAGGCGGGTTCGGTCGCCGAGCACCACGGGTGCCAGGCGCGATGTCGGCAGCCAGGCGTTCCACGCGACCAGGTCGGCGAGGGTGGTCACGAGTCCGCCGTCGCCACAGCACGTGAACGCGATGTCGACACGTTCGGAGCCGTGGGCCCAGCCGGGCACGGGTGGTGGTCCTTCGACGTCCAAGAACCGGCTCTGGGTCATCGCGGCGGCTGTGAACAGCTCGTCGCGGGCGAACGCTCCCAGCGTGCGGCCGGTCGCGCGTTCGACGGCGGCAGCGACCAGGACGTAGCCGTGGTTGCTGTATCGATGCACCGTCCCGGGCGGCGACTCGGGCTCGGTTCCTGCGATGACGGCGACTCGATCCCAGGTCGTGAACGTGCTGTTCGCTCCCCAGCCCGTCTGGTGGTCGGCGGTGTTGCTGTCGGGCAGGCCGCCGGTGTGGGCGAGCAGATATTTGATTCGCACCGGCTCCCATGCAGCTCCGAGCTCTGGGATCCACCGACGAATCGACTCATCCACCGATACCGATCCGTCCAACACCAGGGTCGCGATCGCGGCCGCTGTGAACTGCTTGGCGATCGACGCCACGTAGAACACCGAGTGGTTGTCGAGGGGCTCGCCGCCTGGGGTGGCGGAGCCGAACGACGCGGACGCAACGATCGAGGCCCCGCTCGCGACACCAACGACGACGCCCGGCGCTCGAACGTCGAGGTCAGCGAACGGTGACCAGTCGGTCATCCGCGCACAGTAGACCGACCGAACCGTTCGGCGCTCCCGACTCTGAGAACGGCGAAGAGTTGTTCCAGCGGTCTATTCGAGTGCGGCGACCAGTTGTTCGACGGGTGGATCAAAGTGCGCTTCGTTGGACACCAGGATCTGTCGACACGGAAGGTCCAACGGTGAGGTGAACTGCTCTTGTCGAGCTTCCAGGTCCTGAAGGGTGGCGTCGACGACCTCGACGGCAATGCCGGCGCTGAGTTGTCGTTGGCGGTATCGATCGAGTGCGACAGAGGACATGCAGTGCAGGTTCACGACGTCGGCAAGATCGCACAGCCGGCGAACGTTGCCTTCCATTTCACCGCGGTACAGGGTGCCATCAGCGACGACGCTGACCCCTACCGCCAAGAGGTGTTCGAGTGCCCCGTACTCGGCAGCGATGCCGCGTGTGGCGACGATGGCCGGCGCACCACGCGCATGCGTGAACCGGAGACGTGACCACAGCTCATCCCGACTCAACCGGGGCAAACCTAACGCAGCGGCGAGTTCTGCTGCGAGTGTGCTCTTGCCCGATCCCGGCGCCCCTGAGATCAGCACGAGCAGCGGGAGTGTGCGGCGACCGTCCACGACGCGATTCTTGCTCAACCGGCTGCAGTCGCAGTGGGCTAGACCAACGGGGTGGAGCGAGAGCCGGAAAGGGACCTCCAGGCCAGCGAGCACCGTCGGATCGTGCGCGTGGCTGACACGGTGCGTCGGCCGGCCGGGTGGTGGACTCCCGCCGTCCAGACGCTGTTGCAGCACCTGCACGATGTGGGATTCCCGTACTCACCGCGCCCGGGCGGGATCGACGCGCAGGGACGCGAGGTGGTCTCCTACATCCCCGGCGAATCGGGAGCGATCGGCTGGTACCGGATCCACAGCGACCAGGGACTGCGACGCTTCGCGACCCTGCTGCGCGAGTACCACGACGCAGTCCGCGACTTCCGGCCGGCTCCCGACCTCGAGTGGGCGCTGCAGGCCGTGGAGCCGCACGAGGTGGTGTGTCACAACGACTTCGGCCCGTGGAACCTCGTCTACGACGGCGACGAACCGGTCGGGATCCTCGACTGGGACTTCGCCGCACCCGGTCCGTGCAGCAACGACATCGCCTACGCGCTCGAGTACGCCGTGCCGTTTCGTGACGACGCAACCGCACAGACCTGGCATCACTTCGCCGAGGTGCCCGACCGCTGCGCGCGCCTGGAGATCTTCGCCGACGCGTACGGGCTCACCTCGACAGTCGGACTGGTCGACGATGTCATCGAACGCCAACACCTCACCATCGCGCACGTCGACGAGCTCGCTGAACGAGGACTTGAACCTCAGGCCACCTGGGTCCGTGACGGCACCCTCGACGAGTCCAGACGGGTTGCCGGTTGGGCCGAGGAGAACCGGGGCCTGTTCACATGACACCGCAAGAGTTCACGACGTGTCTCGAGGGGGTCGGGGACACTCGATAATGCGCACTCCGTAATCCGGGCTGGCCCATCGCACCCGCGCCGCAGTGCGAAGCCTCTTTGTGTCAACCCCCAGTTTCTGAGGCGTCTGCGGGCGCGTGAAGTGGTGCCTCTGGCGTTGCCGGAGGTGGCGTCGTAGGGTTGGTTGTTGGGTCCGGGAGTGACCTATCCGAAGAGCCGGCCGTTCAGGATGTTGAGCCGGTCACGCTGGATTTCGTGTCGTTCCTGATTGTCCTCCCGGGCCCGTCGATCACTGCTCGAGTCGGCGAGCGTCGGCAACCATGGTCCGGTAGATCACGTTGGAGAGTTGACGCTTCAACGCCCTGATCGCTTCCTTGGTGTTCTTGCCTTCGGCGCGTTTGCGGTCGTAGTACTCGCGTCCCTCGCACGGGTAGCGAAGCTGCGTCACCGCCGCGGTGTGGATGGCCCAGTTCAGTTGTCGGTTGCCGCGCTGGTTCAGTCGGTGCCGCTTGTTCTCACCCGACGATGCTTCGATCGGGGCGGTGGCGTTGTAGCTCGCGAAGTGTCCAGCGGATGCGAACCGCGAGACGTCACCGGTCTGGCCGATGATCATCGCAGCGACCACGACCCCGACACCGCGGATGTCGACCAACGACGTCCCTGACGCGGCGACCGCCGAGCGGAGTCGCTTCAGTGAGGCTTTCATCTGCGTCTCGTAGTGCTCGATGTCGGCGAGGGTTTCGCGGGCGACGGCGAGGCGATGCTCGGTCATCTGAGTTGTTGGTGCGATGCGGTCGAGGATCTCGTTTGCCCTGGTCACGGACATTTCCTTGGCCATGCCGCCGGGCTCGAGTTCCATCAACAACGCATGCAGGCGACACGCCGCTTTGTTCTTCGAGCGGCCCAGATCGCGGTGCCGCTTCACCAACAGCTTCAACACTCGGGCGTGGTCATCGAGCACCACACGGCCGAGCGCGTCGTGACGCAACGCTGCGATCGCGATTGAGCGGGCGTCGTTCGGGTCGTTCTTCTGCGCCCGACCCGATCCCAACAGTCGGGTGCGTGTCGACAGCACCGGTGGGACGTCGACCACGACTTCGCCGGAGGCGACGAGTTGCTGGGCGAGGAGATAGCCGAGCCCGCGGGCGGACTCGATCGCCCACACCCGATCCGGGAACGGTGCCGCCCACGCACGCAGCTGGTCGGTCTGCTTCGAACACGCTCGGACACGCAGTTCGTCGAGCACACACTCGGTGTTGTCGATCACGACGGCGGTGTGTGACGCCTTGTGCGGATCGATACCAATCATCACAGTCATTTGAAGATGCCTTCCTCTCGGTGGTGGGAAACCGAGGTGGGCACTCCTGATTCGTGGTTGTCGGGCTCGCGCCTCTTTCGAGCCACACCTCGGGTCAGAACACCGGTCGGCAGACCATTCGTAATGAGGTCAACCCGCAGGCAGACAGGCCCTAAATGGAGCCATGCCGACCGGCGCTCTGAACGCTACGACAACCGCCGCAACGCCCTTCCATCATCAATCAGGCCCTACTGCGGCGCCACACTTTCACAGGCGTATTCGCCGTAGTCGAGCGCTCGGTGAGTGCCCATACGGGGACGCCGCACGAGCGACTTCGTGGTCGTCGCTGTCTCGAATGCCGCTCGGTGATCCCGTCTCAGATGCCGGTTGCTGAACGGGAAGGTGTCGCGTCCGATGCGGAGCCTCAACCGGACGGGCAGTTCTCGACCGGGGCGGTCGGGGTGGTCTTGTCCGTGTGCGGCGGTGCGCGTGTCCAGAGTCGCTGCTAACTGTGTGTGCCCTGCGCCTCGTCGTCACACGTTCGATGACTGCGCGCCGTTCGCATGCGGCATTGCCGGTGGGGTTTCGGTGGAGATGGGCGAGGTTGGCAGGGCTATTGGTTGGCAATGGTGAGCGTGGTGCCACTGACACGATTTCGTTCAACACCGTCGACTCCAATCTCGACCCACGTCTCGGGTTCGGGCTGGACCCAGACACTGCCTGATACGGGGAATGTGCGCAGCAGAGCCGGCTCCAGCTCGAGCGAACCCCTGACCCCGAAGGTCAGGTCCTCGTTCTGGACAGCGATTTCGACGAACTGGTCTCCGACCTGATCAATGATGGTGATTGGTCCGTCGACGTCCTGGAAGACGAGAAAACCCTCAGAGAAGCTGATGGAGCGAACGTCGCCGAGTGTGTCGGTCAGCCAGTCCGTTACTTCGATTCGCTCGCCGTCGAGATACGCGAAGAAGGGAAGTGGATCGAAGGCGTCGTAGAACACTCCGCCAATGGCGGGTATCGAGTCGGTGTCTCGAAGATCGACGTCAACGAAACCTTTCGGGAACAGACCCAGTGACGCATCGGGGAATTGTGCAACTACCCGACGCTCGCTTCCGGCGTCGCTCGCTACCGGGGCCAGCTCGATGGTGCCGTCGTTGGGGTTCTTCACTTGGAGCAGCAGCGTCGGGACCCCGTCGATGGTTGCAGCGTCTTCGATGTCGACGGTGACGCTGCCGTCGTCGGGTATCCCGCTCGGCCAGAATCGCACCGGATCGGCGGACGCGGGTTGGCTCGGGTCCACGATGAAGAGTTCGCCTGGAGCCGCGCTGAACTGCGTTTGGACGATGACTCGACCGTCGGGCAACCCGGTCGCCTTGATTGCCGGTGTTCTCGTAACGACCAGTGGCTCAGGCTCCCAACCATCGAAAGCAATGACTCCGTCTGGTCCCGTAACCAGGACGCCACGGTGACTGATCGTTGGTCCAAGCGAATTCACCGTTGGCCGGTACATCTCGACGCCGCCCAGTTCACTCAGCCATCCGACCATCTCCACCAGGGCGTCGATGTTGTGCTCGGGACCGAGTTCGGTTCCGGGCCGGGCACTCCAAGCCACCGAGACGTTGGTCGTTTCGTCCCATTGAACGTTGACCGAGCAGTAGTCGGGGAGGCAGCCACCGACTTGATTGTCGTCGACAACCGTTCGTCCATCCACCTCCCAGCTCTGCCGTTCTGCGAGCAGCTCCGGCGGAAGAAATCCTCGGGTGGATCCTCTCAGAGTTAGTTCGATCGCTGGGGAATCGGGTCGGTCGTTTCGATAGCGGGCAACCTTGAGGTCCGACTCGGGAGTGTTAGGTAGTGATACTGCGAAGTCGATGACGTAGCCGTCAGCAACCTGCACCAGTTCAAGCGGTGTTGGCTCCACGCGATCCCCGACGTCAGACGTTGGGATCGAGGTCGGGGTGGCCGTCGGCACAACCGTTGTTGCAGTCGAGCCGTCGGTCGTCGTCGGCGCCGGCAAGATGTTCGGTGCGGCAGTATTCAACGGATCTTCATTCAGGTCGAGCACACCGGCGCGCTCGCTCTGAATCGCCAACAAGGACACCACAGCAGCAACGCCGATCACCGCGATGGCTCCAACTAGGGCCAATGGCCTCGCGCTGCTTGAGCGCGAATGATCCGCCACTGGCTGATCCATATCGGTGAACAACTCCACCGCTGGCGCCCGAGGGGCATCCGAGCCAGCAGCGCTCACGATATGGCCGATCACGTCGTCGATGTCAGAGTCGAAGTCGTTCCCGGAACTGCTGTTATCAGACATGAACCGTCTCCTTTAATCGTGCGCGCGCCCGGGCGAGTTGCTTGCGTACTGCCCCCTCGCTGACCTCCATCGTGGCCGCCACATCGGCCACTCCGAGATCACACCAATACGTGAGGAAGACAACTGCACGCTGTTGTTCGCTCAGCGATGACAGCATGAGCCGGGCGTCAACTGCGGTATGGAGCGGACCTGCGACCGTGGGTCGACGCTGCTGCCAGCGGACCTCACGGCGACGGCGTTTGGTATCAGCTCGGATCACATCGACGACCTTGTGATGCACGGCTCGGAACAGGTACGCACGCATGTCTCTCACCTGCGACGCGCCAGCAGAGCTTGCGAAGACCGCGACCATGGCGTCGATCACTGCGTCTGCAGCATCGTCAGGCCCAACCATCGTCGTGGCATACCGGATCAACTCATCGGCGTGCTGTCGGTAGGCCGACTCCAACGTCTCGGTCATGGCACTCACACAAGTGTGACGGAGACAACACCTCAAACGGGTGACAATCGCCGGAGGTGATTTCGCGCTGTCCCGACCGACACCGGTTTCCGCATCGACCGACACGAACTCCCGTTCTGAACCCTCGGCTCCCGTTGACGTTCGGGGCGGCCCGCATCCCGCACACTTCACCGCCAATAATCACGGCGCTGAGCGCTGGGAGAGTGACCGACTACGGCCCTTCTGCGGCGTCGCATAATCGCCGGCGGAAGGGCGTCGCTGATCACCGGGTCAAGTAGCGCCGACTGCCCGATCTGGGCGCTCAACGCAAGCGTCGTTCTCAGCCGGCTGAAAGCTCGATAGGGCTCCGGATAATCACTGGCGATCGGGCACGGAGCGCGCCGCATCACGCCCCAAGCCGCACACTGCATAGTCCCAACGACCATCGTCGACTGGGCGATGGTCGTCGAAGGCGTTACGAGCCGCAGCTTGACGTCGCGATCTGGGTGCGCCGGTACTGCCACGCCGATCGGAGCCGTCTCCTCTATGCCTATCGCAAGGGCTTGCCGCGGGTATGGCCGACCGCTACGTGCCGAGGCAGGCCCAGCCAGTAGCGGTTTAGCCACGTCGATAGTGGCGGCCAGGTCGCTCAGTCGCAGAGTTGGTCAACCGCGTACTCGGTGCCAGTGGGCACGTAGACGACATCACGGCTGTTGAGCGACAGCGTGAGGGAGTCGCCGTCGTTGGACAGGCGACCTTCAACGGTTAGCGGACCGTCGGGCTTCGTCGGATCCACCGGCCAGTCATCGGGGACCCAGTCGAGAACTCCGGCCGCTTCGGACGTTTCCCAAATCCGTCCATTGAGGGGTCTGTCGAGTACTCGCACGCCGCAGTGAATACCGACGGACAGTGAGGATCGGCCCCCCGGCTCAAGCACATCGCCCGAGCTCGAACCACTCAGATCGCCGCACGCGATGAGCGCCGCCATCGACACAAGCACAACTGCGAGTAGCCGCCGACTCCTCATATCGCTCAGACGTCCCGCACCGCAACTCGGTTCCCCACCGCATCGAATCTATCGTCGGCACGCGCGCCGCTCGGAGGAGACCCGTCGGCGCACAACAACTGTGACAAGTCGAGTCCGCGCGACAGGCGGTTCATAACATGGACCGTGTCGCGTCGTCGTGCGGGCGCAGTCGACCGCACGACATCAGCAATTTGGTGAGCAGCATCGAGCTTCGCCAGTACCGCATCGACGATGACACGGATCCGTCGGATCGGATGATCGGTCGGGGCCAGGTCCCTCGGTGCTCAACGTCGTCAACATCGCCAACTAAGGATCAGGCGTCCAAGAATGCCCCCGTTCGTTTCGATCCCGACGTCGAACGCCAGCACCTGAGCCGAGTTTCAGCACCCTGCGAGGCGCTCAATCGAGGCGCTCTTCTCCATCTCCCAGCCGGCTGCGCAGTATGCGCACACCAGGAGCGTTGAACCGTCTGGGCGGGTGATCCTATGAGTTGCGACCGATTGCGGATGTCGGTGATCGTTGTCCTGACAGTCACTCACTGTTCATCCCCGTACGTGTCGCGCTCACTGGCTTGAAAGATTACTGTTACGGCGTGGCGGCCGATGACATATATCTTCCACGCCCCATAGCGTCGCTGCTGCCCTACTACGAGCAGATCGTCGACTGCGCAGCATCAAGCGTGCGTCAGGGCGACGCCGACGACGTCGAGAGTGCCACAGCGCTGGCCCTATATACAGCGATGCAGGCCGACCCAGATCTGCTTGGGGTTCGGGCGTACCTGGACGGCGCGCTTGATGCCGAGTATCCGGGGCGTTCCGGAAAGGACTTCTGGGCTCAACTTGTCGCGACGGTGTTCGTTCGAGCCCATGGTGGGCGCCCTCCGGCAACGGTTGACCGAGTGCCGTTCGGTCGGATGTTTGTGCCGATTACATCCGTGATAGCGGCGGCGCATCCATCGACGTTCATCACGCCCCCGGCTCCGCTTCCAGTGGAGCATCCGAACGTCCTGATGTACTCCGGCGACGCTCCTACCGCGATTCACCTCACCAAGGACGCAGCGAAAGGTGCCGGTTACCGAACGTCTGGGGATGGTCGCACCTTCGTGGTCGTTCTCAAGAGCTACGCCCATCAGCTCACACCGAAGAATCGAATCGTTGTGCGCTTTCTGCCTATGACGTTCGCCGACAGCGTCAACACCGAGGGGACAGCACTCATGCTCTATGGCGTCAACCTTCCGTTGCTGCTCGGAGTACGTCAGGCGTTCTTGGGCCTCGCGTGCGCTGAGCAGATCTAGCAGGATGCTGAAATTCGGCTGAGGTGCTTGCGTTCGGCGTTGGGATCGAAACGAATGGGGGGCGTCGTGCACCTGATCCCAGTTGGCGATGTTAACGACCTTGTCGACCGAGGACCTGCCCCCGCCGATCATCCGATCCGACGGATCCGCGTGATCGTCGACTCGGTTCTGGCCGAACTCGACGACACGTTCGACCAGATGTACGCCGGTACCGGCCGTTCGAGTGTCCCACCCGAATCGTTGTTGAAGGCGACGATCCTGATGGCGATGTACTCGATTCGTTCGGAGCGGGCGTTCCGCAAGCGGTTGACCTACGACTGGTTGATCAAGTGGTTCCTCGATCTGCGCATCGATCAGCCGGCGTTCGACGCCTCGAAGGTCTCGCGCCCTTCATTGCCGACGTATACCGAGGATCTCGACCACTTTTGCCCCTTCTACTTTGCGGCAACTTACGTCACTGCGAGCGTCGCGTAAAACGGCACCTCCACAATCTGTGGGCCACGATCTCCTGCGCGAGGCGTTCGATGTGGGATCGCGTCGCAGGAATTCAGCTCCTGTTCATTGAGCGTTGGCTTCCCGAGGGAATCGCGATGTGAGACTGAGATATCGCAGCGAACGTGGCACCACCTGTGCGGGTGGTGGATCCGTTGCTGACACGACATGCGGCGGTATGGATCGGTCGCGAGCGTCTTTGGTCGACACGGGCATTGTGGTCTTCGTGCTGTGAGGGCAGGGTCGCCTCGTGACGGCATTGGCGATTGAACTTGCTACGAGCGGAGGTACTTCATGACCAACACTGGCCCACCGCCACCGCCACCGCCACCGCCACCGCCACCGCCACCGCCACCGCCACCGCCACCGCCACCGCCACCGGGTGGATCGCCACCTCCGCCACCACCGCGTCCCCCCATCCAGCAGCCCCTTCCTTCTACGTATCAGCGGGTAGAGCATGAACTGCAGCCGGTGGTCTCGCCTCAGACTGTTCAGAAGTCGTCTCCACAGGTCGTTGTCGAGAAGGCGTGGTGGAAGAAGTGGTGGTTTATCGGGATCGGCGTGATCGTCGGGCTGTCGGTTCTCTTTGGAGTGTTTGGCGGCGGCGAGGACAGTTCGGTCGGCGGCAACGACGGTGCCGCCGATGTTGCATCACCGACCACGGTGGCGCGGCTAGGTCTTGAGGAGGACAAGGCGGTTGCTCAGGCTGCGTTGCTCACTCTGGCCGACTTTCCTGCGGGCTGGTCCGAAGTTCCCACCAGGGACGAAACCGACGGGGACGCCGCTAACAAACTTGCGGCGTGCGTTGGCCGCGAGTCGATCATTGATGTAGGCGGCGCTACGGCTTCAACTGGCGACTTCACCGACCCCGAGGGAAACGTCACGATCTCCCAGCAAGTCGGCATCGCCGAAACCGTGGATGAGGCTGCGGCCCAACTGGCGGGGCTCGAGGAACCGGGCGTCACCGCGTGCATCCAGGAGGCAACTCGCGAGCTTTTCGCCGACCTGATTGAGAATCCGCCGACGCCCGCAGACTCGCTGCCCGCGGGTGCTTCCATCGGCGAAGTCACGTTCGGGCGACTGAACGTCGCCCCGGTTGGCGAACAGCTCGTGGCATACCGGCTAACCGTTCCGATCTCCGTTGAAGCGTTCACGATCGACTTCTACCTAGACCTCGTGCTTGTTCGGCAGGCACGAAGTGTTGCAAACCTGCAGTTTGGGTCGCCACTCGAACCGTACGCCACCGACGAACTTGACCGGACTGTGGCGCTCGCGGCGAGTCGCCTTCCCGTCCAGTGATCCCACTTTGACTCCCGGCTCGGCGCACGAGTGTCGGGCCAGCCTGCCTGTTTACGCCGACTCCTTTAGGGGGCCAACGGCTTGATGGGACCGCCAACAGAGACGGCTCGCATCACTGCCCTCATGGCTCAGACGTTCGGCGATCGGAGGCACCATGTCGGCTCTTTCGCCGAGCGGATATGCGGATGTGCGGTCGATCTACTAGGTCTGCTCCCAGAACTCCACCGTGCCGGCGAAGCTCGTTCCGCTCGCAGCCTGCGCTTCGATGAAGATCGGCCCTCTCAGGGTGTGTTCGTTCGTCCCGAAGAACCAACGACCCTCGATTCCGCCACTCGGACTCACCGGGAGGCTTTCGCCGTCGAATCTCATACTGGAGCCTGGCTGAAGCCCGTCCGCTCGAACCTAGAGTTCGGATCCGCGCCGATCAACACAGACTGCAGCGCCCTCCCCGCGGACGCACTGTGACTCGTTGACAGGTCCATACGAACCGAAGAGCGGGCTGCGAAAAGCGATCGCAGCGACGATCACGAACCCGACGAACAGGATCCAAACCGTCGTCCTTCGATTCACACCTCCGAGCATCGCGCTGGTCATGGCGCAGGCGCACCTGGCGGCCGGACGAGATGTCATCGTTCCTCAGTTCCTCGGCGCACGGACTTCATCGAGCAACGCGCACGCGTCGCCGACCAGAGCGCAGCGACGTTCGTGGAGACCGCGCTGTGGGTCGACCGTTCAGCGGCGACCGCCGCGTTCGCCGGCCGTCGAGCAGCACCAAGCAGATGTATGACGCGTTCGTCCGAGTCCTCGAGCAGCGAACCGCCACCAGGAAGGTCGAGGTCGTTCCAGGCGACGTCGACCTGACCTTCGCACGCTTCGAGAAGGCGCTCGATATCGGCACCCAGTAATCCGCCTTGGGGTGGCGCATCAACCGCACGCTTCGGCCCGAGCCGAGCACTGCACTTTCACGGCCTGTCATGCTCGATGCCCGTGAGGGGTCCGACTCCGCCGGATTGTTGCAACGTTGTGGGCGGTGGTGGCATCAGTAGTGGTGTGGGACGGTTTGCGTCGGTGGACGAGGAACGATCAGCGACAGCGTTCGAGGAGGTGTACAGCGCGCACCGTCGCGATGTGGTTCAACTCGCATGGCTACTCACCCACGATGCTGCCGCTGCCGAGGACCTCGCTCACGATGCGTTTGCCTCGTTGTTCGAGGCGTTTGATCGGGTCGCGATGCCCGGTGCGTATCTGCGCCGCTGTGTCGTCAACGGTGTCTATCAACGCAGCAGGAGCCGCCAGCGCGAGCAGCGCCGCAACGGCCTCGTGATCGCCGGCACTTTGCAAACGGTCGAGGGTCCAAGCGGTGGCATCGCAGACGCGATCGCCAAATTGCCGATCGATCAGCGAACCGCTGTGGTGCTGCGGTACTGGGGCGGTCTTCGTGACGGAGAGATCGCCGCGGCCATGAACGTCCGGCCCGGGACTGCACGCTCATATCTCAGCCGGGCAACCACCCGCCTCCGAAAGGAATTGTTGTGAACCATCTCGAGACAACTGACCCGCTGGCGACCGTGGTCGCCAGTGTCCTGCGTGCGGACGCCGAGCACGCCCCGACCCTGCCCGAGGAGTGGCATGACGCACCCGTCATGTCGATCTCGGCGGCGCCGGGGTCACCGACACGGTGGAAGCCGATGATCTTCAGTGCTGCAGCGGCAGCCGTATTGATTGCGGCGCTCGGCTTCGTTGCTGGGCGACCCCATGAGGGCTCGCCGGCGGCCGCGCCGTCTGGGTGGATCCCGCCGGGCACAGAGTTCGTGTCGACCGATCTTGGGCCAGCAACCACCGTCTACAACGGCCCTGTCGTCGCCGCGCTGTCACGCCAGATCGGCATCGAAGGCCACCCCCCGCAAGTCATCACAACGTCATTGACCTACGCCGCCCACGCCACCGCAATCGAACAGGTCTGCACTTCCGAAGATGGCAGCAGCGGTTGCCGACCGGAGTGGAACACGGCGTCGTGGTCCACCTCCGTGACGTCCTCGATTGACAACGGGTTCGCATCGTTCGACCTGTGGACGATCGAGGGTGTACCGACGGAGGCCGCGTTCGTGTACTACGAAGATGGCGATCTGCAGCTCTGGCAACGCCCGATCATGGGGTTCGCGGCCTTCCCCAACGTGGAGGGCAACGACGAGATCGTGATCGCCTACGATGCCAGTGGCGCTGAGATCGGCCAATTCGGCCTCGCACAGCAGGGATTCAGCGTCGTCGAGGGTTCGACGCCACTGGTTGCGGACCTCTCGAAGGCCGAGTTCATTAACCTCGGCGACCTCACCGCCAACACGGTGCGAAAGTGCCTCACGACCAGCGGAGGGGCACTCGCCGGTGACGTCGCGACGTTCCCTTCGGACGTTGACCAGGCAGTCGTCTGGCAGCGATGCGTCGGCGAGACCAAGCAGATCGTCGGGGACGCCGTCAAAGAGTTGAATCCGCGCTTCTACGACCTGAGCACCGAACGTCCTCAGAACCCTGACCCGGCACTTGCCTTCAACGACTGACGGGGGGCGCAAGAGGCTCGGTTAGTCGTCGGCCGTAGGCGCTCCTCACGCAGGGCCAAGCATCGTGGATGAGCCACACTCCGACGCCCAATAACCCGACACGCGCGACCCGCCGGGTGCAACAGAACGGCCCAAGCGTGACACGAGATAATCCCGATCCGTGGGGTCTGTCAGATCCACCTCGGGGGTGGGGCATCCTGATGGCATGGATGTTGCGTGGCGTCGGGCGGCTGCATATGTCGTGTGTCGCGATGAGGCCCAGCGGCTGTTGCTGACGCGCTTCGTCTCGCCGGGTCATCGCGACAGCGGGATGTAGACGATGCCGGGCGGCGTGATCGACTGGGGCGAGTCCGCCGAAGCGGCCGCTCACCGCGAGTTCGCTGAGGAGACCGGGCTCACTGCGACGCTGGGGTCTGTCGTCGGCGTCTTCTCGCGCTGGTTCACGAAGGAGGAGTCCGCCGCCGGGGAGGCTGGACACATGGTCGGAAGTGTTCGATGCCGTCGAAGTTCGCGGTGAGCTTCGGACGACGTTCGAGGCGGGTACCACCGATGCGGTGCGACGTTTCGATCTCGAGGAAGTCACGACATTGCTGCATGTTGAGCTTGTCGACTTCGTTGTCGACCTACTCGCTTGACAACCGGACCTTCGATGCCGGGGGCCTGCGATTTAAAGTATCACCCCCGGCCTTGCCGTCGCAGGCGTTGCACTTCGCGGTGGGTGTCATCAACTATTCGGGGACCGGATTTCCCGGCGGTATGTCGAGTGCTTGTGACGTTGTGGGGTCGGTCGGTTTCGGACGACGGGGTTCGCGAACTCCAGTAGGCGGAGAAGCGTCGCCCGGCGGTGCGACGAGTGTCGTTTCGAAGACTGCACGCTCGGCAGCTTCCTTAAGGGGTCGGGCCCAGTGTGGAAGGTGGCGAGTCGCGGTCATCAGGAGCGACGCAAGCGGCCGAAAGGCCCTGGGGCCTCGATACCGCTTCCGGTGCAGCTCCATGGTTCGGACCGTAGCTCAGCCGACCTCGCGTCGGCTGAGCCGGTCTCTGAGGCCTCACGGATGCTGTGGCGAGGCATCGGTGGTCGGCTCCCCGTGGCAGCGGTAGGTAGGGTTTGGTTGCCGTGCAAAACTGGGGCGGTGCTGGGACGCATCGAGCCACGGTTGGCTTGAGAGTTCGAGGTGAGCGGTCTGAAGGACCCAATGAACAAGCAAACCGCGTTTGCGACTTCCGTCGCGCTGATCTCGGTGCTTGTCGTGCTCGCCGTCGCCGACGTGTCGCTGTGGCTCCGAATGGCCGGTGTGGCGGTGGCAGTCCTGCTTGCGCTCAAGGGCTTCCTGCTGCTGCGCAGCGGCCGTCGAGACGTCGGCCACGTCGAGACGTCACTGCGTCGATGGACTCGCGTCGATTCGACCGTTCCCTGAGGCTGGACCGTCGTCGGACCATCGACTCGATCGCCGACGCCTACGACGACGCACGAGGTGCGGCAGCAACCATCGGTCTCGACTACGGCCGGGAGATCGACGGCAGGTTCCAGCAGACACGACTTGTCTCAAGAGCGTCGTCAGGATGGCACGCGACCTCCTCGATTGCGGCGCGAATGAACAGTGCGTTGACCTTCTGTACTGACTTCTTCGACTTGAGGGTCGCGTGAGGCTGCGGCTTGGCAACGAAGAACGCCGCGCACCGGCGAGTGAGTGGGGCTGCGACGAGATCGGCATCGCCGATCGCCAGTCGATCTCGAAAACCGAATCGTTGCGACTCGAGGTTGGCATGGACTACCGGTACGTCGGCGAGAACGAACCCCGGCAGGCGATCGGTGACTTCAACGATCTGAAGGTCGAACCCATCGAGCTTCTCGACAAACTTGTTGTGGTTCTCCGCGACGCTTCGGAGTCCTGCTTCCTTGTTGAGAAGAGTCTGTTCTGCGTGCTGAACGATGAAATCGTGCAGTTCGCCGTCCTCTGGATCGCGCCCGAGTTCTGCCGCGAACCGCTCGATCAAGCGCTGGTCGTGAGTCAGCTCGCTGATGATCCCGGGGAGCGCATCGTTGTAGATGGCATCTCGAAAATCCACGAACGATCTCGATCGTGAGAGGTGCATGGCAAAGAGGCTGACGATTGCGGCCTTCTGCCGGGGTGTCGGACCCCGCATGGTCACCTCCCGTATCGACCGCATCGCACTTGCTTCCAATTTCGCGAACTCCAGTTCGAGGTGCGGATTCGCCATCCCCGAACGGTCGATGAACGAGTTCCAGTCGTTCTCCACCCAGTTTCGCTTGGCCGGCCGGAGCGCCTCAACGACCTTGCCGTTGCGAGCACCAAGAACTGTCACTCGCATCTTCGAGTCCGCAAAATTCTTCTGGTATCCCTTCGACACCAGATGGTGACGTGTGGGGATCGACGACGTTGACACACAGTCACAATGCCAGGAGTCGATCCGACCGACGTGCTGGGCGCCAGGATTCACCGCTACGCGACAGTCGCCTTTGGGTTCCGCCGTGGGTCCGCTGTCGGTTACTCGCCGGCACTGCAAACGCCAGGCGGAACCCGTGCAGCCTGGTGTCTCATGACGGCGGTGGCTGGTCCGCGACGGAGGAGACAAACCTCAGGCGCGGAGAACCGAGAATGTGCAAGATGGTCCGCCGCGCCGGCTAGCAGTCGCGGAGTTACACAAGCCCTGGATCTGGACCTGTTGGACCTCGTTACCGGCCCGGTGTAGGCAGCGTTGGACCACGACTCCGCCGCACGTGGCCACGTCCGGTGCGCCACACTTCGCCACGAAGATCCCGGAAGACCCTCTTCGAACCTCCACTGCCGTCCGGCCCTATTGCAGTGCTCGGTAATCGCGGGTCCGCATGGCCCTCCGATGGACTCGCCAACCACCTCTTGCTGGCATGATCCTTTGCCGTTGCGGGCGTCAGTCCCAGGATCGAAACGGTCCGGTGTTCGCGTGCGAATGCGACGCAGTTGGTCGGATGCAAGACTGATGGGGTGAGGTACGTGACCAGGATCGAGCGGTTCGTGCAGGGGGACTATCCCATGGTCTGCGTTCGCTCGGGTCTCGCGGCGACGAAGATGGTGCCCGTCCAGGCTCGCCGCTCGACGGTGTGGCCGTGGTTTCTGTTGCCCCTCAGCATTTTTTGGTTCGTAGTCGCCAAGTGGGCTGCGGACTCTGATCACCCGTGGGGAAAGCTGCCGTTTGCCGAGGGCCATGTTGACGGGATCACCGCTACGTACGAGAAGTCGATCGGGGTGATCATCGACGGTGCTCACCCGGCGTTCGTGGAGGCAACACGCAAGTCGCAGGCGGCTGCGCAACCCAGCATCTCCGAGCAGAGCGAGCCTGTCGCGCTGGGCGATCCGTTGATCGAATCCTCCGATCGTTGATGTGACTTGACGGATCGGAGCGGAGCACTCCGCTCAAACGACTGGGGCCCGATTGGCTCCGGACGACGTTGAATGAGACCGCACACTTCGCCGCTCAGATCACGGTCACCGCGCCGCCGAGGCCACTCGGCTTCGGCGCTACTGCGACGTCACATGCTCGCGTGGCGATCCGGCCGTGCGGCCCCCGATTCTCCCAGCCCTGCGATGGCCCGTGCGTCGGTCCAGGTTTCGGCAAGCAGTTCGGATTGTCGACCACCGCTGCCGTGTCATGGATACCGGTACAGTCCGGCCGTACGTGACGTTGGTCACAGTCGGCCGCCCGTTTTGTGTCCTCTGATGTCCTCCTGTGTCCGTTGATGTCTTCTGGTCCGGATCGTCCGGAACGCCCGCAAACATGGGGGTTGCGGGGTGAATGACATCGGTGTACTTCTGATGGTTCATGTCATCGTTGGGGGATCTTTCTGAGCCGTTCGAGCCCGCGTTGCTCACGCTTGGTGAGGCCGCGGAGGTGCTTCGCATCGGTCGTTCGCTCGGCTATCAGCTCGCGCACGAGTACCTGAACACGGGTGGCACCTCTGGTTTGCCGGTCGTGCGTCTCGGGGAGAAGTGCCTGCGGGTTCCCCGGTGGGCGTTGATGGAGTTGGCGACGACCGGTCGGGTGGTGCGACTGTGTGACGCGGAGGCACCCGTTGGGGGAGCCTCCGATGCCCACTGACCTGATCCGTCGCACCATTGCGCTGGGTCCCGCGGCACACGAGCTTCGCCACCACGTCGGTCCGGTGGCGTGGGTGGTGCTCGAGGAGATGCTGCAACGCTCCACCGGCGACGGCGATGACGTCGTCGCGCAGGTGTCGATCCGTGCGTTGGCGTCGTCGCTCGGACTTGCGAAGGACACCGTTGCTCGCGCCGTAGGTCGCCTTCGCGATCTCGGTGTGATCGAAGCAGCCCAGGCCCGCTCCAGCTCCGGTGTCTTCGAGGCCGGCTCGTATCGCCTCGTCGTCCCCGCCGTCTGCCTCTCGCCCGCCGGCCCGTCGCAGCCCTCCGCCCTCTTGCCCGATCCTCCCCCCTCCTGCGCTGCTCCTCCGTCTGCTCCTCGCTCCTCCTCTGCTGCTCGTCCGTCTCCGTCCGCCCGCCGCTCGTCCGGCCAGCTCTCCCTCCTTCCCGAGGTCTGAGAGCCCCTTCCATGTCCGTCTCTCGCTTCGCTCCTTCTTTCTTTCCCAGACAGGTGCCCGCGCATAGGTGGGAGTGGTCGTGATCCGGGTGACGACCCTGTTCGCGTCGGGGGCGGGAGCGTCAGCCGCGTACTACACCGGCTACCTCACCAAAGCTGACGGTGAGTTGCCGGGCGTGTGGGCCGGGTCCCAAGCCCCGGGACTCGGCCTGTCGGGCGAGGTGACGACCGAGGCCCTCGAAGCGCTCCTGTCCGGCTACCACCCGACCACGGGGATGTCGCTGGGTCGGGAGTTGGTGGATCGGGTCGACAAGCACGGCAACACGATCCGAGCCGTCGCCGGATATGACGCGACGTTGTCGGCCCCGAAGTCGTTATCGGTGCTGTGGGGCCTCACCGGTGACGATGCGTTCGCCCAGTGTCACGACGCGGCCGTGGCTGCGACGGTGGCGATAATCGAGAAGTACGCATCGACCACACGCATCCGTTCCAACGGTGGGCGCCTTCATCCGGAGACGGGTGGGTTGTCGGTGGCCGTGTTCCGCCAATCCACCAGCCGCGCCGACGACCCGCAACTCCACACGCATGTGGTGATCTCTGCGAAGGTGCAAACCGCGGATGGGCGGTGGTTGGCGTTGGACGCCCGGGGGTTGAAGAAGTATCAGCAAGCCTTCGGCTACGTCTACCAGTCCACCCTCCGCGCCGAAATCAGTAACCGGTTCGGGGTGGTATTCGAACCGGTCGTGAACGGCCAAGCCGAAATTGCCGGACTCCCCGACGGTCTCCTCGAGAAGTTCTCGAAGCGTGCCGGGCAGATCGGTGTCGAGATGGGCGACAAGCTCGCCGACTTCCATCACCGCGAAGCCCGCGATCCGTCGACGTTCGAGTTCGCGGCGATGGAACGCGAAGCCGCCGTCGATACCCGCGACCACAAGAGCGGTCTCGGAGTGCCCGATCTCCGCCCACGATGGCGCAACGAAGCACTGTCGCTTGGAGTCGACCCGGCCACCGTTGTCGTGTCCGCTGTCGACTACGCCAGCCACCACCCGAGCCAGGTGCCACCGGTCCAGGTCGCAGACGTGGTCGGATCGTTGGCGGCCCGGCAGTCGGCATGGAACCGTCTCGATGTCCTGCGCCAACTCTGCGACATCGTGTCCCCACAACCGGAACACGACGCCAACACCTGGGCAGCCGCGTTGGATGCGGCGGTCGACACCGTGCTCGCCGACTGTGTGGATCTCGACCCCACCGACACCGGAGCACACCGCAGGAGCGATGGCAGGTCGGTGTGGATCGAACCGATCGCCAAGCAATGCAGCTCCGAGCATGTCCTGGCTCAGGAAGAACACATTCTCACCTTCGCCATCGACGCCCAGACCTCGGACCCGTCACCATCAACCAGTGTTGTAGATCCGCGTTTGGACGATGGTCAGCGAGTCTCTGCGAGTGCCGTAGCCGGAGCGGAGCGTCTCGTCGTTGTCGTCGGTCCGGCAGGTTCGGGCAAG
>JANPKU010000103.1:0-6910 GCA_031426215.1 Actinomycetes bacterium
CCCTCGCCGTTTGTTTGGATCTACACTCCGGTCAGCTCAGCTGCACCATCGCCGTTGCGCGCTGATCATCCACTGTCGGAGTTCTTCGCTCCGATCCAACGAGACACCAGGAACCATGCCCCGACCGAGTCGTTGGAACGAGATCGTCGATGCGGCAGCCAAGCTGTTCCAGGAAAAGGGGTATGCCTCTACGTCGTTGGAAGACATTGCCGGAGCCGTCGGTATCTGGAAAGGCAGCCTCTACCACTACATCGACTCGAAAGAGGAACTCCTCTTCGCAGTGGTGCGAGAGCCCGCAGCGCACATCTTGGATCAGATCCGGGAGATTGCGACGCTGGACCTCCCGGCAGCGGAGAAGATCCGTCGCGTCGCACACGCCCATGCTCACACGCTCGACGAGACGTTCGTGTACGCGTCGGTGTACTTGCAGGAGATCGCCGGTCGCCATCACTCAGCAGAGTGGACGGCCATGGATCGTGAATACCTGTCGACGATCGTGCGGATCGTGGAAAAGGGTGTGGCCGACGGTGACTTCGCTCCGTACGTCGACCCTCGCATCGCGACGCTGACACTCATCGGCTCGCTCAACTGGATGACGCACTGGTACCGGCCCGAAGGGCCGCTGCCGGCCACCGCCATCGCGGAGCAGATCTGCACCGTGTTCCTCCAGGGTACAGTCCGGCGTTCGACGAGCTGACCGTTCAGCGGGTCAAGTGCGCTCGAGTAGCGCGACCACACAGGCGTTGCCGTCGATGCCCGCTACGCCTCCGCCCATCGTCTCGACGAGTCCGATCCGTGCGTTGTCGACCTGACGGGCGCCGGCGTCACCGCGCAACTGCCACACGATCTCGGCTACCTGAGCGAGTCCGGTGGCCCCCAGCGGATGTCCGCGTGAGAGCAGTCCTCCCGACGGGTTGACCGGCTGCGGCCCGCCGACGGTGGTGTGGCCCGTGCGCAGCAGCAATGCGCCCTCGCCCTCGTGGGCGAGCCCGAGTGCCTCGGTGGTCACGATCTCGCCGATCGTGAACGCGTCGTGGCACTCGACGACGTCGACATCGGTGGGCCCGATACCGGCCGCCTCGAAGGCCGCTGCGGCGGTGGCGCTCACCAGCTCGAAGCCCCACACGTGCTCGCTGCGGTAGTCCCAAAGCTCGCCCGAATTCAGCACCGAGGAGCGCACGACGATCTCGCCGGTGGTCCCCTTCGGCGCCGACAGCACCGCTGCTGCGGCGCCGTCGGCGATCGGACAGCACTGGAGCAGCGTGAGCGGATCCGCGATCATCCGCGAGGCCAACACCTCGTCGACGGTGTGTGGCGTTCGGTGCTGGGCGCGGTCGTTGTGCACGGCATGGCCGTGGTTCTTCACCGACACGAGCGCCAGATCTTCGTCGGTGAGGCTGTACAGCGCCTGGTACCGGGTCGCCGCAAGCGCGTACAGACTCGGGAGAGCGAGCCCCGACCGGCCCTCGGGGTCGGTCGACTCGGGATGGATGGCACCGGCGAAGTTGTCGGTCATCTTCTCCACACCGACTGCCAACACGTTCCCGAATCGGCCGAGTTCGACCATCTTGGCCGCTTCATGGAACGCAGTGGTCCCACTTGCGCAGGCGTTCTCCACAGTGATGATGGGGATGCCGGTGAGGCCCATGTGGTGCAGTGCTCGCTGCGCCACTCCGGGAGCGCCGAACACCGTTCCCAGGTAGATGGCGTCGATGGTCGGATCGTCGGCCTCGGCGAGTGCCTCTGCCACAGCCCGCCACACCAGTTCGTTGGGATGCAAGTTGGGCTGCTTGCCGAAGAAGGAGGTGCCGACGCCGGTGACTGCTGCGTTCATGAGGTGAGCTCCACGAGGACGTCACCGTCGGCGGTTGAACCGCAGATGGCGACGCGCGCACCGACCGGTGGTCGAGTCTCGACGGCGTCGAGGTGGCACAGCACGCGGGGGCCGTTGTCGAAGTCGACGTAGCCGACGGCATAGGGCGGTACTCGTCCCGGGACAGGCACGCGCACGACGGTCGACGACCACACCGTTCCCGCCGGCCCGAACTCCGTCGGTTTCATCGGCGTGGCGCACTGTGCGCAGCGACCGATGGTGGCAAACGTCCGCCACTCGCACGCCGGGCACGACTGGCCCTCGATGGTGTGATGTTCGGATCGCACCTGCGGGCGCGGATCGGGCGTCGTGCTCATGGTGTCCTCATTCTTCGAGGGTGATCGCCGCCGTGGGACAAAGATCGACGGCTTGGCGGACCTTGTCGGCGAGGTCCGCTCCAGGGTGCTCATGGAGGATGTAGAGATAGCCGTCGTTGCGGACCTCGAACACCTCCGGGCACGCCTGCATACAGGCCCCGGTCGATGCGCAGAGATCGAAATCGACGCTCACCTTCATGTCGTGCTCCTTGAATGTCGCTGTGGTCGTCGCTGTGTGGGCGTCGTCGTCGTTGTGGACGTTGAGGGCATTGGTATGGATCAAATCGTAACCTACCATGCGTTTGGTTACGATGACAGAGGCACCTAAGGGAGAAGTGATGAGGATTGACGGAACGATTGCGATGGTCACGGGGGGAACCTCCGGACTGGGATCGGCGACCGTGGACGCACTGGTCGAGCGAGGCGCCACGGTGGTCGTACTCGACTTGCGCGAGGACGACCGGTCTGCCCTCGGCAGCGTTCACTCGGTCGTTGGCGACGTGACTGCGGTGGACGATGTCCGACGGGCGGTGTCCATCGCAAGCGAACTCGGGGACCTGCGCATCCTCGTCAACTGCGCTGGCATCGGCAGTAACCAGCGGGTGGCCACCCGACGCCGAGACGGTGCAGTGCACCCCGGAGACATCGACGCCTTTCGACGGGTGATCGAGATCAATCTCGTCGGGACGTTCAACTGCATCAGCCAGTTCGCGTCCGCCGTGCCGACCCGAAGCGCCGACGACGAGTCGGCCGGTGTCGTGATCAACACGTCGTCGCTGGCTGCATTCGAAGGCCAGGTGGGACAAGCCGCCTATTCGGCCTCGAAAGCTGGCGTCGGAGCGATGACGTTCGTGGCGGCACGAGATCTCGGTGACCTCGGAATCAGAGTGAATGCCATCGCCCCGGGTCTGATGGAGACACCGCTGTTCGGCACCATTCGCGACGACATTCGCGATGGTCTCATCGCGTCGGTCGTGCATCCGCCTCGGGTCGGACACCCGAGCGAATTCGCGTCGCTCGTGTGCGTGATGGTCGAGCAGGAGTACCTGAACGGCGAGACGATCCGTCTGGACGCTGCCGCGCGCATGCCACATCAACCTCGACGACCGAGCTGACCCGCTCAAGGCGCCGAGGGGCTCGAGGAACCGAGCAGCTGCTTGGCAATTACGATCCGTTGGATCTGGTTGGTCCCCTCGTAGATCTGGGTGATCTTGGCGTCACGCATCATCCGTTCGACGGGGAATTCGTTGGTGTAGCCGTAGCCGCCGAGGAACTGGACGCAGTCGGTGGTGACCTTCATGGCGATGTCGGATGCAAAGCACTTCGCCATCGCTCCGGTCATCGACAACTGGCCGTCATGGTCGCCTTCGTCGACCATGGCGCACGCCTTGTAGACCAGACCGCGAGCCGCCTCGACCTGCATGGCTGCATCGGCAACCATCCACTGCAAACCCTGGTTGGTCGACAGCGGTTGCCCGAAGGTGGTGCGCTCGTCGAGGTACCCGATCGCGAAATCGAGAGCGCCCTGAGCGATGCCGACAGCTTGAGCGCCGACGGTTGGTCGACTGCGGTCGAGCGTGTGCATCGCAATCGCGAAGCCCTGGCCGACGTCGCCCAACCGATGGGAATCGGGCACGCGGACCCCGTCGAGTCGGATCACGCCGGTCGGCGACGCGCGGATACCGAGTTTGTGTTCGAGCTTGTCCACCTGGACGCCCCAGCCTGCTTCCACGAGGAACGCGGTGATGCCGTGGTGACGGTCGTCGGAGGTGCGGGCGAACACGGTGTACAGGTCGGAGATACCAGCGTTAGTGATCCACGCCTTGGCTCCGTCGAGGATCCAGTCGTTTCCGTCGCGTCTCGCACGCGTCGTCATTGCCGCAACGTCGGAGCCGGCGTCGGCCTCGGAGAGCCCGTAGCTCGCTTGGGATTCTCCGGCCGCAACCCGAGTGATGTACTGCTCCTTCAGTTCCTCGGATCCGAAATTGAGGACCGGGAGCATGCCGAGCTTGGAGATCATGAACATCAAGCTCACCGAGGCGTCGACACGGGCCAACTCCTCGGCCACGATCGCCTGGTCGACGAGCGACGCGCCGCTGCCGCCGTATTCGACTGGGTACGACAGCGCCGTCAGCTCCATGGATCTGAGCGCCTCGAAGGCTGGCCACGAGAACTCACCAGTGCGGTCTGCTTCGGCGGCGAGTGGCGCAACCTTGTCACTGGCGAACTGGCGGACGGACGCGCGAAAGAGCTGCTGCTCGTCGGTGGGATTGATCGTTTGCGTCATGGGCGGGCGACCTGATCGAGGGTTTTGCGGATGATGGCGGCGACCTCGTCGGAGGATGCTCCTGGTGTGATCACGGCGGCGACGCCTGCGTCGTTGAGCAGTTGGACATCGGTGTTGGGCACGATGCCGCCGACCACGACGGGAATGTCAGCGCCTCGTTCACGAACCCGTTGCACCACGAGCGGCGCAAGCGTCATGTGTGCCCCCGAGAGCATCGACAACCCGATCAGGTCGACATCTTCGTCGACCGCCGCGGCTGCAACGGTGTCTGGAGTCTGGAACAACCCGGTGTAGATCACCTCGAAGCCTGCGTCACGAAGAATGCGCGCCACGACCTTGACGCCGCGGTCGTGGCCGTCCAGGCCAACTTTCGCTACCAGGATCCGTTCACCTGCCATGTCGTGTCCCCCTCATCTCCGTGCGTACTCGTAGAAGCCGCGTCCGGTCTTTCGTCCGAGGAGACCGGCCTCGACCATCCTCGACAGCAGTGGCGGGGGAGCGTGCAAGGGTTCCTTGAACTCGGCGTACAGGCTTTCGGCCACCGCCAATGTCGTGTCGAGGCCGATCAGATCGGTCAGGTGCAGCGGGCCCATCGGGTGGTTGCAGCCCTCGACCATGCCGGTGTCGATGTCCTCGGCAGTCGCGAAGCCGGACTCCATCATCCGGATGGCCGAGAGCAGGTACGGAATGAGCAACGCGTTGACGACGAAACCCGCCCGGTCCTGGCTGTGGATCACCCGTTTGTGCAGCGTCTCCTCGGCGAAACGCTTGGCGGCGCCCACCGTCTCGGGCGCAGTCATCAAGCTGGTGACGAGTTCGACGAGTTTGAGCACAGGGACCGGGTTGAAGAAGTGGATTCCCACGACCTGTTCCGGCCGCTTCGTTGCGATGCCGAGCTTCATGATCGGGATCGACGAAGTGTTGCTTGCAAGGATCGCACGCTCTTCCTCGACGACCTTGTCGAGCGTCGAGAAGACATCTGTCTTGATCCGTTCGTCCTCGACCACCGCCTCGACGACAAGTTGACGGTCGGCGAGGTCGCCGAGGTCGGTGGTGAACGACAGGTTCGCGATGGCGCTGTCTCGCTCGTCCTCAGTGAGCTTGCCCGACGCCAGTCCGCGATCGAGCGAACCGACCAGACGAGTTCGGCCGGCCTCGGCAGCATCCGGGCTTGTCTCGCAGACAACGACGGTGAGTCCGGCGCGTGCACACACCTCCGCGATTCCGGAGCCCATGAGCCCGGCACCGACGACGCCCACCCGCTCGATCACGAGCACCGATTCACTACTTGGATTCGACACGTTGTTCCTGCCTCAGATCACGGGGACTTCGGTGTGGCGGCCGAATACGTCGGCCATGGTGCTCATCATTTCGCCGAGGGTGGCGTAGGTGCGGGACGCTTCGATCAGGGTGGGCATCAGGTTGATGTCGGGGTCGGCCGCTTCGGTGCGCAGCTTGGTCAGCGCTGTATCGACGGCTGTTTGGTCGCGGTGGTGGCGGATTTCGTCGAGGCGTTTGCGTTGGCGGGTTTCGTCTTCGTTGGAGATGCGCAGGATGTCGAGGTCGTCGTCGTCGTTGCCTTCGGTGAACCCGGAGACCCCGACGATCACCCGTTCGCCGGTGTTGAACGTCCGCTCGAGTTCGTAGGCGGAGTCGGCGATGCGGCCCTGGAACCAGTTCTCGTCGATGCCCGTGATCACGCCGTCGAGCAGCGATCCGTTGCCGAACCCCTCGAGCGTGGCGAAGATCTCTTCTGCGCGACGTTCCATCTCGTCGGTGAGCGCCTCGACGAAGTACGAGCCGCCGAGGGGGTCGGCGACGTGGGTGACGTTCGTTTCGTGAGCAATCACCTGCTGGGTGCGCAACGCGATCCGTGCTGCCTTCTCGGTGGGTAGGGCGAGGGCTTCGTCCATCGAGTTCGTGTGCAGTGACTGGGTGCCGCCGAGCACACCGGCGAGCGCTTCGATCGCGGTGCGAACGATGTTGACCTCGGGTTGCTGTGCGGTGAGCGACACGCCGGCGGTCTGGGTGTGGAACCGAAGTTGCAGCGACCGTTCCAGTTGGGCGCCGTAGCGCTCCTTCATCCAGCGTGCCCAGATCCGGCGGGCGGCGCGCAGCTTCGCGATTTCTTCGAAGAAGTCGATGTGGGCGTTAAAGAAGAAGCTCAATCGGGGCGCGAACGCGTCGATGGGCAGCCCGGCCTGCAGGGCGAGTTCGACGTACGCGAAACCGTTGGCGAGCGTGAATGCCAACTCCTCGGCAGCGGTCGAGCCCGCTTCGCGGATGTGGTACCCGGAGATCGAGATCGAGTGCCAGCGCGGCATCTCGGCGGCCGTGAACGAGATCGTGTCACGCACGAGTCGCATCGACTGGCGCGGCGGGAACACGAACTCCTTCTGTGCCTGGTACTCCTTCAAGATGTCGTTCTGCAGG
>JANPKU010000104.1:0-14975 GCA_031426215.1 Actinomycetes bacterium
CCCGGGTTTACACCCGTCCCTGTTGGTATTTGTATTGGCCCCCGCGCGCCGCCCCGACCGGGGGGGTCTACCTTTGGCCCGGGGGGCGCGCCTGGTGGAGGGTGTCCCCCACGACCAGGGTGATCTCGGGCGACTGCTCCCACTCCCATTCCAGCGACAGGTCGCCCTCGTCGAGGATCGACGCCGCCGCCTCGTTGCTCATGCCACCGGCGCGGGCGATGGGAATCGTTCGTTCGAACCGTTCGACGGGAACAAACGACTCGCTCCCCGACACCACGTGCAGACGACCGGCACTGTCTCTCTCGGCGGCAGCATGATCGAGCGCGTCGAGTACGACGGGGACCAGTTCGTGCGCACGATCCCGTAGCAGCACCACGACGTTCACCGTGTTGCACACCTTGCGATCGAGCGAGTTCCGTACCGACCGATACAACGTGGTCGGCGACGCTGCTTTCCCGCCGACGAGCCATGCGCCACCGGTGCCGTGGAGGCTGACCGGCGTGCCGGACTGCGAGGCAACGGAGCCCAACTCGGATACCGCACCACCGGATCCCCGCGCCACGGCGAGCGCAAGGCGGTGGTCGGCGAACAGCGCATGGCCTGCCGCGTGGGTCGGCGAGTCGACGAGTCCGACCGTGCCCTTCGGCAGCCCGGCACCGAGCAGCGCCGGGGTGAGCGCATGCTCGACGATCGCTCGGGCGGTACCGAGCGCATCGGACCCGATACGGAAGACGACGGTGTTGCCCGTGCGGACGACCCCGGTCGCGTCGGCGAACACGTTCGGACGACCTTCGAACACGAATCCGACGACACCGAGGGGCGCTCGCCGCGCCTCCACCGACCACTCGGCGTGCTCGACCCGGGACATGACCCCTTCGCGGCGGCTCGACGAGTCGCGCCAGCCGCGTAGCCCGGCAACCATGTCGGAGCGCATCCGATCGTCCAGGACGAGGCGGGTGGTCGAACGACCCCTGGCGGACGCTGCGGCGACGTCGCCAGCGTTCGTCACGGCGATGGGCTCGAATGCGCCGTCGTCGGCGAGCAACGCTGCGAATCGGTCGAAGAAGTCCGAGATCTGCTCATCGGTCACCGACGCGATATCGGCGAACGCGCTCGTTGCCTCCCCCACCGCAGCGTCGACGAGCGCATCGACGCCAGCAGGAATCACGAGGAGTGCACCGGTCGATTGCACCACGATGAGGCGATCTCCCTCACGGAACTGCTGAGCGAGTTCGGCGGACACGACGGCGACCCGAGCGCCGCCGAACGGGATCTCCTGGCCCTCGGTGATGCGGGTGAGCGCTCGTACCTGGGGCTGCGACGACACCGAGTTAGCGTAGGCACGTGTCCACACCTCCGCTCTATTTCCGCCAGCTGCTGTCCGGTCGAGACTTCGCCGTCGGCGATCCTCTCGCCTCGCAGATGGTGAACTTCGTCTATGCGATCGGCGACCGGAATACGGGCGAGTGCGTGCTGGTCGACCCGGCCTACGCAGTGAGGGAACTCGTCGATCTCGTCGGCGTCGACGACATGGCGGTGACCGGCGTCCTGGTGACGCACTATCACCCCGATCACGTCGGAGGAACGATGATGGGTCACCCGATCGAGGGCATCGCCGAGTTACTCGACCACGTCGACTGCCCGATCCACGTCCACCACGACGAAGTCGAATGGGTGGCCAAGTCGACCCACGTGACCGCCGACCATCTCGTCGGTCACGACTCGGGCGACGTACTCACCGTCGGCGGCATCGACATCTCCCTCGTGCACACGCCCGGACATACGCCCGGCAGCCAGTGCTTCTTCGTCGACGACCGGTTGATCGCCGGTGACACGCTGTTCCTCGAGGGGTGTGGACGCACCGATCTTCCGGGTTCCGACCCGTCCAAGATGGTCGAGAGCCTGCGTCGCCTCGCGGAGGTTCCGGACAGCACGATCTTGTTCCCCGGCCACCGCTACTCGATCGCGAGCAGTGCGACCATGGACGTGGTCAAGGAGACCAACTTCGTGTTCCAGTAACGGATCAGCAGTCGGCCTTGGCGGGGATCACGATCTCGAGGCCGGGGTAGAACGCTCCGTAGCCGGAGGTGGACGCATTCGCCGCCCTCAGCGCGTCGACCGTGACATCGAACTTGCCCGCCACCTTGCCTTCGAAGTCGCCCTCGACGATCGTGTACTTGCCAGGCGCGCAGTTGTCTCCGGCGTCAGGGATCGTCTCGGTCGGAGTGGCGGCTGGCGCCTCGGCCGTCGAGCCGTCGGTCTCGGTGTCGTCGACACTCGCAGTCGGTGCTGCGGCGGCCGTGACGGACTTCGCGCCCGGCGGAATGAGGATCACGGTGCCGGGAAACGGGAACTGGTTCGCGTCGGTCCACTCGTTCACACCGAGCAGATCCTCGAGCGTGATGCCGAAGCGCTCGGTCAGCACATAGGGCGCGTCGCCGGACTGGACGGTGTACTCCTGGGTGCCTTCGACGACCGCCGCCGGGTCGACAACCGCCGTGTCGGCTGGCGGCTCCGTAGTGGCCGGCGGGCGCACCACGAACGCGGTCGAGGACGCACTGAGATCGAGGGTCGACTGGGTTGCGCCGCTCTCGCCGCCACCGCACGACGCCAACACGAAGGCGCCGAGCAGCGCCGGGCCGACGAGCGCGCCGATGCGGCGCGTGCCAGAAGAAGAAAGTGACAACTGCATGGCGGAAAGCGTACGCCGTGCGGACGGTGCCGTGTGGTCAGCTTCAGACCAGCGGTCGGTCAGATGGTTTCACCGGCGACGGCAGCCGGGTCTCCCCCATCAGATACGAGTCGACACCGGCCGCGCAGGCTCGACCTTCGGCGATCGCCCACACGATCAGGCTCTGCCCGCGACCCATGTCTCCGGCGATGAAGAGGCCGTGCTGATTGGTCATGTACCGGGCGTCGCGAGCGACGTTGCCGCGGGCGTCGAACTCGACCTCCAACGACTCGAGCCACGAACCCTTCTCCGGGCCGACGAAGCCGAGCGCGAGGAACACGAAATCGGCGGGGATCTCACTCTCGCTGCCCTCCACCTTCACGAAGGCACCGTCGACGAGTTCGACTTCGTGGAGCCGCAACGCCCGTACCCGACCACTCCCGTCATCGAGGAACTGTTCGGTGTTCACGCTGAACAGGCGGTCGCCGCCTTCCTCGTGGGCGGACGTGACCTTGAAGGTCATGGCGAACTGCGGCCAGGGATTGTTGGCGCCACGGAGCTCGGGCGGCTTCGGGAGGATCTCGAGTTGCGTCACCGACGCCGCGCCCTGACGGTGTGCGGTGCCGAGACAGTCGGCACCGGTGTCGCCGCCGCCGATGATCACCACATGTTTGCCGTTCACGTCGATCGGCGACTGCTCGATGTCGCCCAACTGCACCCGGTTCGCGTACGGCAGGTACTCCATTGCCTGGTGGATCCCGTCGAGTTCTCGGCCGGGGATCGGCAGGTCACGCCACGACGTGGCGCCGCACGCCAGCACGACGGCATCGTGTGACGCACGAAGCACCTCGATGTCGACGTTCTCGCCGACGACCGCATTGGTGCGGAACTCGGTGCCCTCGGCCTCCATCTGCTCGACACGTCGATCGATGTGTCGCTTCTCCATCTTGAACTCGGGGATGCCGTAGCGAAGCAGTCCGCCGATGCGATCGGCGCGCTCGAGCACGACCACCTCGTGGCCTGCCCGAGTGAGCTGCTGCGCCGCTGCGAGCCCGGCCGGTCCAGAACCGATCACGGCGATGCGCTTTCCGGTACGCACCCCGGGAGTGTGCGGGGTGACCCAACCCTCGTCCCAGGCGCGATCGATGATCTCGACCTCGACCTGCTTGATCGCCACCGGATTCTGGTTGATGCCGAGCACGCAGGCCGACTCGCACGGCGCCGGGCACAGTCGGCCGGTGAACTCGGGGAAGTTGTTGGTGGCGTGCAACCGCTCGATCGCGTCCTGCCAGTGATCGCGGTAGACGAGGTCGTTCCAGTCGGGGATCAGGTTGCCGAGCGGACAGCCGTTGTTGCAGAACGGAATGCCGCAGTCCATGCAGCGTCCGGCCTGATGTCGGAGTTCATGCTGGTCGAAGTCCTCGTACACCTCCTTCCAGTCGCGTAGGCGCACCGGGACGGGACGCCGTTGCGGCGTGTCGCGGTCCCACTCGAGAAATCCGGTCGGCTTGCCCATCTCAGGCCCTCGCTGCTTCCATGATCTTGTCGACGGTGGCTGCCTCATCGAGACCGGCGGCCTCGGATTCGGCGATGACGGTGAGCACCCGCTGGTAATCCTTGGGCATCACCTTTCGGAACGACGTGAGCGCCTGCTCCCAGTCGCCGATGACTCGATCGGCGACGGCAGAACCCGTCAGGTCACGGTGACGGCGGATCGTGTCGTCGAGGAATGTGCAGTCGACACTGTCGAGCGGTTGCAGTTCGACCATCTCGTAGTTGACCTTGCTGGCGAACACTTCGTCGGGGTCGTACACGTAGGCGATTCCACCCGACATACCCGCTCCGAAGTTGCGACCGGTCGGACCGAGCACGACCACGCGTCCACCGGTCATGTATTCGCAGCCGTGGTCACCGACGCCTTCGCTCACCGCGGTCGCGCCCGAGTTGCGAACACAGAAGCGCTCGCCGACCTTCCCACGCAGGAAGATCTCTCCCCCGGTGGCTCCGTAGCCGATCACGTTGCCGGCGATGATCTGTTCCTCCGCCACGAATGGCGAGAACGGATGCGGCAGCACGATGACCCGACCGCCCGACAACCCCTTGCCGACGTAGTCGTTGGCGTCGCCGATCAGCCGGATCTGGATGCCGGCCGGCACGAACGCGCCGAGGCTCTGGCCCGCGGACCCCGTGAGCGTGATGTCGATGGTGCCGTCGGGCAGCCCGGCGCCCTTCCACTTCTTGGTGACCTCGTGGCCGAGCAGGGTGCCGACCGTGCGGTTGACGTTGCGTACCGGCAGGTCGATCGTCACGTGGTGCGCGTCCTGGATGGCCGGCTGCGCCAACTCGATCAGCTGCTGGTCGAGTGCCTCGTCGAGGCCATGATCCTGCTCGACACTCTGGATCAGCGTCTGCCCGTAGGGATTCTGCGGGACGGCGAGGATGGGGCTGATGTCCAACCCCGACGCCTTCCAGTGAGCGATCGCCTTGCGTGGGTCGAGGGTCTCGACGTGGCCGATCATCTCGTCCATCGTGCGGAACCCGAGTTCGGCCATCAGCTCACGCACCTCGGTGGCGATGTACTCGAAGAACGTCTCCACGAATTCGGGCTTGCCACTGAAGCGGGCCCGGAGCTCGGGGTTCTGGGTGGCGACGCCAACAGGGCAGGTGTCGAGGTGACAGACGCGCATCATGATGCAGCCGGACACGACGAGCGGCGCGGTGGCGAAGCCATACTCCTCAGCGCCCAGGAGCGCAGCGATCACGACGTCGCGTCCCGTCTTCATCTGGCCGTCGGCCTGCACGACGATGCGGTCACGCAACCCGTTGAGCAGCAGTGTCTGCTGGGTCTCGGCGAGCCCGAGTTCCCACGGGCCACCGGCGTGCTTGAGTGACGTGAGCGGGCTCGCGCCGGTGCCCCCGTCGTGGCCGGAGATCAGCACGACGTCAGCCTTGGCCTTCGACACGCCGGCTGCGACCGTGCCGACACCGGTCTCGGCCACCAGCTTCACGTGGATCCGGGCGTCGGGGTTGGCGTTCTTCAGATCGTGGATCAGCTGCTTGAGATCTTCGATCGAATAGATGTCGTGGTGCGGCGGCGGGCTGATCAGCCCGACACCGGGCGTCGAGTGACGGGTGGCGGCGATCCACGGATACACCTTGTGGCCGGGCAGCTGGCCGCCCTCGCCGGGCTTGGCGCCCTGGGCCATCTTGATCTGGATGTCGTCGGAGTTGGTGAGGTACTCCGAGGTCACGCCGAAACGCCCCGATGCCACCTGCTTGATCGACGAGCGACGTTCCGGGTCGTACAACCGGTCGACGTCCTCGCCGCCTTCGCCCGTGTTCGACTTGGCACCGATGTGGTTCATCGCGATCGCCAGCGTCTCGTGGGCTTCCGCTGAGATGGAGCCGTAACTCATCGCTCCGGTCGAGAACCGCCTGACGATCTCGCCGAGCGGTTCGACGTCATCGATCGGAACCGGAGCACGGTCGCTCGCGAACTCGAACAGCCCGCGCAGTGTCATCAACTTCTCGGACTGGTCGTCGACCTTCGAGGTGTACTCCTTGAAGACGTCGTAGCGCTTGGCCCGTGTTGCGTGCTGCAGCTTGAACACCGTCTCGGGGTTGAACAAGTGGAGCTCACCTTCGCGACGCCACTGGTATTCGCCACCCAGTTCGAGCTTGCGATGCGCGCGCTCTTCGGGACGAGACGGATTGGCCATGGCGTGGCGCGCTGCAACCTCGGCGGCGATCTCATCGAGACCGATGCCGCCGAGTTGTGATGTCGTACCGGTGAAGTAGGCGTCGACGACGGTTCTCCCGAGACCGATCGCCTCGAAGATCTGAGCACCGGTGTACGACGCCACGGTCGACACCCCCATCTTGGACATGATCTTCAACACGCCTTTACCGCAGGCCTTGATGTAGTTCTTGACCGCCTTGACGGGGTCCATGTCGCCGAGGCCGTGCATGTCCTCGGCAATCAGGTCCTCGATCGACTCGAACGCCAGGTACGGGTTGATCGCACCCGCGCCGTACCCGATGAGGAGCGCCATGTGGTGCACTTCGCGAGCGTCGCCGGCTTCGACGATCAGACCGGCCATCGTGCGCTGTTTGGTGCGCACCAGATGGTGGTGCACGGCAGCGGTGAGCAGCAGCGATGGGATCGGGGCGTCCACCGTGTCGGCGTTGCGATCCGAGAGCACGATGATGCGGGCGCCCGCCGCGATCGCGTCTGACGCCTGCTGGCAGACACGGTCGAGCGCCGTCCTCAGCCCGGCTCCTCCGTCGGCAACGCGGAACAGACCCGACAGGACCTTGGCCTGGAGCCCGGGTCGCGTTCCGTCGTCGTTGATGTGGATGATCTTCGCAAGGTCGTCGTTGTCGATGATCGGGAACGGCAACGACAACTGCCGACAGCTCTCCGGACCGGGGTCGAGCAGGTTCGCCTCCGGCCCCACCGACGACGCCACCGCCGTGACGACCTCTTCACGGATCGCGTCGAGCGGTGGGTTGGTGACCTGGGCGAAGAGCTGCTTGAAGTAGTCGAACAGCAGCCGGGGACGCTCGGAGAGCACGGCCAACGGGGTGTCGGTGCCCATCGAACCCAGCGCTTCTCCGCCACCAGCGGCCATCGGGGTGATCAGGATCTTGAGCTCCTCATGGGTGTAGCCGAACATCTGCTGGCGTCGCAGCACACTGTCGTGGCTGAACACGACGTGTTCGCGTTCGGGGAGATCACGAAGGTCGACCATGCCGTCCGCCAGCCACTGTCCGTACGGGTGGAGTGCGGCGAGTTCGGACTTGATCTCGTCGTCGCTCACGATGCGACCCTGGCGGGTGTCGATCAGGAACATCTTTCCCGGCTGCAGTCTGCCCTTTGCGACCACTTTGGCGGGCTCGACATCGATCACGCCGACCTCGGACGCCATCACCACGAGGTCGTCGTCGGTGACCCAGAATCGGCTGGGTCGCAGCCCGTTACGGTCGAGCACGGCGCCGATCACCTCGCCGTCGGTGAACGTCACGCTGGCCGGTCCGTCCCAGGGCTCCATCATCGCCGCATGGAATCGGTAGAAGTCGCGCTGTTCCTGCGACATCGTCTCGTGGTTCTCCCACGCCTCGGGGATCATCATCAGCATGGCGTGATGGATCGGGTACCCGCCGAGGTGCAGCAATTCGAGGACTTCATCGAAACGCGCCGTGTCCGACGAACCCGGCGTGCAGATCGGGAAAGCCCGCTCGATACCGGGGAGCAGGTCGCTGTGCAGCATCGCTTCGCGGGCGCGCATCCAGTTCTGATTGCCCTGGACCGTGTTGATCTCGCCGTTGTGGGCCACGAACCGGTACGGATGCGCGAGCGGCCACGACGGAAACGTGTTCGTGGAGAATCGCGAGTGCACGAGCAGGAGCGCCGATTCGACCCTCGGATCGAGAAGATCGGGAAAGAACTCACTGAGCTGCGGCGTGGTGAGCATGCCCTTGTAGACGATCGTCCGAGACGACAGCGACGCGAAGTACGTGTCGAGATCGCCTTCGAGCTCACGGCGGCTGCGTTTGCGGGCCACGAAGGCCTTGCGATCGAGATCGATACCCGTCGCGCCAGCGCGGTCCGAGACGAACAGTTGCTTGAAGGTCGGCATCGCCTCGAACGCGGTGCGACCGAGGCCGGAGGGGTCGGTCGGAACGTCGCGCCAGCCGAGCACCCTGAGGCCGACCTCGTCGACGGTCGCCTCGATCGCCGCACGCGCCTTCTCGCAGGCCTCAGGGTCGGCCGGGAGGAACGCTGTGCCGACGGCGTAGGCGCCCGCTGCGGGGAGTTCGAAGTCGACGACCGCGCGCAGGAACCGATCGGGTACCTGCAGGAGAATGCCGGCGCCATCACCGCTCTCGGGTTCGGCCCCTGTGGCCCCACGGTGCTCCATGTTGGTCAACGCCTTGAGTCCGGTGAGCACGAGTTCGTTGGAACGCACACCCTTGAGGTGCGCCACGAACGACACACCACACGAGTCGTGTTCGTTCCGGGGGTCGTACAGGCCGATGGGGCCCGGGGGCTGCTGCATCATCACGTCCGCGTGTCTCGAAATTGCACGGCCCCGTGGCGGGCCCGGTCGACGATGACCGGCGAGAGCGGTCGACGATGACCTGCTCACACGGGGTGCCCGAGACAACGCTGGCCCGAGGCGGGGGAACGTCATCATAGGGGCAGGACCGGCCGACGGAAAGTTCGTTCGCTCGTGATCCCGGTACTCCCACCACCCCGCACCACCACGTGCGCCACCTTCTCGTGAACAAGGTGCGTCCCAGGTGCGCACCTTGTTCACGAGGTCGGCGCTCGAGCGTGCGACACTTTCACCGATGAGCCATCAGGAGACCGCCAACGCTTCCGACGGCACGACCATCGCCTGGAGCCGAACGGGAGCAGGCGAGCCGGTGGTGCTGGTGCACGGCATCACCGAGTCGGCGGGCGCGTTCGACCCGATCATCACGCGCCTCTCCCCCACCCACGAGGTGATCACCCTCGACCTGCGTGGCCACGGTGAGTCGGGTCGCGCCGACACCTACGACCTCGCGACGATGGCCGTTGACGTCGCTGCCGTCTGTGCGGCAGCCGGTGTGCGCCGGCCTCATCTGATCGGCCACTCGCTCGGCGGCGCAGTGGTCACGGCCGCAGGCTCGATGCTCGACGTGGCCAGCGTGGTCGACATCGACCAATCGCTCCAGCTCGACTCGTTCAAGGCTCAACTCGCACCCGCCGAGGAGATGCTGCGCGACCCGGAGCAATACCAACTCGTGGTCGACGCAATGTTCGACATGATGCTGGGTGACCGGATCGCAGCCGACGAGCGCACCCGGGTGAACCGACTACGCCGCGCCGACCACGACGTGGTACTCGGCGTCTGGGAGCTGCTGCTGACGCAACCGGTCGAGGTGATCGCCTCGACCGTCGATGCCGCGCTCGCCGGCTACGCCGGACGCGACGTGCCGTACCTCGCCCTGTTCGGACTCGATCCCGGCGACGGCTACGGCGCCTGGCTCGCTGAACGCATCCCCGGCTCGGTCGTGGAGTTCTGGGATGGTCCCGATCGCCCATTCGGCCACTATCCGCACCTCGTCGACCCCGACCGCTTCGTCGCCCGCGTCCGCGCCTTCTGGAACACCTGAGCCTGAGGTCGGCGCCGAGTTCTCAGACGTCGGCGTACACCGCCGGTCGCTTCTCCATGCCGGACATCACCGCTTCGATCTGGTTCGGTGTGCCGATCTGGGCTCCGATCAGGCGACGTTCCTCGGCGAACTGCTCGGCGGCGCCGTCACTCGACAGGCGGTTGAACAGCGACTTGGCACCACGAACGGCCCCTGGGCTCATGCTGGCGATCTCGCGGGCCATGGCGATCGCGTCGTCCTTGGGGTTGTCGCTCAGCTTGGTGACCAGCCCCAATTCGGCGGCTTCGGTTCCGGAGAAGACGCGAGCGGTGAACGTGAGTTCCTTGGCGATGTCGGGTCGTACCAGTTTCGACAGGATGAACGTGCCCGTCATGTCCGGGACCAGGCCCCAATAGACCTCTCGCACCGACATCTTCGTGTCGGGGTGGACGATGCGAATATCGGCGCCGAGCGCGATCTGCAGCCCACCACCCAGCGCATGGCCGTGCACCGCCGCGATCACCGGGACGTCGAGTTCCTGCCACACCCAACAGACCTGTTGACCCAGATGGGTGATGCGACCGTCCGCCATCTGACCGGGATTCCCATCCGAGCGGGTGGCTGCGCTCGACGCATCATCTCCGCCGGCCATCGCCTGGAACGACGAGAAGTCGAGTCCGGCGCAGAACGAGGCTCCGTCGCCCGACAACACGACGGCGCGGAGCCCCGGCTCGGACTTGAGCTGCTCTCCCGCCGCGGCAATGGCCGTGAACATGGCGTTGTCGAGGGCGTTGCGCTTGTCGGCACGGTTGAAGACCACGTCGGCGACGCCGTCGGCGATGTTGATGAGCACACGATCAGACATGGCGCGAGTCTCGCGCTTCAGCCGTTGCGGCGCCGCACCAGCGAACGGTCGATCTCGGCGACAGATCTCGCACCGGTGAGCGCCATCGTGCGCTCCATCCCGTCGCGCATGAACGCAAGCAACTGGTCGACACCGCGTTCGCCGGCTGCACCGAGGGCGTACAGGTACGGCCGGCCCATCGAAACTGCATCCGCACCGAGCGCGAGCGCCTTCACGATGTCACTGCCGCGGCGGACACCGCCGTCGCAGATGATCGTGGCACCGTCACCGATCTCGTCGCGCACGGGCTCGACGAGTTCGATCGGTGCGGGTGCGTCATCGAGCTGGCGACCGCCGTGGTTCGAGAGCCCGATCCCGTCGACGCCGACGGCGACGGCCTGTTTGGCGTCGGCGACCGTCTGTACGCCCTTGAGCACGATGGGACCGTCCCAGACGGTTCGGAGCCAGTCGACGTCGTCCCACGACAGCGCCGGATCGAATTGCCTCGCCATGTGTTCGGACAGCGTCACCGCGCTACTGCCGTCTTCGTCGCTCAGGCCGACCACATTCGCGAAGGTGATCGGATCGTTGCGCAAGAAGTCCCACGTCCACGCCGGATGGATCGCACCGTCGATGATCGTCGACGGGCCGATCTTCGGTGGCAGGGTCATGCCCCTGCGGACATCACGCTCGCGACGTCCGAGCACCGCGGTGTCGACGGTCAACCACACCGCGGTGTACCCGGCAGCCTTCGAGCGGTCGAGGAGTTCTTTCACGAGACCGCGGTCGCGCCAGGTGTAGACCTGGAACCACTTGTCGCCGTCGCTGACGGCCGCGACCTCCTCGATCGAGCGCGTGCCCATCGTCGACAGCGACCACGGGATGCCGGCTGCGGCGGCGGAACGGGCGACGGCGAGTTCGCCCTGGGAATGCGCGATCCTGGTGAACCCGGTCGGAGCGAGGATCAGCGGCATCGTCGCCGGGCGACCGAGGATCGTGGTGGACGTGTCGATCCGGCTCACGTCGCGCAAGATGCGCGGTTGGAACTCGTAGTTCGCAAAGGCATTCACGTTGCGGGCGAGACTGCGCTCGTCCTCGGCTCCGCCGTCGATGTAGTCGAACACACCGTGTGGCAGGCGCCGCTTGGCGATGGCTCGGAAATCCTCGACCGACGCTGCGGCCTTCAATCGCCGCTCGACCGGGTCGAGCGAGATCCGATCGAACTGCACCACCGACCGAAACGTGTTGATCATCCCCACGCCCCGATCGTACGCATCTCGATCGGGGTCAGACCCCAATCGAGATTCCTACTCGACGATGCGCATGCCGCTCGGGGTCATCGAGGGCTCGGCTTGAGGGAGGTCGACGACGAACTCGGTGCGGTGCGCCGGGAACAGGTGCTCACTCATCAACACTGCTCGTCCATCCACGTCGGTGGTCACTCGCTGGCAGCGCAGGACCGGCGAGCCTGTCGGCACCCCGAGCAATCGGGCGTCCGCTGCATCCACGAGGTCGGCTCCGATGGTCTGGGTCGCGCCTCGCAAGGTCACGTCGAGCAGCTCGTAGAACGGGCGACGCTCGACGTCCTTGCGCGACAGGTGAGCTCCGAGTTCGGCTGGACACCACACCGTGACCACAGCGAACGGCTCACCGTCAGCAAGGTTGACCCGTTTCACCCGAAGCACCTGATCGACGCCCAGCACCCGCTGCACCCGCTCCGGCGCGGCCTCGTACGCGAACTCCTCGATCTTGCGCTCCGACAGCTTGCCGACACCCTCGACGTGCGACTCGATCGTGGCGAGTGACTCGAGACTCTGTGGGACCGGGTCGGTGGCCACGAACCAACCGAAGCCCTGCCGCGCCGCGATGAGTCCGTCTTCTCTGACCAGCTCCAACGCCCGGCGGATCGTGACCCGTGACGCCGTGAACTCCAACGACATCTCGGCCTCGGACGGCAACACGGAGCCAGCGGGAGAATTGAGCGCGCGCTGGCGGAGTTCCTCGGCAATCTCCTGGTAGCGGATGTGTCGCATGTGTCTCCCGACGGCCGAGACGCCTGTTGGTTTGCTGGTTGCGAGTCGGCCAACTTGTATTATAGTTGTCTACATGACCGATGCGAGCCAAGATCCCAGCCGGAACGGCGCCACCACCCCGATCGAACTCGTCGAGGGTGTCTACGCAACGCTCACCGAGCGGGTGTCCGCTGGCCGTGAGCGCCTCGGACGACCGCTCACCCTCACCGAGAAGATCCTGATCAACCACCTCTCCGAGCCCGGTGCTGAGATCGAACGGGGCGGCACCTACAACGACTTCCACCCGGACCGGGTCGCCATGCAGGACGCCACCGCACAGATGGCGTTGCTTCAGTTCATGACCGCCGGCCTCGACGAGGCGGCCGTCCCCTCCACGGTCCACTGCGACCACCTGATCCAAGCCAAGGTCGGCGCCACCATCGACCTCGGCGTTGCGGTCGACACCAACAAGGAGGTCTACGACTTCCTCCGCTCGGTGTCCGCAAAGTACGGAATCGGGTTCTGGGGTCCCGGCTCGGGCATCATCCACCAGGTCGTCCTCGAGAACTACGCCTTCCCGGGCGGCATGATGATCGGCACCGACAGCCACACGCCCAACGCTGGCGGGCTCGGCATGATCGCCATCGGTGTCGGTGGAGCCGATGCCGTCGACGTGATGACCGGTTTCCCGTTCAACGTTCGCTGGCCGAAGGTGATCGGCGTGAAGCTCACCGGCACACTCAGTGGTTGGTCGAGCCCGAAGGATGTCATCCTCGAAGTTGCACGCGTACTCACCGTCGAAGGTGGCACCGGTGCGATCGTCGAGTACTTCGGCCCGGGCGCTGATTCGATCTCGGCGACCGGCAAGGCCACCATCTGCAACATGGGCGCCGAGATCGGTGCCACTACCTCGCACTTCCCATACGACCACAACATGGCGATGTACCTCAAGGCGACGGGTCGCGAAGCGATCGCCGATGCGGCCGACAAGGTTGCCGGCGATCTGCGCGCCGACGACGGCGCCGTCTACGACCAGGTAATCGAGATCGACCTCGACGAACTCAAGCCGCTGATCAACGGTCCCCACTCCCCCGACCGCGCCCACAAGGTCGGCGCTGCCGGTGTCGGCACCGCCGCCCGCGAGAACGACTGGCCGCTCGAGCCCTCGGCGTGCCTGATCGGCTCGTGCACCAACAGCTCGTACGAGGACATCACTCGCGTCGCCTCGATTGCGCGACAGGCGGCTGCGGCCGGACTCACGTCGAAGTGCGAGCTGCTGATCACTCCGGGTTCCGAACAGGTGCGCGCCACGATCGAACGTGACGGCCTGCTCGCCGACCTCGAGGCGATCGGTGCCACCGTGCTCGCCAACGCCTGCGGACCGTGCATCGGCCAGTGGTCGCGTCCTGAGTCGATCACCGGTCAGCCGAACACGATCGTCAACTCGTTCAATCGCAATTTCCCGAAGCGCAACGACGGCTCGGCGAAGACGCTCAGCTTCGTCACCTCCCCCGACACCGTGCTCGCCATCGCGCTGTCCGGACGCCTCGACTTCGATCCCACCGTCGATACGATCACTGCGCCCGACGGCACCGAGATCACCCTCGATGCGCCGGTCGGCGAGATCCTGCCGGACGCCGGTTACGACCCCGGAGAAAACACCTACACCGCCCCGCCCGCCGACCGCTCGGGTGTCGAGGTCGAGGTGTCACCCACCAGCGACCGTCTGCAGTTGCTCGCCCCGTTCCTGGCTTGGGACGGCAACGACTATCAGGGTCTGCCGGTGCTGATGAAGGCCCAGGGCAAGTGCACGACCGACCACATCTCGGCTGCCGGGCCGTGGCTGAAATACCGCGGACACCTCGAGAACATCTGTGGCAACCTGTTCGCCGGCGCCGTCAACGCGTTCACCGACGAGGCGGGTACCGGCAAGGACATCACCGACGGCGGGACCCGCCCGTACCCCGAGATCGCCATGCGCTACCACGGGGCCGGCATCACCTGGGTGGCGATCGGCGACCGCAACTACGGCGAGGGCTCGTCCCGTGAGCACGCGGCGATGGAGCCACGGTTCCGTGGCGGCGTGGTGATCTTCGCCCGCAGCTTCGCCCGCATCCACGAGGCGAACCTCAAGAAGCAGGGGGTCCTGCCCCTGACCTTCGCCGAACCCGCCTCGTACGACCTCGTCGGCGAGGACGACCGCATCTCGATCATCGGCCTCGCCGACCTCGCCCCCGACGTCCCCGTCACCTGTGTGGTCACCCGGCCCGACGGCTCCACCGTCGAGTTCTCGGCCAACCACACGATG
>JANPKU010000105.1:0-5524 GCA_031426215.1 Actinomycetes bacterium
TCGGGATCGGTCGTGGACTGATGCGTGTTGTTGGTTCGCTTCTCGCCGTGTCATTGCACTTCGGCGTTGCGCCCGAGCGGTGGTTCTGGCGGGCCGTCTCTGGGCTTGAAGCTCTTGTGTGACGCCCACGCCTCCAACAACGTGCCGTCGACGGTGAAGTGATCCGACGAGATGCAGCGGCGCAGCTTCGCCTGGCGCACCACCGCCGCGAAGAACCCGGATGATCCGGTGGGATCAGGTCCTCGGTCGCAAGGTCGACAACATTGCCAACTAAGAATGGGGCAATCCACGCATGCCCCAATTCTGTTCGATCTCGACGCTGAACGCGAGTACCTCAGCCGTATTTCAGCACCCTGCCAACTGATCCGCCCTCGCCGACGACGTCTGTATCTCCTCGACAGCTGCCTCTTTGGCCCCAGCGAGCCGACGGTGGAACCGGCTGACCTGGTCAACGCGGTCTGAGGTCATGTGGTCGACGGACCTCACGGATCGATCGGCACCACGAAGGTGCTGACGCTCTGCGGGTCCAGGTTGCCCTCGAATCCCTGAGCACTGGACGCCTCGATGGTCGACTCCGACCATTGTTCGGTAGCGGTCGAACGAACCCTTCGAATGGCGCCGCCGATCGACCCGCCGGCGACTTCGATCGGAAGCGCCACCGCATTCTCGGATCGATTGACGGCGACGATCACGACCTCGCGCCCGTCGGGCGCGACGAACGCACTCAGCTCGGCGCCGTGCGGCGCCGTCACTTCCGTCCGGACATATCCGGGACGGACGAAGCGCGACCATTGGCCCGTGACCCAATAAGCCGCAGTCGGTTTGTGCGATCGGTATTGCCCATCGGCGAAGTCGATCGATACGAGCGTGTGGCCCCGTTGGTATGAGCCGAAGAAGCCCCACATGTAGTCGACCGCGCCGGCGGAGTTCCGAGTCAGGAGTTCGTGCATGATCGCGGCCCAATCGAGCGCCGCCGGCCACGTGTCCCACTCGGCGCGGCTGTACTCGGTCATCCACACCGGAACGTCGTACTCCGCACCCAGCTCGGCGAACCGTTGCCTGGCAGCTTCGTCTCCACCGTAGATGTGATACGCGAGTGCTGCGACGTACTTCCGGGTTTCGGGTTCGGCCATGACAGCTTCGGCAAGTACGATGCCGAGCTCCGGTGTGACGTCATCGGGGATGATCAGCTGTGTCGAGAGCCCGGCTTCATCGATTCGTCGACCGAGCTCACGCACCACTTCCACGAACCACACCGTCGAAAAACCTACGGCAGCCTCCAGGGACGGCTCGTTGACAGGAGATATGAAGGGCGGTAACGCGTCCATCTCCTGCCAGCGAAACAGCTGCGCCATGATCCGCTCGACGTACTCGTCGGGCATCTCCTCCGTCATCCATGGCTCGGGTTGCAGCATCGACGGAAACCAGACCGGGAGGCCTTGGGATCGGGCCTGACCGATGAGCTCGATGTGTGCGTCGGTCCGCTTCCACTCGAAGTTGAAGCCCATCGGGTCGAATACATCGGCGTCACTGTTGTCATTCTCGAGTTCGATGCCCGCTTCGATGATCGGGCGCATCCGCGTGACCCCGAGGTCCTTGACCAGCAACGTGAGGATCTCGTCTTGAGCGGCGGCGGGAACGTTGGTCCGGGGCGCGTCAGAGAGGTGAGGATCCGACCACACCCTTGTCGAAACGCCGAAGCCTTGGATGGACTGGTGGCGCACGTTGAGGTCGATGACCGCCGTGCCGTCAGCAGCCGGCTGCGCCGCAGGTGTCTTAGGTGTCTCGACAGAGGCCGGTGATGGCATGGTGTGGTCTGTGGCCCCCGCCGTCGACGTGGGCGGCGACTCGGTCGTGGGGGGATGGCGCCTCATCTCGGTCGACGACGAGGGCTGGCTCACTTCGGCTGCCGGGGAGTCGGCGTTGCCGGAGCAGGCAGCGGTGGCCAACGAGCAGCTGGCGAGAACGACGATGCTACGTCTGCCCACCATCGACCGCCTTCTGCGCCGCATCTCGGGACCATACCCGACGAGCGAGACAAGACACCGTCGGCGCAGATAGGGCGGCGCTATCCTCCGACCGCAAGCCGAGACCGGCGAGATCGGAGACGAACCGCAAGATGGACGACCAGATCGAACAATTCGACGACAGGTACATGGCGCTCCTCGAAGCAGCTCGGGATCACTGGTGGGTGCGGGGGATGCAAGAGATCGGGGAGACGCTCATTGCGCCCGTCGATCGGCCCATTGACGTGCTCGACGCCGGCTGCGGAACCGGCGCGCTGTTGCCGTGGGCTGCGTCCCTCGCGGCGCCGTCGCTCCCAATCGCAATCGACGTGTCACCCGCCGCCATCGAACGGTGCCGCACCGCGGGCCTACCTGCCGAGTTGGAGGTGGCCTCGGTGACCGAGCTGCCCTTCGACGACGGACGGTTCGACCTGGTCCTCAGCTCCGACGTGCTCCAACACCTGACCATCGACCAGGCGTCGTCAGCCGCGTCGGAGATGGCCAGAGTCCTCCGTCCAGGTGGCCGCCTGCTCATACGAACCAACTCTGCGCAGGGTCGTCGTGGCGTTGCAGAGCGAGATGATTGGCGGCTCTACAGCCAGGACTCACTGCGCAGCGTGTTGGAGGACGCCGGGCTCGAAGTCGACCGGTTGTCGGCGGTGAACCTCGTCCAAGGTCTGTGGGCCAGCCTGCCCCGGCCTCGTGTTGGTGAAGCCCACGATCATGAATCGCTCGTCGACGAGCATCGCGCGCACCACGGGCTCGGCCTCACCCAACCCGTCGGGGATCGACGGAACCAAGTCCTCCTGTCGTTGCTTCGCCTGGAAGCCCGCTATCTTCGCAAACCGGGCCGCTCGTTACCCTTCGGACACAGCCTGTATGCCGTCGCCCGACGACCCTGACGGGTCGATCATGACCCTCGTTCCGGTCCGAGCCGAGAGATACGCGGCGGAGATGATCTTCAACGTGTCGCGGGCGTCCTCGGCGGACACGGCCGGCTTGTCTCCCCGCTGCACACGAGCCACCGTGTCCGCGTAGAGCGCAGAGGTCGCCAGCGCCGCAGCCGATCGCTTGTTGCGTGCGACCACCTTGCGACGGAGACCGCGCTCGATCCACGCCATTCCTTCGAGGCCGAAGTCGACGCGGACACCCGGTCGGCTCGCGCGCTCTATACCGACGCGCACGGAAGCCCGCCCGCCGTACGACGCGACCAACGAGGCGTGCTCGCAGTCCACACGCAGGTCGACGTACCGGGTGCCCGTTCTGGTCAACCGGTTGATCGTGATCTGGCCGAGCATCCCCCCGCCGTAGTCCAGGGTGACGAGGTCGACGGCGTCGGCGACGCGCGAGGGATCGAGCCCACTCGACGTGGATGCCGTCACGGCAACGGGAAGCCGCCCAGCGAGAACGTGGAGAAGGTCGACGAGGTGCACTCCGCCCTCGAACAACGACCGATCGGGCATCGCTGCGCGCCATGCGACCTTTTCCTCCCAGGGTGCAAGGTCCATGAACTGGGTGCAGTGCAACAGGATCGGGTCGCCGATGTCGGGCCGTGAGATCAACGACGACAACTTGGAGAAGATCGGCATGTACCGGAACTCGTGGTTCACCGCAACCCACCGTCCGGCGCTCGCTGCGGCGCTGATGACCGCGTCGGCCTGTTCGAGTGATTCGACGAACGGCTTCTCGCAGATGACGTCGACGCCGGCTTCGAACGCGCGAAGGCATGTGTCGGCGTGTGAGTCGGGCGGTGTCGCGATCACCAGTACGTCCGGACGACCGCGCTCCAACAGTTCATCGAGACTGGAGTAGCTGCTCCCGGCATCCAGTCCGTCCCACTCGGCGCGTCGTTCAGGTGAGAGGTCCACCCCGCCGATCGACACCCCGCCGGGTAGCGCTCGTACTGCGGGAAGGTGCAGGTTCTGAGCGGCGAAACCGAGGCCGGCGAATCCAAATTTCATTATGCTCCGATCGATGGTGCGACAACGGGACGAAGGTTACCGATACGAGGAAGTGCTCACCGTCGTCGTTGCGGCGCGAGCAGCCGACGGGTCGGCAGCCGCGTGTCTCGATGCCCTTCACGCGCAGCTGGAGCCGTCGGTTCGGGTCATCGTGGTCGGCGACGAGAAGGACCAACTCGACCGGGCCTGGGTCGACGGGATCGCGGAGGCGGATCGACCAGTCCCGGAGTTGTGGTCGGTCGGCATCGCCCAGGCGCGAACCGAACTCGTCGCCCTGCTCGCCGGCACCGTCGTTCCCGCGACCGATTGGGTCGCGCTGACGCTTCGGGCCCACGACGACGGCACGGCTGCGATCGGCGGTCCGATCGAACCCGGAGCAAATTTCGGATACGCCGACTGGGCGGTGTACTTCTGCCGCTACTCGCCGTACCTCCGCCCGATCCAGGATGAGCTGATCGAGGTCCCTGGCGACAACGCGTCGTATCGCGCTGAGGTCCTCGAGCAGTATGCCGACACCTACGTGGATGGTTTCTGGGAGCCGTTCGTTCATGCTCGGATGCGCGCGGACGGCCACGACGTCATCGTTCGCTCCGAGCGCATCGTCCGGCCTCGGGGCGGTCTCACCGCTTCGGCATTCTGCCGCCAACGATTTACACACGGCCGAGTCCACGGAGTGCTCAGATCCGAGTCGACGACTCAGTTGCGCGTGTGGTTGGGAGTGGCGAGTACACCCGTCGTCCCGCTGGTGATGACGGCACGAGTGTTCGCCACTGTCTTCGTTCGACGGCGCCTCCGAGCACGGTTGCTGTTCGCTACGCCGCTGCTGGTGGTCTTTTACTCGTGTTGGGCCGCTGGGGAGGGTCTGGGCCGGCTCGACGCCCTGCGACGTCGCCCATGACGCCCACGTCGAACGCGCTGTCGATCGTGGTCGCAGGTATCGGCGACGGGCACGGCGATCTCACCGACTTCGGACGTGCGATCGCGCGGGAACTGCGTCCTGGCGACGAAGTGATCTGGACGGGGCCGGTCGACCCGCCCAGCAATCTCAGGGTCGAGCGCATAGCGCCATCGGCCGGCGGCGGTCGCGGCGACTTGTACGGACACGGTCTGGCTGCGGCCCGCAATCCGTACGTTGCGTTCACGGACTCGAAGACCTTGCTCCGAGGAAGTTGGCGATGCGCCGTCGAGGGCGCGCTGGGTCGCGCCGCGGGTGTCGGTGGCCCAGTACTCCCGGGTTCCTCGATGACGACGCGGTCTTGGGCAGTCTTCTTCGTCGAGTACGGGCCGCACGCGTCGCCGCCGTATCTCAGCGAACAGGGTGACGTGGCCGCGAACAATGTGGCGTTCCGTCGTGCGGATCTCCTCGCGGTCGTCGCATCGGGCGATCCTGTGTGGAAGACCGAGGTGAGCGCCCGGATGCGCGAGCGTGGGGTCGCGATCGCCGTCGAGGAGGAGATGGCAGTAACCGTCACGAAGGAGTGCAGATGGCGCGACCTGACGACGTCACGCCTGGCCCACGGGCGGCTGTACGGATCGCAACAGGCGCAGGCGAAGTCG
>JANPKU010000106.1:0-3293 GCA_031426215.1 Actinomycetes bacterium
CGGCCCACAGAATCATCTTCGCAGGTCGCACCGGGTCGCTGGAGGCGCCACCGAAGGGCGGTCGGGGGCACTCGATAACACCCGCCCCGTAACGCGCTCGCGCCGCGAAAACTCGCGCTGCAGTGCATCAATCAGGCCCAAGTGCGCTAGCGAGCTTTCGCGAGCCGCAGGAACACTGTCCGTCGGCGCGAGGTCAATCGTTGCTGGCTGGCGTGACTGAGCGATGCCGATCTGGAATTCTTTCGTGTGAGTGTCGTGTAAGCATGGAGGCGGTGGCGTCTCTTTCTCGGATGTTGGACGTCGAAGCGGACCCGGCGTTTTTTCAGGACGCGCTGTGGCGTGAGCATTCCGATCGCCTGTTGCAGTACGCCACGTTCCTGGCGGGGCCGAGTGACGCTCACGACGTGGTGGTCGAGGCGTTCTTGCGGGCAGCACCCAGGGTTGTCGACGGGTCGGTTGCGAATCCTGGTGCGTACCTGTTCCGAGCGGTCACGAATCAAGTCAACAGTCTTCGACGGTCGCGTGAGCGTCGATGGCGTCGAGACCTGCAAGCGATCCGGCCGGTTCATGCCGACGTCGCCGACGACTTCGCGGAGGTGCGTCGGGCGGTCGCCGATCTCAGCGTCGCTCAGCGCACCGTGGTGTTCCTTGTGTACTGGGAGGACCGCACCGAGCGCGACATCGCCGAACTGCTCGGCGTGACCCCAAGCACCGTGAGAGAGCATCTGCTACGGGCTCGTGCCCACCTCCGAAAGGCGTTGCGATGAACGATCCACTCGACGACGCGATACGAGCAGCCACTGCCGAGATCGTGGCAACAGCGCCCGCCGGCACCGCCGGCCCGGTCGCAGCCGCAGCACGACGACGCAAGGTTCCATTCTGGGCAATGGCGACGTTGAGCCTGATGCCCGTGTTCGGCTTCATCTACGTGCGCGCGCTCACCGACGACGCTGACGTCGACGCAGGACCGTTGGCCATCGGAGCCGAGGTGTACAACGCCTGCGCGTCGTGCCATGGCGCCAACGGGCAGGGTGTCGCCGCGTCGGGATACCAGTTCAGCAACGGCGAAGTGCTGCTGACGTTCCCGAACATCGACGACCAAATCCGCTACGTCTTCTACGGCACCGACCAGTACCACATCGCAGGCATCGAAATCTACGGCGACCCGACGAGACCCGGCGGCGCCCACCGCACCCGTGAGCGAGGACGCATGCCCGACTTCGGCGGTCAACTCACGAACAACGAGATCGTCGCTGTGGTCTGCCACGAGCGCTACACCCTTGGCGGCGCAGACCCTGCCAGCGATCAGTACAACGCCGAGTTCTCAACGTGGTGCGCCAACGACGCCCCCGCGTACGCAGCGATCGCCGATGGCAGCTTCGACATCACCAGCGACGAACCACCCCCACCCGCCGCCAACCTCGACGCCGTCATCGTCCCCATCGGATCCCAACCCGTCGCTGGGCGACCGTAATGCGAGCGCTGCCTCACGGCCCGATAATCCGCAGTCGGTAACCCGCCTCCTGACAAGCGGCGACCACTCGGGTACGGCCCAAGCCGCATACCCGATATTCACGTCGCTGGGTCAGCTGGCCGACGAGACGGACGGGCGCGCAAATCTACAGATCTGGTGCGCAATAGAATTGCCCGATGGGGCGGCCGCGAACTCGGGGGGTGCTGATCGCTGTGTGCGCAACGGCCCTACTGGCCGGATGCGGAGGCGATGGGTCCAAGGTGTTTGGAGAGACGGCCGAGCCATGCTCGCCCGCGCTCAGTCAACGCGACCAGGGTGCTGTCGACGACGGGGCGGCTTGCTTCATCTCCGAGGTGTCCGCCGGAAACCCGGTGGTGTGGGACGTGATGTCCTGGACCGACGAGGGCGATCCAATTCCCATCCGATACGAGTTCGACGGCGACAAGGTGACGATCACGACCGACTCAACTCGGGACACCTACGGCTCTGGCGACGTTATTCGGGAACGCTGCAACTCCGTCGTAGGCGGCTCGGGCTTGCCGCGGGGTGTCGACTGCACATCCGCTCCCGGCGACGGGTTCAAGTCCGGCAGTCTGCCTACCTGAACCACCGTTCGTTGACGTCGGCTCCAACCGCACCGAATGCCCGGTGCGTGTGCCCGACGCAAGCGCCGATCTCAGCTGGAAGACCGCTCGATAATGGTCCCGGTAATCACCGAAGATCCGGAACCGCCCGCGCTGCACTGCGGCCCAAGCCGAACACCCGATATTCACGTCCCGCGGCGAACGACCGACGAGACCGAGAAGAGCGCCGAGCGGCAATTCGGCGCTAGCGAACGGTCAGTCCGATGTGTCCGCGGTTCGGATGTCCCATCTCATCCGTCGTGTCGCTCGTGAGCGACCCGACCACGATCAAAAGGAGCAATGCTGCGCCTGCGAGTGTGGCGAGGATTACGACGGCACGTGCACATGCAACGCGCCGTGCCCGTGCTCGATCGGCGGCGTCCACCTCAGACAGGTTGCCCGATCGAACCCCCGTCTGTCGATACCGAGCGGCCGTTCGGCGCAACGGGGTGCACCCGCACGCTGCGGCTCACAAAATGCATAGAAGTATCTGCGAGTCTCACGAGCCGAAGTCGGCGAGTGCGAGTTCGAGCTGTGTGCCGGACTGTCGACCCAGGACGGTTCCCCATGTGTCGCTGGCGAGGATTTCCCAGCCGTCGGGCATTGACCACCACGTTGACGTCCCATCAGGGTTGAGTTCGGCGACCACCCACATTGTGGGTTCACCGAAGTCGGTGTCCGGGCTGGCATTGGGACCGATGTGGGTGACGTACACCCCGCGTCCGTTGGGTCCGGGTGCGGGTGGTGAGACACCGACGTAGGTATCGGCTCGGTCGCTGGCGGCCTCAACAGCGAGCGTCCAGCTCATCCCGCTCGTGGATGTGATCACCCCTCCGAGACCGCGCTCCAGATCGTCGTCGAACACGAAGACGGCCGGTGCAGTGTCAAGTGTGATCGGCTGGCCATCGATGCCCACATACGGCGCGACGGCGGTTTCGGCGACGTACTCGCGACGGTGGATGACTTCGCCGGGGCCGTGACCGAAAGACAAGGGTGGATACTCGAGAAAAAGGTTGATGTTCGCCGGTTGGGTCGCGACGGCGGTGCCGGCGTTGTCACCCGAGAGGGGCACGGCGATAACGGCAAAGTCCTGGATGCTGGCTCCTTGGCGCGTGAGGTATGCAATGTCGCCGGGGCCGTATGCGAGCAATGCGCCGGCATCGATGTTCGGCACCGTGCGGATCTGGCCGTTGAAG
>JANPKU010000107.1:0-6239 GCA_031426215.1 Actinomycetes bacterium
GTTGTGTGCCGTCGCCATCGTCGACGCCGTGGGTATCGAGTGATGAACGTCGCCGACATGAGCCCCGAACTGAGCGCCGGGATTCGACTCGCTCAGGGGATCGACCATTCCGAGGATCTCAACGAACGCTTCGCCGACTACGTCGCCTCGACGGCGTTCTCGATCTCGCTTAGCCGCAACATGGTGCTCACTTTCCTGTCGCTCGCGCACGCAATCCGGGAGGGCCACGAGCGGTCGCGGCGGTCGCTGCATGACGGTGCGCTCACAGCGCTGGAACGTCGTGGGCTCATCGAAGTGGAATGGCAGCCACGCAACTACACCCCCGAGGCTCGGAAGCGTCCGACGTGGGCGAACACGGCGTCCATCACGACCGCTGGGAAGCTGGTGTTACAACTGCTCGCCGAGGCGGGACAGGCGCCGCGGATGGTCACGCCGATGCCACCGCCCGTGCCGGGTTGGACCGATCCCCGTCCGAAGATCGATATGGGGACGCTGCGATGAGAACGCCTCGCGAACAGTCCCAAATTGGTACGCATCTCGCGATCGCCGACGCCCCCGTGACGGCACGGATCGTGACGGACTACACCTCCTACCGCTACTTCGGTGGTCGGCACGACTTCGACACCTGGTGGGCCCGGCACGCAGACGACTACTCGGCGGTCTCGTCGTGACCGGCAACGTCGCCGTCTGGCTCGCTGCCGTCGTGTCGTGTGTCGGCATCGTCGCCTACCTCGTGTCCTGCTACCGGCTCGATCGTCGAGAGGCTGAACGCCGGTCGGAACGTCGACAAGGAAGGGCTGATCGCTAATGAGCGCACGTCTACAAGAGATCGAACTCGTCAACCGACACGGCCAACGCTGCACGGTGTTCCGATACGCACTCGTCATCGACCTGTGTGACCACGAACACAACGAAGGCGACGCCATGTGCGAGGACGCCCGTGAAGCCTTGACCAGCAACAGGGCCACCGTGCGATGAACGCCAGGGACGACTACCCCAAACTGGCAAACAAGGCGGCCAACCCAGCCATCTGGTTCAGCGGCGGCGAGTGCCGCAAGGCGCTTGATGAGATCGACCGTCTGCGCAAAGCCCTGAGGGCAGCTGACGGCTACTGGGAGTGGCTGTTTGATGATGGTCCATACCCCGAAGCAGGCGGTGAGCGATGAACGTCCTCCAAGCCATCGCCGTCGGTCTCGGCATCCTCTGGGCGTGCACCGCCGCCTTCTTCGTCGGTATCTGGGTGGCGTGCCTCGTCATGGAACGTCGCCTTCGTCGCTGGGACATCATCGACACGATCACCGAGGCTGAGGCGATCCTCGAGGTCACCGAGAAGGTGCGTGCCACGACACCGCCGCTCGCCCCGGAGTTCCTCGCTGACCTCGTGAACGAACACTGCAAGTCGCAGAGGTCGTTGTGAGTCGGCCACTCCTGCTCGACCTGTTCTGCTGCGAAGGCGGCGCCGCGGTGGGCTACCACCGAGCCGGGTTCGACGTCATCGGCGTGGACATCGACCCTCAGCCGAACTACCCGTTCGAGTTCGTCCAGGCCGACGCGCTCGCACCACCGTTCGACATCGCGCGGTTTGACGCAATCCACGCATCGCCGCCGTGTCAGGCCCACTCGACGATCACACCGGACAAGTCCAAGCACGTTGATCTGATACCCGCGACGCGTGAGCTACTTCAGAAGTTCAACGGCCCGTGGGTCATCGAGAACGTCGAGGGCGCTCGTCGATCGCTGGTGAACCCGCTCCGTCTATGCGGCTCATCGTTCGGGCTGAGGGTCCGGCGGCATCGCTACTTCGAGTCGAACGCCCACGTGCTGTCACTTCCGTGCCACCACAGGACTCAGGGTCGACCAACGGGCGTGTACGGCGACCACCCGCAGAACGACCACGAGTATCTCCGGCCGGACGGTACCCGTCGAGGAGCGAAGGCGGTGTCCGATCAAGACGCGCGTGATGCGATGGGGATGCCGTGGGCCACATGGCACGGCTGCACACAGGCGATCCCGCCGGCCTACACCGAGTTCATCGGCCGCCAGTTGATCGACCAGATCGCGCAGGCCGCCGCATGATCGCCGTCTTCGTTCTCCTCGTCGCCGCAACGGTCGCAGTGTCCGTGTTTCGGTCGTTCCGTCACGCCGCCGCTGCACACATGATCGATCGGCTCAACCGCACGGAAGGTGATGGCTGATGCCCCGCCGGATGTCGTGCTCGATGACCATCGACGCAGTGCGCGATCGCACGAAGACCGTCACCCGTCGCCACCCCAACACGTGGCAGGCGCTGAAGCCTGGCGACCGTCTCACGCTCATCGAGAAAGGCATGGGATTGCCGAAGGGCTCCCGCCAGGTCGTGCTCGCGGAGGTGGAGATCGTCGACGTCCGTGTCGAAACGCTCCGTCACGTGAACGATGCTGAGTGCCGCCGCGAGGGCCTGCCGTTGATGAGTGCCGAGGAGTTCCGTGAGTTCTGGGCGGAATCCCACGGATACCGATCCGGTGTAGCAGGCCTCTGGAACATCCCGTGCCGCCGCATCGAGTGGCGCTACCTCGTGCGCACGGAAGGTGACGGCTGATGAACAGCCATCTCACCATGATCGAGAACCTCGTCGGCATCATGCAGCTCCGCGAGAGCGGTCACGGGGCGATGGTCCCCGCCGAGTTCAGGGACTACGACGACGAGACGCTCGCCAAGATGCTGTGCAGCCTCGCCGTCACGCATCTCGACTCAGTCAGCGGCACGGAAGGTGACGGCTGATGGCTGAAGATGCCTTGGACCTGATCGACCGCGACCACGCGTTTGAGTCGATCACGCTTCACCAACAGCTCGCCAGTGCGCTGAGTCGAGCGACGGCCGCAGACGAGGACTACAGAGACCTCAGCAAGCGCGCAGCGTACGCAGAGGAGGCACTCCGATCGGCGGTGGCGGCGGTTGATGTGTTGCAGGCGCGTCTCGCAGGCCACTGGGGTTTGGATGCCAAGTTCGTGCCTGACGCAGCACTGCCGCCGCGCTCTGCTGCGTCGGGCACTTCATCCGTGTCGGACACGGGACCCCCGCCCGTCCGCGTGTCCGGCACACCTCACGCTGCTCCCGTCGTAGTTCATGCCGACGGTCCAAGCGTCTCCCCAGCCGCCGAGAACGACGTTCAGCGAACAGTAAGGACCACGCCGTGAGCACAACCTACTTCGTACGTCGACACAGCACATCGGAAACCAGCGAGCACGCTACGGATGGGGACGCAACGGCACACGCTGGCGTGATGGCCGTGCTTCATGGCGGCGTTTGGCTGGTGATCCGAAAGACGGGTCGGCTGTCGACGGTCGTGCGTCGTCGGTGTGCAGACGTCCCTTACCCGAAGAACACACCCGCCGAGCGACAAGTAAGGAGCGTGAACGATCAGTGCGAGCATCGATTCCCGCTGCCGTCGTGGATGGGTCCAAACCAGGATGATCCGTGTCGCTGCGATCTCGGCGTGGGCCACGCGGCCCCACACTCCTGTGAGCACCTTCGTGGCACTGGGCAAGCCAGAGCAAACCCCGAAGTTCCCACCGAGGCCGGTGCTTGATGGGCAAGGTCTTCGAACTTCCCGAGCCGCGCAACACCCACGTCAACATCGTCGAGTTCCGTGCGCGTCGACGCAGCGAACAACGACACCCGTCGCAACGGTCACCGAAGATGTACGACCAGGATCTCGACGCCAACGCCGCTGACCGGTGCGTGGTGCTCACGAAGATCGAGGCGGCACACATCGCCACGCTGCTCAACGTCGCCCGAGCGCACCTGCCAAGCCCGAAGGCCGTCGACCAGTGCATTGCGATCCTCACGGGGAAGCGGCGCTGATGGGTCAGTGCCATGGGACTAAGCGGTATGCGCTGCGGTGTCTCAACCAGGCAAGACCGGGCGAGCACACCTGCGCCCATCACGCCCACCAGGACGTCTCGGCGCTTGTCGAGATGCGCCGACGACGGGGAGCAGCGGGTAGCTGACTGATCAGGTCCCGGTTCGACTCCGGCCCTCCCCACCGACTGAACACCCACCCACGACATCCAAGGGGGATGCAATGCGATTCCACATGAACACTCTTGAACCACCCGACTCCAACGACGCCATCATCGAGGCGTACGAATCATCGGAGGAGTTCGTCACCGACGCACTCGATTGGGCCATCGAGAACCCGACGCCCGAGCTGATCGAGGCGGCGCTCGACCCGTACCGGGCGTCGGCCAGATACGCCACCGCACTCGACGACATCGAAGCCGACGAACGGACCGTGGCGTGATGACCGAGATGACCGACGAGGAGTACTTCGCGCTGCCGTCGCTCTCGCACTCCGACACGAAGCTGCTGGAGCGTTCACCGGCCCACTACCGATGGGCGAAGGACCACGCCGTTCGAGAGCACAAACCGCAGTTCGACTTCGGGCACGTCGTCCACGAACTCATCCTCGGCAAAGGCGCCGGCATCGACGTCATCGACGCCGACAACTGGAAGACGAAGGCCGCTCAGGAAGCGCGCAAGGAGTCTCGTGAGGCTGGCCGTGCACCGCTGCTCACGACCGAGTTCATGGCCGCGAAGGCGTGCGCCGACGCAGTCCGCCTGCATCCCCTCGCGGCGAAGCTCCTGGACCACATGGATCACGTCGAGGTGGCGTGCGTGTGGGACGACAACGGTGTGCAAAGGCGGGCAAAGCCGGATGGTGTCACGGGCCGGTTCGTGCTCGACGTGAAGACGACACCGGCCGCTGACACCGAGTCGTTCGGACGGTCAGCCGGCAAGTTCGGCTACCACAGCCAAGCCGCCTGGTACATCGAGGCCGCACATGCGTGTCTCGGCATCGCTGACCCGAAGTTCCTGTTCATAGTCGTCGAGGTCGACGCCCCGCACCTCGTCAACGTCATCGAACTCGACCCGTACGACATCGAGCTCGGAGCGAAACGCAATGCCCGCCTGATCGGCCGCTACCGCCAGTGCGTCGAGACCGACACATGGCCGGGATACGGGACCGGAATCAACCAAGCACAACTGCCCCGATGGGCCGAGATTGCCGAGGAGGCAGCATGAGCAAGCACACCTACCAATCCGACGTGATCCTCGGAAATCCGTATCGCGATCAACAGACGGGGTTCGAGGGCATCGCCACTGCGGTGTTCTTCTTCCAACACGCCTGTGAGCGGGTCTCGCTGGAGACCTACGACGCCACGCGCAAAGAGATCAAGGAACAGGTCTTCGACGCCCCTCGTCTCGTGAGCGTCAGAACCGGCAAGCCGGCGACGTCGGACCGTCCCGGTGGCCCCGGTCGCAACGAGGGACAACGCACGGTGAACGCGCGATGAGCACTGAACTTGAACGCGCATCCGACCCCGGCCGCGCACTCGCCGAGGCGGTGGACGACGGCAAGATCCGCATGTCCGCCATCCTCAAGGCGATCGGCATCGACGCCGCCAACCCGGTTCACCAGGCAGCTCTGCTCGCATGCGAAAAGTACGACCTTGATCCGCTCCGCAAAGAGGTGATCGTGATCCCTCGCAGCGGCCCGTACGTGACCCGTGACGGGTACCTGCGTGTCGCTCACCGATCCGGTCAGCTCGACGGGATCGTGATCGAGGACACGGCAGAGACACCCACGCACTGGACGTCGCGGGTGGCCGTGTACCGCAAGGACATGAAGCACCCGTTCACGTACACCGGCCGATACCCGAAGGCGGGCAGCAACAAGCAGTTCGGTGAGGAGATGGCGATCGTGCGTGGGGAACGCACCGCCCTGTCTCGTGCGTTCCCGGTTGAAGGTCTCGCGCCTGGTGGTCACGACATGGAACGTGGGTCGGTCGATACGACGGCCACGGTCGCAGAGATCGAGGAGCTGACTGCGGTGCGCGACTGGGTCGAGGAGCACGGCGACCCCGACGCGATCGAGACCGACGTCGTTGGCGACGACGAGCAGCTCGACCTGCTGGACGGTGAGTCGTGAAGGACGAGCCGCTGTTCCGTCTGACGTTCCACTACTACCACCCCGAGCTTCGTGCCGGGCTGCGTTCGCTCGTCGAACGGTTCCCGGCGCAGGTCGTTGCCGACGCCGCACAGACGTTGGCCGACGGCATCGCACTGCTGCCGGTCACTGACAGCACAGACCGACCAGTCAGGGGCGGGGCGTGAGCCGTCGAAATCAGCACTCATGGAAGGACGATCTGCGCCCGTTCGCGTCGATCTGGTGGAGGCACTACGACAACCAAGCCAAC
>JANPKU010000108.1:0-8285 GCA_031426215.1 Actinomycetes bacterium
GAGGGGACGTCGAGGACGACTTCGCCGCGAGCAACGAGCCACTGCGCGAGATGCCGACCAAGCCCGCGAGCGTTCTCGACCGCCCAGCGGCGATCAGGGAACTGCTTGGACCATCGCATCAACTCGCGATAGCCGGCCAACGACGCGTCGATGCGCAGCGACGCTGCAGTCGAGTTCGTTGCCGGGTCCACGGCGTTGGCCGTGTGCGACATCTTGTGGGGATCAATTCCGATGATCATGGCTGCTCGTTCCTGCTTGCATCTTGGATGGGAAAGCAGCGGTCGGCATGCCGACTTTCAGACCCGACGAGCGGGACCTCACCTCTGTTGAGCCAGACCGCCACCGGTCGCTGATCGGGAGGCAAACCCCGGGAGAGCCAACCCGAAGGTGGCAGGCGCTTCACGAGCCAACCCGACCAACGACCTACCGGACGCTACGAACCTAAACCCGCCGCGCCCGGCACCTCATATACAAGTCGGCGCTTCACTCAGACTCGGGCGGGTGAATACGGGTGGCTGGGCGCCCGTGACGGACCGCTCCATCAGGATGGCTCGATGAGGCTGGCGAGCCCGTCGAGGTTCTTCTGCATGTTCGCGGCGTGCTCGCCGAGGCGGCGCTCGACGATGTCGTGTTCGCGGTCGGGCATTCGCTCGATCGCAGGGCTGAGCCCGCTGTGGCCCGGGCCGATTCGGCACCACTGGGTGAGCCGCGTACCGCCCTCGACCGGTTCGAGCGAGAACCTCCAGCGCGCCGCCGGGTCGGCTGGATCCTCGACGGCCCAACCGATCACCCGCTCGGGCTCGTACTCGACGATCGTGCACTCCACCTGCCACCTGCCGACGACGGGATGCTCGTTCGTCCCGCGGAAACGGGCCCCGAGCGCCGGCTCCGTCACACCGTCGAGCCACTCGGCACCCTGGAACTCCGGGGAGAACCTGGCCGGCAGATTGATGTCGGCCACGTACGCCCAGAGTTCGCTCGGCGACGCTGCGATTACTCGCGACACCTCCGTCGTGGGTCCGTCTGCGTAGCGCAATCGTTCTTTCATCGGTCCCTCGCCTCCGGTCGTCCGGTTCGCTCACGTAGGCGGTTGGAACCACCGCCTACTGTCGATCGTATGCAGGTGGGGTCAGCGCGACGGGCATCGTTCAGGTGGGTGCCTGCTCGCCGTTTGTGGGCGACTCGGTGCAGGCCGCGTTGGAATCGGTCTTCGGGTCGGAGACGGCAGGGTGACGCGCGGGTTCTTGGCGCTCATTCGTTCTCCTTCATGCGGATTGGTACCAACGCGTCGACGAGCCGTTCGATGAGTTCGTAGGGGATCGGCCGCTTGTAGAGGAACCTAACGGTGTCGGTCTTGGTCCGAAAGGGAGCGACGTCGGATTCCAGGTCGGCGGGGAGCGCGGGGATTGGGTAGAGGCCGATGTGGTGTTTCCAAGCACCTACGTACACCAGATAGATGCCGTCGATAGTGAACACCGGCATCTGGTAGCGGATCGACTCCCGTACGCCCGGCACGCTCGTTGCGATCAGCCGGCGGATCGCGTCGAGCACCTCGCGTGGCTGTTCGGGTAGGGCGGCGGCGTAGGCGTCGACCGTTGTCGGGGCAGGCACCGGACTAGGCGGTCTCGCCAACGACGGCGTCGAGGCGTTCGTAGCGTTCAAGGACTCCGTGTTCCATGCCGCTGGCCACGAACGCGTCACGGTCGGCGAAGGAGTCGACGAGCGAGGTCGCCGTCAGCCGGGTCCGGCGGTCGCCGATGTCTTTGGAGATCAGCTTCTCGAGGGCGACACCGTCGGGCACGCCTTCGAATGTGAAGGGATGCACAATCAGTTCGTTCGGGCAGACCTGGTCGAAGGTGCGGGTCATGGCTGTTCTCCTGTAATTAGTGTGTCGGTGTGTCGGGCATCGAGACGAGGATGGCATCGAGACGGCGGAAGCGTTCCTCGGCTTGGCGACGGAAACGGTCGATCCATTTCGTCATCAGATCAAAGACCTCCGCTTCGAGATGGGCTGGGCGGTCACGATGGTCGAGTGACGCTTGTTTTCTGCGCCACTTGAGAGCCGTGTGCCAGGTTGAGCGTCACTGGGCGGTCTGGATGACGGCGTGTATCGTGCTGACGATCGCCGCCGTGGTCACGGGCTCGATGGTCTCTCTGGTTCCGTCGCCTCGGGCCCAGCTGTCACTGCCTGCGATGGCGAGTCCGGTAATCAGCCAGGCGGCGAGCGTTGCGGGTTGGCCGGTGAGGCCGTAGCCCGTTCGGAGGAGTTCGACGAGGAACGCTGGGGCTGGACGGGTTCCTGCGCCGGCGAACTCTGGTACCGGCGAGCCTGGTCCGGCCAAGGAGTTCAGCAGCCCGCCGCGGTCGGCGATCGTGTCGAAGTACGCGTGGATGGCCGCAGCGATCATGATGTCACCGTCGTCGAGCCCGTCGCAGGCATTCACCATTGCCCTGCCGAGGCGTCCGACCTCTCGGTTCATGAGCGCCACCAGCGCGTCGTTGGCGTTCGAGAAGTGCCGGTATGGAAGTGCCTTGCTGACGCCGGCTGCATCGGCGAGCCCCTCCATCGTGAAGCCTGCGACACCTTTCTCCGTGACCAGCCATGCCGCTGCGTCGAGGAGTTGCGAGCGGCGGTCGGCCTTGGTGGTGGCTCGGCCGTCGCTGCCGGTGCGGTCAGCGGGCAGCCGTGGGCGTCGATCTGTTGTTGCCGGGCTCACGGCTGCGCGGTCACGGCCGTTGCGCTCGTGTAGGGGGTCATGTCCATGCCCGGCCATCGGGCCGCAACGTCACGGACGGTCTGCTCGTCCCAGTACTCGTGTCCAGGCGGTGGGAAGCCGAACAGGTCACGCTCCCTCGCGCTGGCATTGGCGAACAATGTGGCGAACGCCGGGCGGTTGGCGAGCCCAGGCCAGCTCATCTTGCCCATCCACGGGTTGCCGCGAGCGGCGTAGTCGGCGAGCAGCACAAATCGGCTGCGCTTGGTGCCCGTCATCGCCGACCCACGGTGCAGTACGTCCGTGGTGTAGAGGAAGATCGAACCTGCCGGTCCCGTGATCGATATCTCTTGATCGACCAGCGTCCCGCGTTCGAGGTCGTGCGGGATGAGCTCGATGTCGTCGCCGATGCTGCGCGGGATGACCTTGGTTGGCCCGTCGAGTTCGGTCACGTCCGACAGCAGGATGAACGTCGTGAGTTGCGGCCAGCGGTGATCGTGGCGGGGAACGACGAGGCTGTGGTTGCCGAAGTCGCGATGGTGGGCCTGGTCGTAGTCGACGGATCCGCTGTACTTGCCCCACAGCTCGATCTTGTAGAGGTCCAAGCTGGCCGTGCCACAGAACCGTTCGGCAGCGTTGACGAGGTCGGGATGGAACGCGATCCTGGTGAGTGGCCACGAATCGAACGGGCCGAGGCGCAACCCTGCGAATGGGTGCTTGACCAGATGGCGATACTGCTCTGGGTCGGAGAAGTACGCGTCGTGGCGTGGAAATTCCTCGAACAACCCGGCCCTGGCGGCGTCGAGTTCGTCGGTGGAGAGGAACCCCTCCATCACCGCGTAACCGTCCGTGCGAACGGTGTCGAGGATGTCGTCACCGATGTGCACGGGCATCTCCTTCGTGTGCGTGTTCGCGACGGCGATGGGCCTCGGCAAGCGTGGCGAACGTGTCGGCGACGGGTCGGCGCCTGCGGGCGGTGTCGAACAGCCCGACCTCGGTCACGGCACCGGTCGGCCGGCACAGGCCCGTCTGCCAGTCGTACTGGTCGCCGCGGCTGTACCAGCACAGCCCCCGCACCGGTACGCCGTCGCCGCGTAACCCGTCGAGACCGTCGGTCAGCGCGTCGAGCCAAGGGATCTGGTCATCGACCGGCAGGGACAGGTTCGAGGTCTCCGAGATCCACATCGGCTGTCGGTATCGGTCATACCAGCGGCGTAGCTCGGTCATACCGAGATCGACTCGTTCCCGGATCGTCCACTCCGGATCGGCACCGTCGACGCACTGGATCGACGTCGGGTAGAAGTCGTGACCGGCAATGACCTGATCGTGCACGGCGAGATCGCGAATACGTGCCAGGACGGCGTCATCGATCGCGGCGAGATACCCCGCCGCCGTCGGCAGGCGGTCGAGTCCGAAGTGGAGGTCCCACACGAGCCAGCTGATGGCCTGGCGGCGTTCGAGCTTGTCGGGCATCGATCCGGTTGGGTCGACGTGCACATCGAAGCCTTCCGAGCCGATCCACCAGCCATCCCGATCAGCGCGGATGCGCGCGATCGCTTCGAGGTTGGCGAGCACGATGTTGGTCAGCACGCGAGCGTGATCGGCGCTGCTGCGAAGCAGGTCGTTCCACAGTCCCCATCGCGCTGTCATCGTGGCCGTGATGCCTGGTTCGTTCACCGGTGTGAACCACACCGGCTCGCAGTAGCGGTCGAGGAACGCGTCGACGTATCGGCAGAAGGCGTCGATCCATGCCGGGTCGGCGAATGCCGGATGATGGTCGGGAAGCCCGAAGTGCAACAGGTCGATCACGGGCACCAGCCCAGCGTCATTGCAGACACCGAGCGCTCGATCCCACAGTGCCCAGTCGTACACGCCGGGTTCGGGCTCGGCGATGCGCCACGGCATGCCGTAGCGGACAACGTCGACACCGAGGTCGGCGATCGAACCCAGATCGTCGGCCATGTGGTCGTAGTGGCCACTTTGTGCGTATTGATCGTGGCGGAACGGCCGACCGTCGATGTCGACGATCGGGTCAGAGCCCTCCTCGCCGACCGACCAGATGAAATCGGGCCAATCTCGTGACTGCACCGGTTCAGGCTGCACGGGCCATCATTCGCGCGGCGACCGGACTCGGCACGATGGCAAATCGCTCACGCAGTTCGTCGAGTGGTTGTTCGAGCATGGTTTCCCAGGGCTCAATCATCAAGTTGGCCGTCGCCCGGCCGTATTGCCATCCGTCGCTGATCGCATCCATGGTCGGCACGATCATGCTCGGACGATGGAACGTCATTTGCGTGGTCACGACCGACATCCACATTGCGAAGTACGGGAACGGGAACTGGGCCAGGCTGAACGCTTGTAGCGCGATTTCTCCTCGCGGGCTCGCGTCGTACCCGGTGAGCACGTGCAAGAAGTCGTGCACCTGGAACCCACGCAGGATCGCGAATCGGAGTTCGGTTGGCATCCCGTCCAGCCGACCGCTGCCCTCCAACATCTCGTGGAACCGCCGGTAGTCCGTAGCGATCGAGGCGGTCAGAGCGTTGTCGACGATCCAATCGTGGTACGCCAACCCGAGTGAACCCACGGCCATCTCCCGCAGCTGGGCCAGGTCGAGCGGCTCAGCGAACCAGCCGACCCCGATGAACTCCTGTGGGTGCATGGCTCCACCACTCGTTGAAGAGCTGGTGCACCGGCATCTTCTCGGGTGCGTTGAACGCGAGCAACAAACGGCCTCCGAACTCGGGGTCGATCATCCCGTCTCCTCTTGCTGGGCTGTACCTGGTACGAACTGTGGTAACGGTAGCGTTACCGACTCCGATTGTCCAATGCCTTCAGACCGACAAGGAAGCCGTGCGTGAGAATGGCCACGTTCCCACGTCCCACGATCGACGCTTCGTGCGTTAGCTGGCGGACCCCGCCGTGACCAGCCCACTGCCAGTACGCGCTCCTTGCGTGAGGCGCACGAACCGGTCACTACGCGCACCGTGCCGAATCGACGAGTCCCTATGAGTCTCGAATCGCGTCGGGCTCAAGCCAGGCGCGGGCGTAAGTTCGTTGATGGTAGAAATACACCGAAAGCGTTTGGAGAGGACGCCGATGACATCAGTAGATGAACGCCGAACGATGGGGCCTACATCCGAGCTGAAGGCACGGGTATCGGGCCTCGCTTCGGTGGTCAAGGACGAGCGCGGCGAGTTCGACTCCAGCGGCCGATTGTCTGACGAACTGTTCGGGCAACTCGCCGGACTTGGTCTCTTTCGTCTGTTCTTACCGGCGACGCTCGGCGGGCCTGAGTTGTCCGCTCTGGAGTTCATGGAGGTCGTGGAGGCCGCAGCAGCGCTCGACGGCACTGTCGGATGGCTCGTCGGGAACGGCGGAGGGATGAGTCGAGCGGGTGCCTACCTCCCCGCTGACAGCGCGAGGGAGATCTTCGACGACCCTCTGGCCTTCGTCGTCTCGTCGACGGCCGCTGTTGGACGGGCAGTTCGCGTACCGGGCGGCTACACCGTGACAGGCCGATGGCCATTTGGAAGTGGTTCATCCCACGGCACATGGTTTTCCCCGGTGTGCGTGGTTCACGAAGGCGACCAAGCGACCAGTGAGATCATTTTCGTGTATCTACCGCGCCAGGATGTCGTGCTGCACGACAACTGGAAGGTTTCCGGACTGTGCGCTACTGGCAGTGTTGACTTCGAGTTTCACGAGGCCTTCGTGCCCGACCGCTTCGCCCATGCGTTCCAACCGGAACCGACCCAGCCCGGCACGCTGTACCGGCTTCCGACTCCATCTATCTATTCGTGGACGGTGGCCACCGTGCCGCTCGGTATGGCAGCCGGAGCCATCGACGACTTCGTCAGCATCGCTTGCTCGACAGGACGGAGCGGCGACAGCTCCCCGCTCGCCGAGCGCGAACTCGTCCAATCGCAGCTGGGACGCATTGAGGCGCGTACCGCTGCCAGCCGCGCCTACCTGCGCCACACCATGAGCACCTTGCATGACGCAGTCAAGGCCGGCTCCAACCTTGAGGCGCCCCAAGCCGACTTCCGACTCGCATGCACGTTTGCGAGTCAATCAGCTCTCTGGGCCATCGATCTTCTCACCGAAATGGCCGGAGCAATTGCCATTCGGCGAACTTGCCCGCTCGAACGACGGGAACGAGACGCTAGGGCGGCCGCGAAGCACGTCGCCATGAGCCCCGCCGCCTACATCATCGGTGGAAAGATCCGGCTGGGGTACGACCTGTCGGGCTCGCATTGAAGAAGACAAGTAGCGCAGAACAGCGCTCCAACGTCCACTCTGAACGCCGGCTCCTCGACGGTGATTACGGGGCGCCCGGCTTGGGCCGATACCAAGTGGTCGTTGTACTCGGCAAACGTTGATTCTGTGCGTCGAAGTGTGCGGCTCCACGTCGATGTCCAGCTTCTGCTGAGCTCATGGTCCGAGCCGATGTCCGCCGGATGACGATGTCGTTGTGTGCGCGTGTGCCGAGTTGCTGCGTCAGTCTCGGTGGCTACGCAGACCGACCGTCTCGTTCAGATCCTGCCGTCGGCGCCGAAGGAACGATCGCTCCGATTCGTTGGTGCTGCACTCGATCGCGACTCCGAGGGCGGCGTCTGCATCATTGAGACGATCGAGTCGCGCCAAGACGTCAGATCGGGCCGTGTGGAAGTACACGTAGTCATCGACGTCGCCGGCGAGGTCCTCCGCCTGTGGAATCGCATCGAGTGCCGCGAGCGCGGCGAGTGGGCCGTGGACGCGGTCGACGGCGATCGCCCGGTTGAGTGCGACCAGCGCGCTCGGTTGGCGGTGCAGGAGCACGTCATAGAGGCGCAGGACCGTTGGCCAGTCGGTGGCCTCGAAGGTGGGTGCTGTGGCGTGCAAGGCGGCAATCGCCGCTTGGAACTGGAAGGTTCCGCCCTGCTGGAACGCGTGTGCTCTCGCCAGTTCGGCGAGACCGCGTGCGATCATTGGTTGGTCCCACAGGGAGCGGTCTTGGTCGGCAAGCAGTATCGGGCTGCCGTGGCGGTCGAGACGGCTGGATCGTCGGGCGTCGGTCAGGAGGAGGAGCGCATGGAGTCCTGCGACTTCTGGATCGGTCGGGGCGAGCTTGCTGAGGAGCTCTGCGAGCCAGATTGCCTCTTCGCACAGATCTCCTCGGATGAGTGCTGTGTCCGTGGCGCTGGCGTGGCCCTCGGTGAAGATCGAGGAGATCACTTCGCACACGGCACCGATGCGCTCGGTGAGCGTGTCCAGACTGGGTGGGTCGAAGGGAATTCGTGCGGCCCGGATCTTCGACTTGGCGCGAGTGAGTCGTCGCCTCATCGTCTCCTCGGACACCAAGAACGCTCGTGCGATTTGTGGCGTCGATAATCCGGCGACGATGCGTAAGGTCAACGCGACCTGTGCGTCGGGGGCGAGGGCAGGGTGGCAGCATCCGACCAGGAGCGCGAGTTGGTCATCGAGCGCCTCCTCGCTGTCAAGGTTGACGTGGGGCAGCTCGGTGCTGTCGGAGGTGGTCGTTGCTACGTCCGCGGCCAACGCCGGGAGACGATCCTCGAATCGGCGCGCTCT
>JANPKU010000109.1:0-2232 GCA_031426215.1 Actinomycetes bacterium
CAAGGATGGAGCCACGGCCTCTCGGGCCAAGCGAACCTGCGAGCAGCGAGCGCCAGGGCAACGGCGGCCGGGAGGCCCGCGACGGCACCATCAAGCGTACCGCAAGTGAGCTTGCCGTTAGACCTTAAACAAGCGAGGTTATGGCCCTGCAATCCGAGCTGGTCGCCCCTCGTGCGGATACGGACGTCGATCGGCGGGACCGTGCGGCCCGACGCCTTCACGACCTGATTCGCTTCATCGTCACCCCCCGCATCTGCCTCTCGGCTCATGACGCCTCGGTGGACCGGGACGTCCAGATCCCGGCTTCTGTCGGGCTCGTCGTTCAGCACCGAAGGGCATGAACCACCCGCAGGAACACCCCTTGCCACTCGTTCCACGACAACAGCCGGTAGATCAGCCGTCGCCCGCCACGGACGATCTGGCACGGCATCAGGATCATCGCGTTGACGAACCGTTTGAACTCCATCCGCAACAGCCGGCGCTTCTGCGCGCGATGCGCTTCCTTGTGCCGCGGGTGCTCGGGCACCGACAGCGCGAACCACGCCTTCAGGTTCCACGCCAACGCCGTCATCACCATATAGGCCCAGTTGCTCACCAAGTTGTCCACCGCCGCCCGCAGCGCGTGCGCACCGCCCTTCAGTTGCGCGATCAGGTTCTCCTGGTCGCACCGGTCGTTGGCCTTGAACACCAGTTCCCGGCCGGTGCCCTTGCGGTCGTTGGTCAGGTAGAAGCGATAGCGGATCTCGTCGAACAGCCGCGCCTGGCCCTTCTCCACCGCGATCGTCTGGCGGACGACGACCAGGCGATAGGTTCGTTGACAGGCGGTCGGCCGATAGGCGACTACGGCCACGTCCTCCCGAATCCGGGTCAAGGTCTCGAAGCCGCGCTCGCGGACGATCCGATCCTTGACCCGCTCGGGGCGGGCCCGGGTCTTCCCCTTGGTCGCGTACTGCGGCGGCCGTCGCAACTCGGACCAGCCCAAGGCGGGCAGGTCCTCGGCGATGATCTTGAGGTTGGGCATCGCGTCGATGCCGAAGAGGAACGTCACGGCCTCGGCGTCCCGGGCGTCGAGTTGCTTGGTCTGGGTGAAGTCGGTGTCGCCGCGGAGGTAGATCCGGCGGAACCCGGCCTCGCGGCAGAGGAGGATCGCCAGGTCGAGCTGCTCCGCGGCGCCTTCGTGCGAGGGGCGGTTGCCGGATCGGTTGACTATGCTGAGCACCTCGCCGGTGTGGGCCAGCGAGATGATCAACGGGTGATAACCCCAGGTGCCGTCGTAGGCGATGTCGACGCCTTGCTTGCAGCACGCGCCGGTGGCGACGAGCGTGCCATCGACGTCGAGGATCGCCTCGTCGAAGAAGTCGGAGGGCTGCTCGCGCCAGACTTTGAGCCGTGTCTGATCGAAGACGTCCTGGAGGGTCTCGATGTCGTCGGGGGTGAAGCGACGGCAGAAGTCACCGGCGGTGGTGGGGTCGGGGATGCGGTCGGCGCCCAAGGCGTCGAGGAAGACGACGTCGTTGCGCCGCAGCTCGATATCGTCGAGACAGGTGCCGTTGCAGAGGGCGTTGTAGGCGAAGTTGAGGACGTGGTCACTCTCATGGTAGGGGAGGTGGAACTTGAGCAGGTGGAGTCGGTCGTCGATGACCTCAGCCAGCCCGAGTTTGCGGACCAGGAGATGAATGGCACCGATGCCGCCGCACGGGATGGCTTTGGTCTTGTCGGCGACCTCGTAGTGGATGTTGGAAGCGGTGATGATCGGCTGCGGCGAGGGCGCGGTGATGGGCCGATCGAGTCGCTGGCGGAGTTTCCGCTTGCCGGCGGCGTGGTGTCGGTGTGGAATCGGTTTCACTCGAAATCTCCTTGTGGTCTCGGGCATCGGATCTGTGTAGGTCGATCCAATGTGCCGGAAACGCCGGGAGATTTCGAGTTTTTCACCCACCATTCGCACGACTCACACCACGGACCACGCTTGGTTAAGGTCTAACGAGTGTTGGTGGTCCTGTCTGTAACCGCTGCGTAACGAATGGCCCGAGGCGTGTGAGGAGGGGGTGGGCTTCTCGGGGCAGGATAGCAACGAAGAAAGCGTCCGCCTCCCGATGAAGAAAGACGGGTCACTCACCCCAACCAACTATCAGCACTACCGAAGCGAGCGTCAGACCCGGGCGAACTGCGTCCCCGGGTGACAGCGGGCTTGCTGGATCGTTAGAGCGGTTCACGGTTGCCTGTAGCGGTAAC
>JANPKU010000110.1:0-49089 GCA_031426215.1 Actinomycetes bacterium
CTGTTCCAAGTCCTTGCGGCCCGCGAGGGCGTACACGTACGGGAAGTACGCCCGGCCCTTGCCCCGGCGAACGATCGTTCCCGCGGCCATGCCCTCCTTGAGCCAACGTTGCAGCGTCGGCATCGACGGCTTGTCGTGGTCCAACGGCCAGGCCGCGAGAATCTCTCGTACGCACAAGCGGTCGCGGGTATCCTCCAGCACGATCCGCAGTGCGGGCCAACCCGCTTCGTAGCTGTCGGCCTCGGCCGGCTTCGGCAGCAGTTTGTAGGCGGTCCCCTCCGCGTTCAGTTCCGCCAGCCGCAATTCGTAGCCGCGCGTCTTCGACTTCGTGGAGATCGTCCGCAGCCGGGTGGTGGGCGATTCGCCTTTCGGCACGTCCATCTTCATGAGGATGTTGGCGAAGCCCTTGATGCCACCGAACCCGCGCGAGAGGAAGTCGTTCCGATCCGTGCGGCTGACAGGGGTGTGGTGGATCGTCAGGACGCTGGCCTTGTTTTCGGTGAGGAGGTGCAGGTATTCGAGGGAATCGAGCACGACGGAATTGTTTTCCTGGCCGCGTGGCAGGAAGACGGCCAGCGGATCGAGAACGGCGAGATCGTCGGCGCTGTCCGCAACCCCGGCTACCGGGGCATCTCGTCGACGTTCTGGCGCAGCCTGTCGGGCGTCGCCGACCGCGACAGCTTCACCGTGATGGGCACCCCGAACTGCGGCAAGGGCGAACTCAATCAGGTGATCGGCACCGGCCACGCATCACCCGCTTGTCTGTTCTCGAAGATCGACGTCTTCGGCGGCGAGGAATGAGCGCCGAAGGCACCAGCGCAACTGTTGGGAGTTCGGGGAACCACGACCAGGGGTACTTCGACGAGTTGATCACCGCCGCCACCGGCGCCTTGACCGGCGACGAAGTGCTGCTCGCGAACATCACGGGTGAACGCACCGACTTCATCCGGCTCAACAATTCCGACGTTCGCCAGGCCGGCAGTGTCGACCAGCGGACCCTCAGCGTCGACCTGGTCGACGGCCGTCGCCACACGGGCGGCAGCATTCGCCTGTCCGGCGACCGCAGTGTCGACGACGCTCGCCTCGTTGTGTTGCTCGCCCAACTGCGCGAGCAGCGGGCGTTCGTGGCCGAGGATCCGTTCCTGCTCTACAACACCGAACCGACCTCCACCGAGCGTGTCGAACGAGGCTCGATCCCGGACCCCGACGCGGCGCTCGCCAAGATCCGCACGGCGGGGCAGGACCGCGACCTGGTGGGGATCTACGCATCGGGCGACACATTCAAGGGGTTCGCCAACAGCCTCGGGCAGCGCAACTGGTTCCAATCGTCGACGTTCAATCTCGACTGGTGTTTCTACCTTCGCGCCGACAAGGCGGCGAAGAACCTGTACGCCGGGTTCGAATGGGACGACGACGCGTTCGCCTCGAAGGTCGACTGGTCGGCGCGCCAGGTGAAGGCGCTCGAGCGCGACCCGATCAGCCTCTCCCCCGGCGACTACCGCACCTACCTCGCTCCACGAGCGATGGAGGAGTTGGTCGAACTCTGGTCCCACTACGGCGCCTTCGGGCTGCGTGCCCACGAGACGAAGCAGACTCCGTTGCTCAAGATGCTCGTCGAGGGCGCCACGCTGTCGCCGCTGGTGAACATCAGCGAGGACACCGCCCACGGCGTGGCCCCGAACTTTCAATCGGCAGGCTTCCTGCGACCCGACGAGGTGCCGCTGATCGTCGAGGGCAAGTACGCCCAGACGCTGGTGTCGCCCCGTTCGGCACAGGAGTACGGCGTCCCGACCAACGGCGCCGTCAGCTACGAGTACCCCCAGTCGCTGGCGATCGGTCCCGGCACCATCCCGACGGACACGGTCGGCGAGGCGCTGGGCAGCGGGCTGTTCGTCGGCAACCTGTGGTACACGAACTTCTCCGATCAGGCGGCATGTCGCACCACGGGCATGACCCGGTTCGCCACGTTCTGGATGGACGACGGCGAGATCGTTGCACCGGTGAACGTCCTGCGATTCGACGACACCGCGTACCACCTGCTCGGTGAGCACCTCGAAGGGCTCACCGACTCCGCCGACGTGCTGCTCAGCACCTCCTCCTACGGGCAGCGATCGACCGACAGCGCCCGTGTGCCCGGTGCCCTCGTCGGTGCCATGCGCTTCGTTCTCTGAGGCGAACAGCCCGACGAACGATGGCGTTCACGTGCGGTCCGACGGACTCCCGATGTCGCCGCGCTCGCGGCCGATGATGGCATCGACCGCCGCGCCCACGGTCGGGGCGAAACGATCCGGACCGAACCGGCTGGCGAGGCCGTGGCGCGTGATGTGGTCGCGCACCGGGTCCTTCATCTCTGCGATGACGAGTTCGATCCCCTCTGCCGCCAGGTGATCGTCGAGCGCCACGAGCTCGTCGATTGCCGTGGAATCGATGTCGGTGATCGGCTCAGCTGCAAGCACGACGTGGCGGACGGGAACGGGGCCGTCATCGGCGTCGACCACCGAGCGGACCCATTCGTCGAACATCCCGGCGTTGGCGAAGAACAACGGGGCATCGAAGCGCACGATGACGATGCCGGGTACCCGATGACCCTCCGGATGCCGCGACAAGTCGTGGTAGCCGCGCACTCCGGTGATCTGGCCGAGCTCGGCTCGGTACGGTCGCCATGACCGGTCGACGAACGCCACGAACGACAGCGCAATCGCCACCACGATGCCCTGCAACACACCGATCAGCGCCACCCCGAGAAACGCGGCGAGCGAGAGCAGCCCGTCGACCCGGTCGACCCGGAGCAGCCGGACCACCCCACGCACGTCGATCAGACTCGCTGCCGCCACGATCACCACAGCTGCCAGCGCCGAGCGCGCCAGGTAGTTCGTGAGGTTGGGGGTGAGCACGACGAACGCGATCATCAGCAGCGCGCCGACGACGCCGACCAATTGGGTGCGGGCGCCCGCACGCTCGGCCACCGGCGTGCGCGACGTCGACGCCGACACGGCGAAGCCGCCGAAGAGCCCGCTGGCGACATTCGAGAGCCCGAGGCCGCGCATCTCGTCGGTGCCGCTCACCGTCTCGCCACGGCGCGAGGCGAACGTGCGCGACAGCACGCCGGTATCAGCGAACGCGATCAGCGCGATGCCCGCGGCCGGCCCGATCAACGAGGTGACGTCGCCCCAGTCGAGCCCGCCGAGCGCAGGAGACGGAAGCCCGCGTGGGAGGGCACCGACGACCGGCACCGCGTCACGCAAGCCGAACGCAGCGACAGCGAACATCGACCCGACGACTGCCACGAGTACGCCAGGGACACGGCTCGCAACCACACGCAGTACCACCATCACGACCAACGCGGTGGCGCCGATCGCGACGACCGTCGGGTCGGTGAGACCGTCGACCACTCCGTGAACCACGCCGCGGGCGTCGCCGATCACGCTGTCGGCATCGACGCTGAAGCCGAGCAGCGCCGGGAGCTGCCCGACGATCACCACCAGGGCAATGCCGTTGAGGTAGCCGATGCGGATCGGCTTCGACAGCAGGTCGGTGACGAACCCCAGTCGGAACAACGCACCGATCACCAGGAACGCGCCCATCAAGATCGCCAACACGCCGGCGAGCGCCACCGCTCGAGCGGGGTCCCCCGCGGCGAGCGGCAGCACCGAGGCACCAACGATCGGGGCGAGCGACGAGTCGGGCCCGAGCACCAGAATTCTCGACGGCCCCACGAGCGCGTACACCAGCAACGGGACGATCGTGGCGTACAGGCCGGTGACCGGCGGCAGTCCTGACACCTGGGCGTAGCCGATCCCCGCCGGAATCAGCAGTGCCGTCAGCGTGATGCCAGCGATCACGTCGTCACGAAGCCAGCCCCGCTCGTATCGCGCGGCGACGCCCACTCCGGGGAACCAGTTCCGCACTGCTCGTCGCACGTGCCTGTTCTACTCCGCGATCGCTGCCGCACTTGGTTGCGGGTCCCGATCATCACCGGTACGGTCGACCCGGCGAGCGGTTCGCCGCCCGCATCCGCCCCACCACTGGAGACCAACATGAAGAAGCTCTTTTTCCTCCTCGCCATCATCGGCGCCGCCAGCGCAGCCGCCACCGCGTTCAAGCGCGACAGCGCCGCCAAGTCGAAGGCCAAGCAGGCCACCAACACGATGGCGAACGCCGCGGCCAAGACCGCGCAGCAGGCCCGCAGCGTCGTCGAGGACAAGGTTCAGCCCGCCGCTGAGAAGGCGATCGACACCGCTGAGAAGGCCACCGACGACGCCGCCGACACAGTCGCCGACGCGACGGACGAGGCTGCCGACGCAGCGAAAGACGCTGTCAACAACTGATCCGCATGCGCCCTGCCCGCCCGTCTGGGCGATGATGGCGCCATGACGATTCAACTGATCGGTGCCGGTCTCGGGCGGACCGGCACCATGTCGCTCAAGCTCGCTCTCGAACAACTCCTCGGCGGAACCTGCCATCACATGATGGAGGTGTGGGGTCACCCTCACGAGGTCCCCGTGTGGCACGATGCCATGCACGACCGACCCGTCGACTGGCACACACTGCTCGACGGCTACACCGCCATCGTCGACTATCCCGGCGCAGCCGTGTGGGTTGAACTGGCCGATGCGTTCCCTGACGCACCCGTGCTGCTGTCAACACGGTCCTCGGCGGAAGCGTGGTACGACAGCGCTGACGCCACGATCTTCCAGACGTCGAAATGGCCGGCCACCGATGATGCCGGGCGCCGCCAGAAAGCGATGATCGCCGCCATGTTCGAACGAAGCATCGGCGTTCCACTCGATGACGCTGCAGGGGTGATGGCGGCCTACGACGCGCACAACGCCGCTGTGCGGGCGGCCATACCTCCCGAGCGGCTGTTCGAGTACCAGCCTGGCGACGGCTGGGCGCCGCTGTGCGCAGCACTCGGAGTCCCCGAGCCGGACGAGCCGTTCCCGCACACGAACACCCGCGACGAGTTCCGCCAGCGCGCCGGGCTCGACGAACCGACGTCATGAGCAACCCCTTCCCACCGGGATTCTTCGATCGCGGCGACGAGTCGGGAGACGACCGCTTCTATGCCGTCGACCGGTTGCTCACCCACATCGACGACGACGCCATCGCCGCGGTCACCGAGCTGTACGACGAACTCGGGCTGAACGGTGACGTGCTCGACATCTGTTCGTCGTGGATCTCGCACTTCTCGTCGCCACCCCGACGGCTGGTGGCGATGGGGATGAATGCGACGGAGCTCGACGCCAACGAGGCAGCCGCCGAGTGGCTCGTGCACGACCTCAATGTCGACCCGGCCCTCCCCTTCGCCGACGAGTCGTTCGACGCCGTGACGTGTTGCGTCTCGGTCGACTACCTCACCAGGCCACTCGAGGTGTTCGCCGAGGTGGCGCGAGTCCTGCGACCCGGGGCGCCGTTCGTGTGCACGTTCTCCAACCGATGCTTCCCCACCAAGGCAATCCGGGGCTGGTTGTCGACGGACGACGAAGGGCACTGCGTCATCGTCAGCACCTACTTCGAGCTCACCGACGGCTTCGATGAGCCAACGGTGCAGCTTCGTCGTCCTGGCGCTCGCAGCGATCCGCTTTACGCGGTGTGGGCGTTCCGAGCGCTCTCTTCGTCCTGAGCCCGTCGTCCCAGGCTGCCTGGCCAACTCTGACACACCCCTCGTTCACACTGGTCTCAGACATCGCCGCCCGCCGGGTGGCAACCATGCGAGAGAGCACGAGGAGTACCACATGCTGGTCCTGATCGCCACGAACGAACTACAGGGAACGAACGCCGACGACTACAGCTACACCGTCGAGGGCGAGCTCGTCACGCCGCTCGCCGCCGAATGCGCCTCGGGCGAGCGCTGTGGGTGCAACCGGGGGTTTCCCGGATTGGCCAGCAGCTTCGCCACCACCACGGCCATGGTCGTCGATCGGCCCGGCGTCAGTGAGGGAGACCTTCGCGATGCCGTGTTCGACTGGCTCGACCGCTCGGGCTGGATCGACCTGTTCGAACAGACCGCTCTGGAACGCTCGGCAGCGAGCGATGACCGGTTCGACACCGACGACGACATCGACGACCTGATCGAGGCGATCATCGACGAACACGTCGACTGCATCCACGAGATCTGCTCTACGTATCCGGTGGGGACCGTGGTGGTCCGTCGAGGTACCCGGGTGATGACCCGCTCGTACCCATCCGCTGCCTGATCCAGGTTCGGGTTAGTTCTACCTTTCCACCTTGTGAGGTACCATGGCATCCGTGGTACTGAGTATCAAGAGCAGCGAAGCCGACGAACTTGCGCGCCAATTGGCACGGGTTACCGGCGAATCGATCACCGACGCGGTCACTGTGGCGCTGCGGGAACGTCTCGAACGCCACCGCACCGACCGCTCCGACCTGGTCGAGCGTTTGCTGGCCATCGGCGCTTCGGCGCGTGATCTCCCTCGGCTCGACCTGCGCTCCGACGACGTAATCATCGGATACGACGATCACGGCCTGCCCACGTGAGCCTCGTGGTCGACTCGTCAGCAGTGATGGCGATCGTGCTCGATGAGCCCGATGCCGCCAAGCTCGCCACCCGGCTGGCAGCACACGACCAGCCGATCATCAGTGCCGTCTCGGTGGTCGAGACGACCATCGTGGCCGAAGCCCGGCTCGGCCCAGTCGGCACCATTCTCGTGCAACAGGTCATGCGCGAGGCACAGATCGAAACGATCGACGTCACGTCCGAAACCGCGCTCGATGCGCTCGAAGGATGGCGTGCGTACGGCAGGGGTCGCCACCCGGCAGCGCTCAACCTCGGCGACTGCTTCACGTATGCGCTCGCCAAGCGGCAGCGGGCACCGATCCTGTGCACCGGCGACGACTTCACCCGCACCGACGCCGACGTCGAACCTCTCGACTGACGCACTCGCCGAGCGATGAGCGAAACGCCGGCATACGGGCGGTTGGCTCATCGCCGCTCCCAGCTCGACCGGCGTTCGGCGGCTCAGTGCAGGGTGAGGGCGTCCCCCACACGAACGCTGCCTGGTGTGACGATCGTTGCGTACACGCCGAGGTTCTGGTCGAGGTTGCGCACGATGTGACGTAACACCGCCCGATCGGCGGGGATGTCGTCGTTGATCTCGCGCGTCACCATCACGCAGCGCGGGCACGGCGCGCCGAACTCGATGGTTGCCGACCCGATCGAGGCCCGTCGCCCGGTCCAGTCGAACTCAGGGTGACCAGGCGTCGAAGCGTCAGCGCCGTCGTCGCCGGAGTCGACGACGATCGACGGCCGAAGCCGGCGGATGTCCACGTTCGACTCGGGCAGCGCGGATGAAAGTGCAGCGAGCGCTGCCTCGGTCATCACCATCAGTGGGAACACGTCGTAGTAGGTGCCGGGAGGCGATTCGAATTCCGCGATGATCGGCGGGAACACCGAGAAGTCGGGGAACGGCTCGTCGTCCTCGCGCCCGAAGATGCCGCGAAGCTCAGCGACGACATCGTCGGAGTCGGGAGCACCGCGCCGGTAATGATCGAGATCGTCGGCCGGACGCAACCGTTCGAGCCTCACCCGATGACCCAGCGCCGCACTTACCCGTTCGTCGACATCGAGATCGCTCGTGCGCACCGTCGTGCCATCGGGAAGGGCGATCTCCACGTGACCACCGTCTATGTCGCTGGCCCCCAAGCGCATGAGCGACCCGATCTTCTTCGCTCCGCGGATGCCACCGCGCTCGAGATCCCGTGCTGCCCACGTTCGGTCGCCGACGATGCCGAGCTCATCGAGCTCGATCGAGTCGACGGTGCCGCCCACCATCGACTTCACCGGATAGCGCCAGAGCTGCGAGACGTGCATCCGGCACACCGTATTCGTCACGTCGGGCCGGCATCGCCACGCGACGCCCATCGCTACAGCGCGAGGATGTCGTGGAATGCCGAGTCGACGGCGTCGCGGAAGTCGCTGGGCGCCTCGATCGCAGTCGGGTCGATGAAGAGCCCGATGTCGAAGCTGTTCTCGTAGCTCAGCGCCGTTGCGTTGCACGCCGTACCGGCAACCGGTCCCATCGTCACGATCCGCAACACTCGTGCACCGGACACGTACAGCGGCATCGGGGCACCTCGCAGGTTCGAGGTGGCGAAGTCGATCTTCGCCGCAGTCGAGCGGGCCGCACTGGTGATCACCGAGGTGGGCAGCCAATTGGCCACACCGGACAGCGCGCTCATCCCGGCGCCGCTGTGTTCCATCGAAGTGCGCCTGTGAGCGAGGCGCAGGTGGATGTCGGCAACCCGCTCGGCGAGCGCCATCGAGGTTCCCGGCACCTGCACCGGCACCGGTGTGAACGAGTTGCCGCCGATCGCACTGTCGTGGCGGGTGCTGAGCACGAAGCTGGTGTTGAATGCGTCGACTTCGACGTCACGGTCCGCGTGGTAGCGCACCGACCCCTCGACCATGCCGGCGAGGAACACGTCGTTGATCGTGACCTCCAGTCGCTTGGCGGCGGCCTTCAAGTCGTCGAGTGGCATCGAGACGTGCTCGAGATGGCGATGGCGTGAACGCTGCTTCCACAGCGGCGATCCACCCTCGACCTCGTTGCCCGAACCGGTCAGCGCGCCGAGCGTCGAGGTCACCATCTCGACGGCACCCTCGATCGTGTTCTTCGCGCGCTGAGGATCGGCAGGCCAGATCACCACCTCGCCGGCGACGCGGCGCGCCACGCCGAGCTGGCGGCGAACCAGATGGGCCAGTGTCTGGCCGACTGCAGTGGGGAACCCGTCGGTGAGGTCGCCGCCGAGCTGTTTGGCGTGGTGGGCCACGACGGCGTCTGCGACGATCTGTTCGAGGTCGACGTCATCGGGCATCGGGGTGTCGGCTTCGAACTGCTGGTACATCTCGGCCATCCGCAGCTGCCCGATTCCGTCGCTGACGGCATGATGCACGATCGCCCAGATCGCCGACCGACCGCCCTTCAAGCCGCCGATCAACACGAAGCGCCACAAGGGTCGGGTGCGGTCGAGCCCCTCCTGGTACAGCTGAGCTGCAAGATCGAACAGTTGGCGTTCGGTGCCCGGCTTCGGCAGGCGCATCCGACGGACGTGGAAGTCGATGTCGAACTCGGGGTCGGGCACCCATGCAGGCGGGGCGAGCCGGCCGAAGCCGGGCACGACGCGCTCGGACAGGCGGGGGATCTTGGCGACGGTGCGCCGCATCGTTCGACGGAAGTGTTCGTCGTCGACCGAGCCCTCGAGCAGGGTGAGCGACGCACCGCTCGGATTCAGCCACGGATCCTTCTCGACGTTCCACATCAGGGCTTCGTGGTCGGACATGCGGTCGTTGAACCGCGTTTCTCGTTCTCGGATCTCGGCCATCGTGGTCTTTCTTCGCGTCAGGTGTCGGTGCCGGGGCGGCGGTTCGTCTCGGCCTCGGGGTCACCGTGGTACCCGGGCGGGTAGGTCCGGGCCAACTCTTCGGGGCTCGGCGTGCGGCGTTCGCGAGCATCGGGCGGCAGCAACGCCGTGATCGCTTTCATGATCTTCTTGGTATCGGCGTCGGGGCTGCGACCAGCCAGTTTCGCCGGCGCGCCGACGGTGGCGGTCACCAACGGGCGATCGGTCAACGACAGCTTCGGAAACCGAGCGTTGCGCGGCCACACCTGCTCGGTTCCCCACAGACCGATCGGGATCACCGGGGCCCCTGTTGCAGCGGCGATCCGAGCCGCACCCCATCGACCCTTCAACACCGGATCGAAGAAGCCCGGACCGCGAGGAATCGTGCCTTCCGGAGCAATCATCAACAGCTCACCGGCTTCCACGGCAGCGATGGCTGCATCGAGTGGCTCATCCGAACCGGTGCCGCGATCGACGCGGATTCCGCCCGATGCCTTCATCAAGCGGCCGACGATCGGGACGTCGAACACTTCCTTCTTGCCGAGCCCGCGGACGTTGCGCCCCGTCTTCGCGATCACGAGACCCATCACGATCGGATCGAAGTACGAACGGTGGTTGAACACCAGGATTGCCGGCCCGGTCGCCGGGATGTTCTCCAACCCGCCGAACTCGACACGCGCGTTGGGCGTGACGATCGACTGGCGCATGAACGGCCGCCACCACTCCTGCAACTCCCGACCGAGAATCTTGGAGACACCCTCGGAACGGTCGAAGTGCACCACCGGCCACCCTCGGATGGTTGCCGTGATCCGCAGCTGGAGGTCGGGGTTGACGACGACGGGGTGGCCCACCAGCGCCAGCAGTGGCGCATCGAAGTAGCTGTCGCTGTACGCCCACGACTCAGCGAGATTCGCCCCGTGAGCGTCAGCCCATCGCTCGACCGCATCGGCCTTCGAACGGCCCCACACGAAGTCGCCGAAGATCCGGCCGGTGAACGACAGTTCGTCGTCGTGGTGCTCCCACTGGGTGGCCACGACGTCGTCGAAGCCGATCCGATCGGCGAAGGGCTTCACGAACGCGAGCGGCGACGTCGTAGCCAGCACCAGCCGACGGCCGGCGGCCCGGTGCTCCTCGATCGCTCTGGCGGCCCCGGGCAGCAGCATGGTGGCGAGCTCTTCAGCCGCCTCGCGCATGGCTGCCTCGACCGTGGCGACGCTCCACCCGTTGGCCGCCCGACTCGACAGTCGGGCCGGCTGCATCATCAGCCAGGTCTCGCCGAACTGCTCGTAGAACTTCGTGAACACATCGACCAGCGGAAGATCGTGGGCGCCACCGATTCCATGCTGGGCAAGGTGCTTACGGAACACCGTCGCCGATGACGTGCTGATCAGCGTTCGATCGAGATCGAACACGGCGAGCGCTCGGCGAGACATCGTTGCCACCCTAGTTGAGCCCGATCAGCCAGGCCTCCGTGAGGTCCGATGGCGAACGCTGCGTTCGCAACCAGAGCGACGTCAGGTGACCGTGATGGTGCCGGCCTGACCGCGGCTGAAGTGGTCGTCGACATCGCAGATCAGGCGATACACACCAGCATCGCCGAACGTGACCGTGACCGCACCACTCCTCCCCGCCGGGATTCGCTCGGTCGCACCCAGCGAGCTCCCGGCCGCCGACAGGACCTCGAGCGAGTGGTCGAGCTGACCGACGTTCTCGAGCACGAACTCGATCGTGTCGCCGGCTTCGATGACGCCAGGCTCGCCGGCGAACGTGTACTCCGCCGCCACGATCTCGATCGTTCGGCTCGGTTCCACCGCCTGCTCGGTGGTGGGGTTGTCGGCGCCGCATGCAACGACCCCTGGCGACAACAGCAGCGATGTCAGGAGCAGGCGACGAACGGCAGGCGGCATCCTCTCACGGTAGCTCCGCCGACCCGCTCGTCAGTAGTGCCGCAGTTCGACGAGCGTGCCGTCAGGGTCGCGGACGTACAGCGACGTACCGTCGCCTCGGGCGCCGAAGCGACGAACGGGTCCAGCGACCACGGTGAACTCGCCCGATGCGGCGATCGCACCGAGATCGCTCGGGTCGACGACCAGACAGAAGTGGTCGAGACGGCCGTCGATCGGCACGCCTGCGATCAGGTCGATGATCGTGCCGGCGTCGACACGTACCGACGGGAACGGCACCTCGCCTCGGCGCCACTCGTCGACGCGGCTCGGTTCGAGGCCGAGAAGGTCGCAGTACCAGGCAAGGGTGCGTTCGACATCGGAGCACACCAACACGATGTGATCGAGGCCGGTCACCCGCAGCGTCTCACTCATCTCCAGATTCTGCCAGGTCAGCGACAGTGGGTGGTTCGCGTCAGGGAGTGTCGGTCAGCTCCGGCAGCGTGCTGACACCGTGGATGACGCCGTTGCTCGCAGGACGGTCCGGATCGACGACTGTTGCGCCCCCGATCGTGACGGACCCAGCGGCTGGGTCACGAACCACGGCGAGCGGCGCGCCCTTGAACGGATTGAACGGATCCGGCAGGTCGGCCAGAGAGAACTTCGTGGATTCGATCAGGTGCAGCACGAAGTCGGCCGCCTTGACGGGGTCAGCGACCAGCTCATCCACGAACGCCGGATCGACGAACGCGCTGTTCTGTGGGGCCACCACGGTGAAGACGGCCGGGTAGTCGAAGATGTCGGGGAGCGCTGGGAGCGCTGCGTTCACGATCGTGACCAAAGTGCTGTACTCAGCGACCGTCGTGAGTTCTTCCAGCAACGTGCCGGGCGCCGGGACCGGCGGTTCCGTCGTCGGCGGTTCCGTCGTCGGCGGTTCCGTCACCGGCGGTTGCGTCACCGGCGGGGCGGTTGTCGGCGGGACCGTTGTCTCCGTCGGGACGGTCGGGACGGTCGTCGTGGTCATGGTGGTCGTCGAACCCGTCAGAATGCCCTGGGCGTAGATTGCCTGCAACGTGGCGGCGTCGATGACGCCGGTCTCCGGCACACCGAGATCCCGTTGCAGCGACTTGATGGCATCGGTCAGCTCCTGGTTCCAGATGCCGTCGACCGGGCCGGTGTAGTAGCCGAGATCGGTCATCAGCTGCTGAAGGTCGCGCGTGCTTCGGGCCAGCAGCGCCGCGTTCTCACCGAGTGCATCGGCCATCGCAGCAGCGGTCGCCTCGTCCCACACACCAGTCGGCGGCAGGCCGACGGAGGCCTGGAATTCGGCGAGAGCAGCTTGGGTCTCGGGGGTGTTGATGCCGTTGATCGGACCGGTGTAGAAGCCCAGGTACTGCAGCGCGAGTTGGAGCTGGGTGTAGAACGACGCCGATGCGTAGGCCTCCTGCTGGCGGCGGATGTCGGCGATGTTCACATCGGTGCTCTCGATGCTGGTGGCCACACCGCCCTCCAACATCGCAGTGGTGAACCGCGCGAACGTCGGATCGCCGTTCTCGTCGAGTTGGATCTGGCCCGATACTCCGTCGTAGTTGATGTTCTCGCCGGCGTCGAGCTTGTCGAGGCAGTCGGCGTACGTCGTGCAGGTCACACCGTCCCCGGTGACGTCGATCAGCGCCTCGGCGACCGAGTCGGCGTCGCCGGCGTCGACGGCGGCGGTGGCCAGCGACAAGATCACCGCGCAGTCGTAAGCCTGGGCGGCGTTGGCCACCTGGCCGTTCGGGTCATCCTCGTAGAGACGCTCGAGGAACGCCTTGTTCCCCATCGAGCCGAGCGCCCGGAATCCGTCCACTGCGGATGCGTCGGTCCCTGCGGTTGCGAGGTCGGCGATCCGCGGCTGGAAGAACGCGTCGAGGCCGATCATCCTGGCTGGGTCGAGGCCAGCGGTCACGAGCGCCGACAGTAGGTTGGCGCCCTCTTCGTAGGTGACGAGAATGCTCAGGTCCGGCTGGATTGCAGCGACCTCCTGGGCCGTGCCGGTGAAGGTGACCCGTCGCGGGTTGTAGCCGACGACCGAGGGCTGGAGACCTGCTGCCTGCAAGATCGCAGCAAGGCTGTTACCGATCGACTGGCCATACGCATCGCTGCGCGCCACGATCGCCACTTTCCACGACTCGCCGGGAGCAACCTCGTCACGCCGCTCGATGATGCTGGTCGCCAGATACGTACTCGTCACATCGTCGGGCAGCACGGTGCGCACGAGGGCCAGTGCGTCCTGGCCGAGGGTCGCACTGGGCACGGAGGCCGAGGCGCTGCACGCCGTGGAGCCGAGCGAAGCGATCTCGTCGCGGACCTCGATGATGCCGGCCGAACCCGGAGGACCGATCAGGGCCTGCGCACCGGCATCGATAGCCGCTTGGACGTTCGCAGTCGGTTCGGCGCCGGACTCGGCGGTCGAGGTGTCGATCGCGAGCGGCCCCTCGAGCACGCCGCCGCCGTCGTTGATGTCATCGGTGGCAAATCCCGTGCCGCGCTCCTGGCCCTGGAACAAGGTGGCAAGCAGACCTGGAGACGGAGCGAGCAGGCCGACATCCAACCCGCCGCCGGTCAGTCCGGCCTCGATGGTCTCCGGGCTTGCCCCGGTGGTCTCGGGAGTGGCCTCGGTGGTCTCGGGAGTGGCTGCCGCGGTCGAGCCCGATTCATCATCGTCACCGCTACACCCGGCGATCAGCACCGCAGTGGCGATCAACGCGCCGACCACCCGAGTCTTCTTGCTTCTCCGCACGGTGTCTCCTGCTCGTAGTTCGGCGTTCTTCGATCGGGCTGACGATCGTCCCGATCATCGGCAGAGTTCTGTACCTGTCTGAGACAATATCTCCACCCGGCCCGTTCTTCGCTCCGCAGGACGCATCGCCGCCGCCTTCCTTTCCCATCAGACGAGCGCCTGGTTCACGCCCTCGGGCGGCCTCGGCCGATCGTTCTGCCGCGTGTGTCCGGGCACGCACTGACGGTTGACTGGATCTCGTGGGATATGTCCTCAAACCCGGTCGGAGTGTGCAGCGCGAAGTACGGCGAGTCGCAACCGAACGCCTCGATGGGGCGATCGAGCGTCTTGATCGGGTGCTCTCCGGTCGCGCGCCGATCGACCTCGACACCATCGTGCACGAGGTGCGCAAGCGCTGCAAGGCCACCCGTGGGCTGGCCCGGCTCGTCGAGCCGGCGCTCGGTGACGAGTTCGCATCATTCGACCGGGCCGTGCGTGACGCCGCCAATCAGCTGTCGGCGCTGCGCGATGCGCACGTCGTGGTGGCGACATTCGATTCATTGATCGCCATGGGGTCCGGAGACGACGCGGTACGGATGATGCGCGACCGTCAAGCCGCATTGTCGTTCGGCGGCACCCAGCACTCTGGCGGCCGCGCTGGTGCAGCAGGGCAGGTCGAGACCGCCCGAGCCTTGCTCGTCGACGCCCTCGACTCGTCGCAGCGTTGGAAGATCCCGTCAGATTTCGACCCGATCGAGGCGGGCCTCGCAACCACGTATCGACGCGGCCGATCGTCGTTGCGCCGGGCACTCGCCGATCCGACGGACCACCGGTTGCACGAGTGGCGCAAATCGGTCAAGTACCTCTGGTATCAGATGCAACTGGTGCACAACGGTTCCCCGAGCGTGCTCGGCCCCCTGATCGAACAACTCGACCAACTCGCCGAGGCGCTCGGTGACGACCACGATCTGGCGGTACTGGTGGAACTGCTCGACGAGCACCCCGACGACTACGGGACACCAAGCGACGTCGCTCACGTCCGCACCCTCGCCCGCGACCGTCAACAACAGTTGCGTGCGCACGCGCTGCGATCGGGGGCCACGATCTATGCGGAACCCGACCATGCGTTCGCTCGCCGCATCGCCCGATACTGGCGGGCCACCGTTGACGTCGGCCCGGAACTCCCCGTTCCGCAGCCCGAACAAGAGCCACCAGCTCGTTCGCTCGTCGAACGCGAGCGCCGGTTCCTCGTCGAGATCGTGCCGGACGGCCTGGTCCGCTCGGGCGTGGCCGAACTACGCCAGGGCTACCTTGCCGCCGCGGACTTCCGATCGGTTCGGGTTCGCGACGCCGGGGCGGACGGCTGCACGCTCACGGTGAAGGTGGGCGGCGGCGCCGAGCGGACCGAGCTGGAATGGCCGATCGAGCGTCGTGAGTTCGACGCCGCTTGGCCCCATACCGAAGGCCGACGGGTCGAGAAGACACGGCATCGGATCCCGTCGGGTGACCACGTGATCGAGCTCGACGTGTTCGGTGGCGAACTCGACGGCCTCGTCGTCGCCGAGGTCGAATTCGACACAGTGACAGCAATGGAGGTGTTCGAGCCTCCCATCTGGTTCGGTCGTGAGGTCACCGACGACGGCCGCTACACGAACGCCTCCCTGGCGCTCCACGGACTCCCGACCGAGGACGCCACCACCACCACCACGTTTGGGTGACGGTTCGGGTGATGCGGGCCACCAGAAACCCGACACAAACGCTGGTTACGCCGCGTCGACGAGCGCCTTGTCGAGGGCGCCGAGCGCGAGGTCGATCTCGTCGGCGCTCACGGTCAAGGGCGGCATGAATCGCAACGTGGTCCCGGCGGCGCCGGCGGTCATCGTGATCAGCTTCCCTTCACGAAGGCAGTGCGACACGATCGCCGACGTGCGCTGGGCCGTATCGAACTGAGCGGCGATCATCAGTCCGAGAGCCCGCACCTGCACGATCGCCGGATGCTGCTCCTGCAGCCGGCGGAGCCCGCCGGCGAGTTGTTCGCCGCGAGCGTTCACGTGGTCCATGAAGCCGTCGGCGGCGAGGACGTCGATGGTCGCAATGGCGGCCGCGCACCCGATCGGGTTGCCGCCGTAGGTGCCACCGTGCGATCCGGTCGGCCAACGATCGTCGAGCTCTCGGCGGGTTCCGAGCGCCGAGAACGGAAAGCCCGACGCGATCCCCTTCGCCATGCACACGATGTCCGGCGTGATGTCGTAATGCTCGATGGCGAACATCTTCCCGGTCCGCCCGAAGCCGGACTGCACCTCGTCGGCGATGAACAACATCCCATGGTCGGTGCAGCGTTGGGCGATCGCTTCGAGGAACTCCGCAGGCGCGGCCACATACCCGCCCTCGCCGAGTACCGGTTCGATGATGACCGCAGCCGTCTCGCTCGGGGCGGTGACGCTGGTGAGGAGTTCGTCGAAGCCGGCGAGTGCCCGCGCGATCTCATCTTGCAGATCGTCGGCGCGAACGTTCGGGTACGGGGCGATGAAGATGCCCGACGGCAACGGTGCATGACCGGCGCGATAGACCGTCTTCGACGTGGTCATCGCCATCGCCTGATGGGTACGGCCGTGGAAGCTGCCCTGGAAGACGATGATGTTCGGCCGGCCGGTCGCCTGCTTGGCGAGCTTGACGGCGGCCTCGGTGATCTCGGCGCCGGAGTTCGCGTAGAAGAACGTGTCGATGCCGTCGGGCGAGATCTCGGCGAGGCGCGCGGCCAGAGGCTGCAGCAGATCGTGCGTGTACACGTTGGCCTGGGCGTGCACGAACCGCTGCGCCTGGGCGGCGATCGCGGCGGTGACGTGCGGGTGGCTGTGGCCGGTGGACGTGACGGCGATGCCGCCGCTGAAATCGAGGTACCGCTCGCCGGAGGTGGTGGTGACCCACGACCCTTCGCCGGACGCGACCTCGAGATCGGTCACCTTGAACCACACGTGCGACAGGTTGTCGGCGCTCATGTCAGCATCATCCCACGATCCGGTCGAGAACAGAAGCGAGACGGGGGGTTCGACCGTTGGCTGCTTCCTGCTCGTCGATCCACCCGGCCAACCGCCGGGCACCGTTGATGCCGGCCCAACGCAGCGGCTCGGGCTCCCAGCGTCGTGATCGGTGCTGCACCCAGGGCAGCGAGACCAGCGGCGAGTCGGGCCGCAGCACGAGATCGGCGATCGTGCGCCCGGCGAGATTGGCCGCCGCAACACCTTCACCGACGTAGCCGCCCGTCCACGCGATACCGGACGCCCGGTCGAGCCCGACCGACGGGCGCCAGTCGCGCGGCACGCCCAAAACGCCGCCCCAGCGGTGGGTGATCTCGACGCCGGCGAGTTGCGGGAACAGCTCGACGAGCGTGGCTGCGATGCGGTCGTGCACGCCGGAACTCGACTCGGTCGCTGCGTCGATGCCGGAGCCGAACCGATACGGCGCACCCCGTCCACCGAAGGCGATCCGGTCGTCCGTGGTTCGCTGTCCGTAGATCACCATGCGCCGGTCGTCGGCGAACGTCTCGCGCTGTCCAAGTCCGATGCCGTCCCACATCGCGGCGTCGAGCGGTTCGGTGGCGACCATCAACGAGTACAGCGGGACCAGCGCTCGGCGAAGACCAGGGAGGTCGCGGCTGTAGGCCTCCGTGGCGCGCACCACCACGTCAGCACGGACCCTGCCGCAGTCGGTCACCACCGTCGGACGAGTGGCGGTCGACCCGCCGACGACGTCGATCGCCGACGTGTGCTCGACGATGACGCCACCGAGCCGCTCGACGACCTCCGCAAGTCCGCGCGCGAGCTGGGCAGGCTGCACCCTGGCGCCTGGCGTGTAGTGCAGCCCGCCGAGCACCGCGGTGGCAGCTACACGGTCGGTGGCCTCACGAGCAGATAGCGGACGGAGCACCTCGTCGCCGAAACCGTGGTGGCGATACTCGTCGACCTCCTTGCGCTGTCGGGCACGCTGCGGTTCCGTTCGAGCAAGTCTGACCACGCCGCCGGTCTCGAAACCACACTCGATGCCGTCCGCCTCGACCACCGCGCCGACCTCGTCGACCGTGTCGATGATGGCTCGCGTCATGGCGGTTCCGGCCTCAGCTCCCCACGTCGCGATCGCTCCCCCGAGGCCGCCGGCCAGTTCACCGACACACCAGCCCCCGTTGCGACCCGATGCTCCGAAGCCAACCATGTCACGTTCGATGACGAGTACCCGCAGCGACGGATCGGCTCGGAGCAGCGAGTGAGCGCTCCAGAGACCGCCGTATCCCGCTCCGATGATCGCCACATCGACGTCGATGTCGCCACCGAGCGATGGGCGAGCGTTGATCGGAGCGTCGAGCTGATCGAGCCAGAGCGACCTCGACCGCAGCTCCTGTTCGTGCACGCGCAGAGCGTATACACCGTGGTCTGTCTGGCCGAGCCCGGCCGCGGTGTGGGGCCGTCCGAGTAGATTGCAGCGCCATGCGAGTACTCGTGGTCGGTGCAGGTGGAGTGGGGTCGGCCTTCGTGGCGATCGCCTCGAAGCGGGAGGCGTACACCCACATCACCGTTGCCGACATCGACGTCCACAAGGCCGGCGGGGCCGTCGACACGGCCACGAACGCCGACGGCGGTCGGGTCGTGGCGGCCCACATCGACGCTTCCTCGGAGGACTCGGTGGCTGCGCTCGCCCGCCAGATGCAGGCCGATGTCGTGCTCAACGCCTGCGATCCACGCTTCAACCCGCCCATCTTCGAAGGGGCGTTCGCCGCCGGGTGCCACTACGTCGACATGGCGATGAACCTGTCGGTGCCGCACACCACGAAGCCCTACGAGAAGACGGGTATCCGACTCGGCGACGGACAGTTCGCCCAGTCGCCGATCTGGAAGGCCCGCGGTTTGATGGCCCTCTGCGGGATGGGCGTCGAGCCCGGCTTCTCCGATGTCGCAGCCAGGTACGCCGCCGACGAGCTGTTCAGCGAGATCCACGAGATCGGCGTCCGCGACGGCGCCGACCTGGTGGTTGACGGCTACGACTTCGCTCCGACGTTCTCGATCTGGACCACGATCGAGGAGTGCCTCAACCCGCCGGTGATCTACGAACGCGAGCGCGGCTGGTTCACCACCGAGCCGTTCTCGGAACCGGAGATCTTCACCTTCCCCGAGGGCATCGGTCCGCTGCAGTGCGTCAACGTGGAACACGAGGAGGTCATCCTCATGCCGCGCTGGATCGACACCGAACGTGTCACGTTCAAGTACGGCCTGGGCGAGGAGTTCATCGACGTCCTGAAGACGCTGCGCAAACTCGACCTGCACTCCACCGCGACCGTGGATGTCAGGGGAATGCAGGTCTCACCGCGTGACGTGGTGGCGGCGTCGCTGCCCGACCCGGCAACGCTGGGCGGCGTGATGCACGGTCGCACCTGCGCCGGCACCTGGGTGACCGGGCTCGGCAAGGACGGCCAGCCCCGCGAGGTGTACGTGTACCACGTGGTCGACAACGCGTGGTCGATGAAGGAGTTCGGACACCAGGCCGTCGTGTGGCAGACCGCGGTGATGCCGGCGGTGGCCATCGAACTGATGTCGACCGGGACCTGGCATCGCGCCGGCGTGGTCGGCCCCGAAGCGCTTCCTCCGATGCCATTCCTCGATCTGCTCGACGAATACGGCAGCGAATGGGAATGGGCCGACTACAAGGACCGCTCCCCCGTCGAGTGAGACAACACGGGTCTGACCCGTGTTGTCCGTCAGGTGTGGGGGTCGACGACCCAGCGGCCGCGGACCTGGCCGTCGAGGATCGTCGGGCCGCGCTTGAGCAGTTCGGTGAGTGGCACGACCTCGGTGATCGTGTCGACCGTATCGGGCGGCAAGTCGACGGCGAGCCGCGACCATGCTGCTTCTCGCAGGGGAATCGGAGCCATCACGGCCTCGACACCCTGCAATCGGACGGCGCGGATGATGAACGGCATCACGGTGGTCGGCAGGTCGGCACCACCGGCGAGACCACATGCAGCGACCGTCGAACGGAACTTCATCTGGGCCAGCACCTTTGCGAGCATCGTCGAGCCGACAGTGTCGATCGCGCCCGCCCACGTCTCGGACTCGAGCGGACGCGGCGGCTGACTCATCTCCTCACGGCTCAGGAAGGCCGACGCCCCGAGGCTGCGCAGGTACTCCTGCGTCTCGGGTCGCCCGGTCACAGCGGTGACGTCGTAGCCGAGCCCGGACAACAGGGCGACGGCCACCGATCCGACACCCCCTGCAGCGCCGGTCACCAGGATCGGACCGTCGGCAGGCTCGACGCCAGCGGTCTCGAGTTCCATCACGCACAGCATCGCCGTGAGCCCTGCGGTGCCGATCGCCATCGACGTGCGGGCGCTCATCGAGGCCGGCCGACGCACCAGCCACTCGGACTGCAGCCGCTGACGCTGGGTGTAACCGCCCCAGTAACGTTCGCCGACCATGAAGCTGGTGGAGATGATGTCGTCGCCGACGTCCCAGTTCGGCGAGTCGCTGGCGACGACCGTGCCGGTCAGATCGATGCCTGGCACCATCGGATAGCTCCGCACGATCCGGTTCTTGCCGGCGAGCGCGAGCCCGTCCTTGTAGTTGAGTGACGAGTACTCGACGGCGACGATGACATCGCCGTCCGGAAGATCGGCGTCGGTCAGTTGTTCCAATGCACCGACGTGTCCATCGTCGGTCTCGCGCAGGACGAGGGCGGTGAAGGTGTCGCTCATCGCGTCATCGTGACACGCGTGGCAGAGTGAACCCATGTCCATGTCTCGCCCCGGCTCGGCACCGGTGCCACCCATCGTCGACACCTCGTGGCTCCGAAACCGAATGTCCACCGATCCGACGATCACCATCTGCCACGTCGCCCCGACGCTCGACGGCGCAGGGGCCCTGAACGACTTCGTACAGCGCCACCTCCCCGGTGCCCGGTTCGTGTCACTCGATGATGTGCTCGCCGCTCCCCCGTCCGGCACGGCTGGCCGCCACCCGCTGCCGCCCCCATCCGACTTCACCGAGGCGCTCGGCGTCCTCGGGGTCGCCGACGACGCAACCGTCGTCGCTTACGACGACCGTGGTGGAGCCATCGCCGGTCGCCTCGTGTGGATGCTGCGAATCCTCGGCCAGCGCGCCGCACTGCTCGACGGAGGCATCGGGGCGTGGACCGAGTCCGACGGCGATCTGGAAAGCGGGCCGGTGGAGACCAGCGCGGTCGAACGGGCCGCGCACGACTGGCCGACGCACGCCGTCGTCGACGCTGACGGGGTCGTGCGGCACATCGAAGATGGCGGTGTCGTGATCGACAGCCGCGACCCTGCGCGTTATGCCGGCGAGGTCGAACCGATCGACTCGGTGGCCGGCCACGTGCCCGGTGCGTTCAATCTGTTGTTCGCCGACAACCTCGGAGCCGACGGTCGGTTCCGGTCGACCGAAGAGTTGCGCACACGGTTCGCTCCATTCACCGATCACGACGCCCGGCCGATCGTGTACTGCGGGTCGGGAGTCACCGCCTGCCACAACGCTTTGGCGATGGAGTCCGCAGGGTTGGGACTGCCACGTGTCTACGTCGGATCGTGGTCCGGATGGACAGCCGATTCGCAGCGACCGGTCGCCACCGGCGACATGCCGTGATCGACCTGACGACGAGTGGCCGGCGGTGAGCGGAACCGAGCTCGCCATCGTGCTGGCCGCGGTGGTGATCGGGGCGATCGCCAAAGCGGTCACCGGGATGGGCCTGCCGCTGATCGTCATCCCGATCGCCTCGCTGTTCATCGACGTCAACGACGCCGTCGTGGTGATCGCACTCCCGAACCTCCTTGCGAACGCGTACCTCGCCGGCCGCGAACGCACCAGTTACAACGAGACGCGAGACCTGCCGAGGCTGGCGATCGCCGGTGTCATCGGGGCGGTCGCCGGCACGCTGTTGCTCGTCAACGTCCCCGAACGCCCACTGGTGATCGCGGTCATCGTCGCCATCGTCGGCTACGTGGTGCTGTTCTTCGCCCATCCTGATCTCCGTGTCGGCCCGGATCGATCGAGACGGCTCGCACCCGCCGTCGGGGGTCTCGCCGGCGTCTTCCAGGGCGCGGTCGGGATCTCAGGGCCCATCGTCGGCTCGTGGATCCACAGCTACCGGCTCCCGCGGGGTGCCCACATCTTCTCGGTCACGTCGCTGTTCTTCATCACCGGACTGGCCCAGCTGATCGTCCTGATCGCGACCGGTGAATTGTCCGGGCGGGTGGTGGCAACGCTGCTGGCATGTCTCCCGGTGCTGGCGGCGATCCCGGTCGGCACCCGCCTGCGCAACTCGGTGTCGGTGCGCGGATTCGACCTGGCAATCGTCGGCATGCTCGTCGTGTCGGCGCTCGCCCTGACGCTCCAGACGTTCCTGTAGTAGCGTTCAACCTCTCGACAACCACATGGGGAGCTCGCTGGACCGGCGGGCTGAGAGGGTGACCGCCGTCATCGACCCGAGAACCTGATCCGGATAATGCCGGCGGAGGAATCGTGAACGAACACATCGTCATCATCACCGGAGCATCACCACTCGATGCGAGCCTTGTCGCCCGACTCCGATCGACCGCGACTGAGCGCACGATCTGGATGGCCGTCGACGGGGGGCTCGACCACGCACTGACCGCCGGCCTCGAACCGACGCATCTGGTCGGCGATCTCGACTCGGTCACCGAGGAAGGACTCGCCTGGGCGGCTCGCCACGCCGAGATCTCACGGCACCCCGCCGACAAGGACCAGACCGACACCGAACTGGCGCTCGCGCTGGCGTCGAAGTTCGATCCCGAACGCATCACACTCGTCGGTGGCGGCGACCGCCTGGATCACACCTTCGCCGGCATCGGCGCGCTCGGGGCACTGGGACTCACCAGCGTCCCCCTCCTCGACGGTTGGTGGGACGGTCAACATCTCCGGGTGGTGCACGGACCAGGTGCGGTGACGTTGCGGCTGGTTGCGGGATCGACCTTGTCGTTGCTCGCCCTCCACGGACCGTGCGTGCGCGTCAACCTGTCGGGAGCGCGATGGGAGCTCGACCAGTTCGACCTCGAGCCGCTTGTCGGCATGGGAGTCAGCAACGAAGTCCCAGACGGCGACGGCCCCGTCGACATCGAGGTCAGGTTGTCCGGAGGGGTCCTCACGATCTTCGACGATCCTGCGCCGGAACAGCCCGCCACCGATTCGGAACGCGCAGGACGATGAGTCTGCGCGGTACCCCTCCGCGCGGAAACTCATCCCTTCGCAGGATTGCGACCGTGGCGACGATCTTCGTCGTCGTCGCCGGCGCCTGTGGGAGTGATGACGACGCGGCGTCCAGCTCGACCGACGTCGCGGCGACTGCCGACTCGATCACGTTGGTCACCTATGACTCGTTCCCCGAAGCCGACACGTCGTTGAACGACGCCTTGGCCGAGTTCAGCGCCGACACCGGGATCGACGTCGAGATCCTCGTGGCCGGCGACACGGGCACGATGCTGTCGAAGGCGGCGCTGACGGCCGGCAACCCCGAGGGCGACGTGATGTGGGGCATCGACAACACGTTGCTGTCGCGGGCGATCACCGACGACGTGTTCGAGCCCTACCTCGCAGCTCCGATCACCGACGGTTCGGTGGACATCGATCCGGCGTTCCTCGACCTGGTTCCCAACGGCGAGGCGACGCCAGTCGACTACGGCGACGTGTGCGTCAACTACGACCTCGCCTGGTTCGCCGAACGCGACCTGGAGCCCCCAACCACCTTCGCGGATCTGGTCGATCCGGCCTACGCCGGCCAGCTCGTCGTGCAGAATCCGGCGACCTCGTCGCCAGGGCTCGCGTTCCTCCTGGCCACGATCCACGAATACGGACTCGAGGGTTGGCAGGACTACTGGAGCCAACTGGGCGCGAACGGCGTGGAAGTCGTCGATGGTTGGACCGAGGCCTACTACGAGCGATTCACGTGGGCCGGCGGTGGCCCGACGCCGATGGTCGTCAGCTACGGGTCGAGCCCACCCGCCGAGGTGATCTTCGCCGACCCGGCGCGCAACGACGCTCCGACCGGCGTGATCGAGGACACCTGCTTCCGCCAGGTCGAGTTCGCCGGTGTGCTCCGCGGCACCGATGCGCCCGATGCCGCCCGCCAGTTGATCGACTTCTTGGTGTCCGATCGGTTCCAACGGGAACTGGCGCTCAACCTGTTCGTCTACCCCACGAACGCGGCAGTCGACTTGCCGCAGGAGTTCATCGACTTCGCCGTCGTGCCCGAGTCCTCGCGTGCGATCGATCCGGCCGTGATCGATGCCGAACGTTCGAGGTGGATTGACGAGTGGACGGAGCTGGTGCTCGGGTGAACCGCCTGCCACGGAGGCTGCTGATCGCTCTCGCAGTGGGGCCGACAGTGGGGCTGGCAGTGTTCTACGTCTGGCCGTTCGTCACGCTCGTCGTCGAAGCGGTCGACGCAACCGTGATTGCCGACACGCTCGGGCGTTCGAGTACCTGGGAGGTGGTCTGGTTCACCGCATGGCAGGCCGTCGTTTCCACCGTGATGACCATCGCTGTCGGAATGGCACCCGCCTATGTACTCGCCCGCTACGACTTCCGCGGGCGCAGCGTCCTCGTCGGTCTGCTCACCGCGATGTTTGTGCTCCCGACCGTGGTGATGGGCGCGGCGATCCTGGCGTTGCTGCCCGACTCGCTGGACCGAACGGTGTGGGCGGTGATCGGCGCACATGTCGTCTTCAACCTGGCGGTGGTCGTTCGGGTGGTCGGCTCGCTGTGGGAGCACCTGCCGACCGACATGGAGGCCGCCGCCGCCACCCTCGGCGCATCGCGCTGGAAGGTCGCCACCCAGATCTCGGCCCCGCTGGTGCGACCCGCGGTGACAGCAGCAGCGACGATCGTGTTCCTGTTCACGTTCACCTCGTACGGGGTGATCCGGATCCTCGCGGCGCCCGGCACCCGCACGATCGAGGTCGAAGTCTGGCGCCGGGCCACCCAGCTCGGCGACATCGGCGCAGCAGCGGTGCTGGCGCTGCTGCAACTCGTGGTGCTGATCGCGATCGTGTCGTGGTCGACCGTCGCTCAGCGTCGCCATGCGCAGGCGATCGGCCTCGAGCCGACGTCGGCGAGACGTCGCCCCCAGACCGTCGGCGAGCGGCGGTTCGTCACGCTGATCGCCGGCTCCGCGGTGCTCGTCGCAGGGGCTCCGCTGGTGGCCCTGGTGGTGCGTTCGTTCTCGACCCCGACGGGCTGGTCGACGGCGGCGTGGACCGGACTGGGCCGCACCGAGATCCGCCCCGGCATCCGAGTTGGCGTCGACCCGGTGGAGGCGGTCGTCAACTCGCTCGGCAATGCGCTGTGGGCGACGTCGTTCGCAGTGGTGATCGGTGCATCGGCGAGCCTGGCGATCGTCGGAGCGGGACGCGCTGGACGCGCACTCGATGGTGGGCTGATGCTGCCGCTCGCGACCTCGGCGGTCACGATCGGTTTCGGGATGTTGATCACATTCGACACGTCACCGGTCGACTGGCGGGCCTCGTGGTGGCTCGTACCTGTCGGCCACGCACTGATCGCCGTGCCGTTCGTGGTGCGAACCTGTGTGGGTGTGCTCCGGTCGGTCGACCCGGCGATGGGCACTGCGGCCGCGACGCTCGGGGCATCGTCGATCCGTGCGTGGTGGGCGACCCTGGTGCCGTACCTGTGGCGGCCCCTCGCCGTGGGTGCGGCGCTGGCTGCTGCGATCTCGCTGGGCGAGTTCGGAGCCACGAGTTTCCTGTCGCGCTCGGGCGGCGAGACGATGCCCATCGCCATCGAGCAACTCCTCGGTCGCACCGGTTCGATCCTGCAAGCGCAAGGTTTCGTGCTCGCCACGCTGCTCGCTGCGACCACGGTGATCCTCGTCGTGGTCGTGGAACGCCTGCGGCCGACCGAGGCCGAACGGGCAGAGCGATGAACGCACCACCGAGAGATCCCCCCGGACTCGACATCCAAGACGTCACCGTGACCTTCGGCGTCCCGCGTGCCGAGGGGACCAGGGGGCGCGATCCGTCCGACCAGCAGCTGGTACTCGACCACGTCTCGCTGTCGGTGCGCTCCGGCGAAGTGGTGGCGTTGCTCGGGCCGTCGGGCAGTGGGAAGAGCACCCTGCTGCGGGTGATCGCCGGCATCATCGTCGCCGACAGTGGCAGGGTGCTCGTGCACGGCGTCGACGTGACCCAGCGGCCGACCCATCTTCGCGGGGTGGGGATGGTCTTCCAGGACAACCAGCTCTTCCCTCACATGTCGGTGCTCGACAACGTCGCATTCGGGCCGAAGATGGCCGGCATCGATCGATCGGAACGCGCCGAGCACGCCCTGACATGGTTGAGGCGGGTCGGCCTCGAAGGGTTCGAGCATCGTCGGGTCACCGACCTGTCTGGAGGCGAGGCGAAGCGAGTCGCGCTCGCACGCACGCTCGCCGGAGAACCCGCCGTCGTCTTGCTCGACGAACCGCTCACCGGCCTCGACCGTGACTTGCACGATCGGCTTGCGGGCGAGCTCGGTGCGCTCCTGCACGACGCAGACGTGACCACGCTGCTCGTCACCCACGATCACGACGAGGCCGCAACGATCGCTGATCGCACGGCGGAACTCACCGACCTCTGACGTCGAGTCGTTCCCAATTCCATGTCGTTGCGCCCACTGCAAGGCGATGAACGCAACCGTCCGAGCAGACCAACTCCGACAACGAGCACGGCACTTGCAACGCCTCGCCGACGCGATCGAGGCGTCGCCCGTCATGCGCCTCGACCGCTACGGAGACGTCGACACCTGGTTCGGCACCCGCCCTGATCTGTGTCGAGCAACGTTGGCCACCAACCAGCACCAACTCCATGCCGCCGCCGAGGATCTGCGTTGGCACGCCTACCGCTTCGAACAACAGGCGCAGGAACTCGACGCCCTCGCCCGCTCGGCGATCGGACTGACAGGCTGAGATGAACGTCGGCTACGAACCCGGGCGGGTCGTGCAGTTGTCGCAGCGCACACTGGAGTCGATCGAGACGCTCGCAGCCCTCGCATCCGACGATCCAGCGGCGGCCGAGGCGATCCGCGCCATCAGGCTCACCCGCCGGAACCTCGAAGACCACTGGATGCCGGCGCTGCGCGACATCACTTCCAGCGACGCGATGGTGAGATGGCGGGCGAATCGCCTCGACACGTTCGCGCTGCGAACGCTGAGCGCGCTCGGCAACTCGCTTCCCGATCATCTGGTACCGGACGGCCTCGGTACCGCTGCGATGCCGGAGGAGACCCGTGTCGATCTGCTCCGGCGACTCGACCTCCTGGAACACCAGGCGTTCGCCGACGTCATCGACCCGCGATCCGGGACTCATCGCGCCGCTGGACCGACGAGACGCGAACTCGCCGACGCCGGTACGCAACTTGCGTGGTGGGTCGCTCGTGACCGGGAGTTCGCCGGTGAACTCATCGAGCTCTCGGCGTCGAACATGATCGTCGGTCGCCTGCTCGGCGAAGCGAAGTTCCCGTCGTCGTTCGCCTCGGACATCGTGCGACGGCTGGCGGTGCAGAACGGCCCTGACACCAGCGTCGACCACGTTCGCTACGCCTCATCGCTGAGTAGTGCCCTGGCAAGTCTCGCCGATGATCCGGCAGCCTGCCTGGATCTGTTGCTCGACCGGCCGACCGCCTACGCCCTTGCGTCGTGGAGGTTGCTCGACACCGCGATGCTGGCGGATTTCGTGGTCAGCGGGCTCCACGTGGCCGTGGTCGCCGAGCCCAGTCGACTTCGCGATGGCTACGAGGTCCTGCAGTTCCTGACCAGAGCGGCCAACGGGCCTCTCGACGGCGGGATGAGTGCCGGCATGGCCGTCGGGATCGCTTCGTCGCTGGCGGGCTACATCGACACACTCGCTCCGGCGATCGAACAGGAGGGCACGACACCGGTGGTGATCCGAGCGGTCGATCCATACCTCGAACTCGGCACCTACAACGACCTCGTCGATCTCTTCGGCGCCGTGATCCGGGTTCCGGCGGCGCAGCCGGCGATCGGCACGGTCCTCGCGGCGTACACCTTCGAGATCTTCGAGCGCGTCGGAGGCAGCGCCACCACGCGGCCCGAAGTGACGCATCTCGCCGAGTTCGCCGACCTGCTCGGCGATGCGGGCCGGACCGAACAGGCCGAACTGGTGATGGCCGCAGCGGTCATCGAGGCCCGCCGTCGTCAGCTCAGCGGACTCGTGGGTTTCGGCACCAACGTGGCGCTGTTGGCCGGTGGCGCCGGCTCCGTCGCCCGGGCGGTCGCCGGGCAGGCGGTGAAGCTCGCCACGAACTGGACCGCTCAGGCAGAGCCCGAACGGATCGACGTCGGGCAGATCCCCGCACAGACCTACGACCTGATCACCGTGGCGGCAGTCGCCGTCGCCGCGACGGATCCGTCGATCCGCCACGACGCCGGCCTCGACGATGTCACCTCAGCACAGTGGACCGAAGTGCAACGGCGGCTTGTGGTGATCGAACGCCTCGACGACCCGCACGAACGGATGCTGGCCGTCGGCGATCTCGACCATTGGATCGAGACCACTGCGCCGGCGCTGGCGACGTACCTGGTGGAGCTCCGCAAGACACCCGGCATTGCCGAGTTGAAGGAGGGTCGCACTGCCGTCGGAACCGATTGACCCTCGATCAGCCTGGACTCGCGGTGGTGTTCGAGATGTACTCGGGGCCGCATACGCCGAGTCCCCTGGCACATCTCGAACAGGGCGTCGGTCGTGGCAGGCTGTCGTCATGCAACTCGCAATGATCGGGCTCGGCCGGATGGGCGCCAACATGGTGCGCCGGCTCCACCACGACGGACACGACTGCGTGGTCCACGATGTCGACGAAGCTCCGATCGCCGAACTCGTCGCCGAACTCGGCGTCACTGGCGCACGATCGCTGACCGAGGTGGTGGCGGCAATGCAGACCCCTCGCGCGATCTGGATCATGGTGCCGGCAGCGTTCGTCGGCGCAACCGTCGATGCGCTCGCACCTCTGCTCGACGCCGGCGACACGATCATCGACGGTGGCAACTCGTGGTATCGCCACGACGTCGACAGGTCGGCCGCACTCTCGCTCGCCGGTATCGACTACGTGGACGTCGGCACCAGCGGCGGCGTGTTCGGTCTCGAGCGCGGCTACTGCCTGATGATCGGCGGCCCAGACGGCGCTGTCGAACGACTGACACCGATCTTCGAGTCGCTCGCGCCCGGCATCGGAACCGGCGACAGAACACCCGGCCGAGTCGATCCGGAATCGCCGGAGGAGCACGGTTGGTTGCACTGCGGTCCGAGCGGCGCCGGGCACTTCGTGAAGATGGTCCACAACGGGATCGAGTACGGACTGATGGCCGCCTACGCCGAAGGTCTCAACGTGCTCGCCAAGGCGAACATCGGTGCCATCGACCACGCTGTCGACGCCGAGACCGCGCCCCTCGACGCCGCCCGCTACTACCAGTACGACCTCGACCTGGCGAAGATCACCGAGGTGTGGCGCCGTGGTTCGGTGGTCAGTTCGTGGCTGCTCGACCTCACCGCCGAGGCGTTCCACGCCGATCCCGAACTCAGCGCCTACGCAGGTGTGGTCAGCGACTCGGGCGAAGGGCGATGGACGGTCAACGCCGCGATCGACGAAGGTGTTCCGGTGCCGGTGCTGTCGGCGGCGCTCTTCCAACGCTTCTCGTCACGAGGACGATCCGACATTGCCGATCAGGTGTTGTCGGCGATGCGTGCCGGATTCGGCGGACACATCGAGCGAAAGGACGCCACACGATGACCGCCAAGAAGACGGTGAAGAAGACGGTGAAGAGGACGGTCAAGAAGCCGGTCAAGAAGGCTGCCGAGCAGACCGACTCACCCACCGACGCGAGCATGTTCAAGGCACACGTCGACACCTCTCGCATGCAGACCAACCAGCCCGACGCCGACGCGCTCGTGCTGTTCGGTGCCACCGGTGACCTTGCCGTCCGCAAGCTCTTCCCGGCGCTGTACCGCCTCGAACGTTCGGGCACACTCAAGGTCCCGGTGGTCGGCGTGGCTCGCAGCGAATGGACCGACGACGACTTCCGCCAACACGCCCGCGATTCGATCGCCGAACACATCGACGATCCGGATCCGACGGTGATCGACTCGTTGTGCAAGCGCCTCGACCTGGTGCAGGGTGACTACGCCGACGAGAACACCTGGAATTCACTCCGGGAGACCCTCGACCGGCACAACTCGCTGGTGGCGGTGTTCTACATGGCGATCCCGCCGGGCATGTTCCCGGTGGTCGCGCAGAAATTGGCGTCCGTCGACCTGCATCAACGTGGCCGCATCGTCGTCGAGAAGCCGTTCGGTCGCGACCTGCAATCCGCGATCGAACTGAACAAGACCCTGCACGACGTGTTCGCCGAAGATCACATCTTCCGCATCGACCACTACCTCGGCAAGGAGTCCGTCGAGGACCTGTTGGTGTTCCGTTTCGCGAACACGCTGATCGAGCCGGTGTGGAACCGCAACTACGTGCGCAGTGTCCAGGTGACGATGTCGGAGACGCTCGACGTCGAAGGTCGTGGCTCGTTCTACGAGGGTGTCGGGGCGGTCCGCGACGTGTTCCAAAACCACCTGTTGCAGGTGATCTCGCTCCTGGCGATGGAGCCACCGGCGGGGGCCGACTCGGGGTTCCTGCAGGACGAGAAGGCCAAGGTGTTCGCTGCGATGCGTCCGATAGAACCCGATGCGCTGGTGCGCGGCCAATACGTCGGCTACCGCGATGAACCGGGTGTCGATCCGGAGTCGAACGTCGAGACGTTCGCCGCAGCACGACTCGAGATCGATTCGTGGCGGTGGGCGGGCGTGCCCTGGTACGTCCGTGTGGGCAAGGCGATGGCGCAGAGCGCCACCGAGGCGGTGATCGAGCTGCGCGAGCCGCCGCGCATGTTGTTCGACGAGTCGGGTGGTCCGCCCCCAGGTCGCAACCTCATCCGGCTGCGCCTCGGCAGCAACGACGGCGTCACGTTCGCACTTCAAGCAAAGACCCCTGGACCCGACCTCGACAGCCAGGAGGTCGACGTCGACGTCGACTTCGCCGCCGCGCTCGGTGAACGCCAGGACGCCTACGAACGACTGCTCGGCGATGCGCTGATCGGGTCGTTGCGGCGATTCGCCCGCCAGGACATCGTGGAAGGAACCTGGCGAGTCGTTCAGCCGGCGCTCGACAATCCCGGCGCCGTCGTGCCGTACTTCCGCGGGTCGTGGGGTCCAGCGGATGCCGACGACATCCTCGTCAACGACGACACCTGGTTCCTCCCCACTCCCGACCGCGAGTAGATCTCGATCGGGGTCAGACCCCGATCGAGATACTCACCTCTCACCATGTGGATTCCCATCACGCTCGCGGCAGCGACGTTCCAGATCCTGCGGACATCACGGCAACATCGGCTGCGGTCGATGCTGTCGGTCAACGGCGCCGGGTTCGTGCGCTACGCGTACGGTTTCCCACTCGCAGTTCTCGTGGCGGTGGTCACCTTCGGTCTCGCCGGAGAGCCGATCCCGGAAATTCCCTGGAGGTTCTGGCCGATCATCACCGGGGCCGGCGTCGCCCAGATCCTCGGGACGCTCGCACTGCTTCGGGCGTTCGATCTGCGCGACTTCGCGATCGGCACGGTCTACGCGAAGACCGAGGTGATCCTCGTGGCGGTCGTGTCGGCCGTCGCCCTGGGCGAGTCGCTCGAGCCTTTGGGCTGGCTCGCTGCGATCGTGTGCATGGTCGGGGTCGCATGGCTCTCGGCTCCGGACCGGATGCTCGACGTCCTCGGATCCGCCCGTGATCCCGCGGCGCTCATGGGCATCCTTGCAGCCGGCGGGTTCGCAGTCGCGGCCGTCGGGATCCGAGCCGCGTCAACGTCGCTGGACGGCCCGACCTGGAACCGTGCGCTGCTCACACTCACCGTGATGCTCGGCATCCAGACACTCGTGAACGCCGCTCAACTCGCCGTGTCCGATCGCTCGGAGCTGACCAAGGTCGCCCGGGCCTGGCGTTCCGCACTGCCCGTTGGAATCCTCAGCCTCTGCGGATCGATCGGGTGGGCGGTGGCCGTGACCCTCACCAACGCTGCCAAGGTCCGAACGCTCGGCCAATTGGAGATCGTCATCGCTTTCGCCATCTCCGCATGGACCCTGCACGAACGCCACACGCGCACCGAGTACCTCGCCAGCGCACTCGTGTTGGTCGGTGTCGTCGGCGTCGTGGTGCTCGGCTGACATCGGTATTCTCGGGTGATGCGAGGCCTCGAGGTCCCCGAGCGAACAGAGGACTTCACCGCCGACCCCGTCGAGCTGTTCTTCGACCTCGCCTACGTCTTCGCCTTCTCGCAACTCGTTGCGCTCCTGCTCGACGATCCGACGTGGAACGGGATCGGGCGGGCCACGCTGCTGTTCCTGCTGCTGTGGCTGCCCTGGTCACAGTTCACGTGGTCGGCAAACGCGGTCTCCGGCAACCAACGCTCCGTTCGAATCCTGTTCCTCGTCGCCACCGCCGCGAGCGTGCCGATGGCCGCTGCCGTCGGCTCCGCCTTCGACGACGGTGGTGGTGGGGTCTTGTTCGCCGTCCCGCTCGCCGTGATCTTCCTCACCGCTGTCGGCATGCTCGTGTCGGGTCTCCCCTCCGACAGCGACGAGTTCCGATCCGCCGTTCGCTACGCATCACCGAACCTGTTTGCGATGGCCACGATCGTCGTCGGAGGGTTCCTCCCCGGAGACGCCCGGGTGGTTGCGTGGATCGCTGGCATCGCAGTGTTCTTCTATTCGACCGTCAGGGCCGGGGCAGGGTCGTGGATCATTCGCGTCGGGCACTTCACCGAGCGCCACGGACTCATCGTCATCGTCGCCATGGGCGAGGTCATCGTCGCGCTGGGCAACGCTGTCGTGGTCGATCTCGACGACGGCTTCGATGCCGTTGCCGCAGGAGGCGTCCTGGCACTGATTGCCGCCGGAGCGTTCGCCGGCCTCCTCTGGTGGTCGTACTTCGATCGGGTGGGTCCTGCCCTCGAACATCGTGTCGAATCGATGGCCGATTCCGATCGCGGCCGGTACGCCAGGGACCTGTACACGTACGCTCACGCACCCATCGTTGCCGGGGTCATCCTCACCGCAGTTGCGTTCGAGGACATGGCGATGCACGCCGACGAGCCGACACCTGCGGCGTTCCGGGCGATGGCAGTCGTCGGGATCGCATTGTTCTTCGGTGGAATCTCCACAGCGGTGTTCCGGGCCTTCACCGCTGTGGCGAAGGAGCGGTTGATCGCCATCGGCGTCATCGGCGTGCTGATGGTGGTGGCACGTGACGTCCACGGCGTCTGGCTCATCGTGCTGATCGACATCGTCGTGGCGACGATGCTCGCGATCGAGCATCGTCGCATCGAGGGCCGCTTGGCGTTGGAGCCCACACACATGACCGTTGCGTCGACCAACCATAAATAGTTGTGATCGCAATAATGTGCGGATACACTCATTGCCATGACAAACATTTCCACCTCAACGCTCCCCCTCGCCGTTGGTGCCTGGACCACTGATCCGGCTCACACCACTGTCGGATTCGTCGTTCGCCACCTCGGGCTCTCCAAGGTTCGCGGTCGCTTCGACGGCGTCACCGCTCAGCTCGTCGTGGGAAGCGACCTCGCCAGCAGCTCGGTGAGTGCCACCATCGAGATGGGCACCGTCAAGACGGGCAACGCCGATCGCGACGCCCACCTGACCTCGAGCGACTTCTTCAACGCCGAGAGCAACCCGACCATGACGTTCCAGTCGACCGCCATCGCCGGCGAAGGCGAGGAGTTCACCATGGTGGGCGATCTCACGATCAACGGCGTCACCAAGGCCGTCGAACTCGATGTCGAGTTCTTCGGCACCTCGGTGTCGCCCATGGACCAGTCGACCCGAGCGGGCTTCAGCGCCACGGGAACGATCTCGCGCAAGGACTTCGGCATCAACTTCAACGCGCCGGTCGGCGCCGACAAGGTGCTGATCTCCGACAAGGTCGCCCTCGACCTCGACGTCCAACTCGTCGCCTCGTAACGCTCGCGCCCAACTCGATCCATCCGAGCGATGAGCGAACCGACCCCATGCGGGCGGTTCGCTCATCGCTTTGTGGGGTCAGACGACCTTCATGCCGTACATCTCGCCGAGTGGGTCGCTGATCAGTTCGAGGCGCTCCCCGTCGGGACCGGTGAAGTAGATCGAGGTGTCGGCGACCAGGTGGACGGGGACACCGGCAGCTTCGAGCTTGGCCTTCAGCCGCTCCCAGTTCTCCCTCGACACCGAGATGGCGAGATGGTGATGGCCACCCAACACCTCGGCGTAGTCCTCGAGGCCGAGACCGGGGAAGTCGAAGAAGGCCAGGGCGTTGCCGTTGCCGATGTCGAAGAAGAAGTGCGTCGATCCGACGTAGTCACGATTCTCGAACAGTTCGGTCAGCGGGAACTCGAGCAGGCCTTGGTAGAAGGCGATGGTTCGCTCGACGTCGGAGGAGATCAGGGCCTGGTGGTGCACGCCTCGGGCCGTCGAGGCCGGGCGGTGCTCGGGAGCGAGCATGTGCTTCGCTCGCATCGCAGCCCATTCGTCCTCACGATCGGGATGGTCGCCATCATGGGTGGTGCCGAAGTGGAGCTCATTGCTTGCCATCGCAACATTCTGCCACGAGCGGTCCTCGATTGCGACCGTGGCCCTCCGCCACGGACACGGGTGACCATGATCTGTCACACTGGCGGCCGGGGAAATTCCAGAAAGGGGGACGGCAATGACCGTCATCGACCGAGCGAACACCGACGTCACCGGCATGTCGATCACACCGCAGTCACCCACGATCGGCGCCGAGATCAGTGGCGTCGACCTCGCCGACGACCTCGACGATGCCACGATCACAGCGATCCGCCAGGCGCTGCTCGACTACAAGGTCATCTTCTTTCGCGACCAGGACATCACGACCGAACAACACCTTGCGTTCGGACGTCGCTTCGGCGAACTCGAAGTGCACCCGTTCGCGATCAACAAGCCGAACTACCCCGAGGTGCTGGCGATCACGCACGACAGCGACCATCCCGGACGCGAGAACAGCTGGCATTCCGACGTCACCTGGCGCCTGCAGCCCTCACTCGGCTCGATCCTGCGCTGCATCGAGTGTCCCCCGGTGGGCGGAGACACCCTGTTCGCCGACATGTACGCGGCCTACGACGGCCTGCCACAACGCATCAAGGATCGCGTCGAGGGTCGCGTGGCTCGCCACGACTTCGCTCACTTCCGCACACTGATGCGCCATCGCGGTGCCACCGACGGCGAGATCGCCGACCTGGAGGCCACTTATCCGAACCCCGAGCATCCGGTGATCCGCACCCACCCCGAAACCGGCCGCAACGGCATCTACGTCAACACGGCGTTCACCCAGGAGATCGTCGGCATCGACGCCGACGAGAGCGCCGAACTGCTCAGCATCCTGTATTCCCAGGCGACCTATCCCGAGTACCAGGTTCGCTTCACGTGGGAGCCGAACTCGATCGCGTTCTGGGACAACCGTGCCTGCCAGCACTACGCAGCGTCGGACTACTGGCCGAACGTTCGTCGAGTGGAGCGCGTCACCATCGTCGGCGACACGCCGTATTACGACGCTTCGCAGGCACCTACGGATGCAGCGCCAAGCCCATTTCGCGGGCAGCTCCGAGCTTGGTCCGACAGCTGATCACCGCTCCATCGACCGCTCTGTAGCCGACCATCACCGCCGGGCCGATCGTGAGTGCGACCACGACGGTTCCCAGCCCGATCGGTCCGCCAAGTGCCACACCGGCGACCAGCCAGGTCAACTCGAACGCCATGCGAAGCCGCGGCTCCGGCCGGCCGGTGCGGTCTGATGCCGCCGACGCCAGCAGTTCGCCCGAACCGGCACCGAGACCTGAAACGATCAACGCTCCCGCACCGACACCCGCCACGAACACAGCCGCCACGTGGATCACGACGAGCACCGCAACCGAATCGGGCGGCTCGGCGCCACGGAGCAGCGAAACTGCCACCTGCATGGTCGGCCCGACGATCAGCGGTGAGACGATCGTCCCCGGCCCGGGTCGCCGACCCATCAGCCAGGCGGCAGCGACCAGCGAGGCGATCACGAGCCACAATGCCACCGCCAGGGGCAACCCTGTCCGCACGCGGACAGCACCGATGAACACGTCGAGCGGCCCCGGCCCGAGCCCACTCCACAACATCACCGCGACACCCGCCGCGATCACCATCGAGCCAGACACCAACAGTGCGATCCGGGCCGAACCACGCAACACCCGGTGTGTGGGTCCGTGCGCGATCACCGCAGCGATGGCGCCAGCACGACTCAATGTCGGGAGCCGAGACCACCCGGACCTGCCACCGACGTCCGGCGCATCGGGGCGCGGCTGGTCGACGACGGTGGAACTCACACTCGAGTATCGGTCCATGAGCGCCGTTCTCCAGCACGACACAAAGTGTCGTGCGACACACGGCCGCCGCGCCGAGGCGTCGCGACGTGTCGCCACCTGATGGGGGTCGGCCGAATCTCAGCGATCGAGGTGGCGCAACAGTGCGTCGAGCGACAACAGATAGCTGTCGGTGCCGAAGCCAGCGATCACCCCGACGCAGACCCCGGTGACGACAGAGGTGTGACGGAACTCCTCGCGTGCGTGCACGTTCGACAAGTGCGTCTCGACCACCGGCACGTCGATCGACGCTATGGCATCGCGGAGGGCGATGCTGTAGTGGGTGTAGGCGCCAGGGTTGAAGATCACCCCGTCGGCGCGCGTACGCGCCTCCTGGAGGGCGTCGATCAGAATTCCTTCGGCATTGCTCTGCACGTCGTACACCTCGACTCCCCGCTCCTCCGCTGCGACGCGGACCGCAGCGAGGACGTCGTCGAGGGTGGCCGAGCCGTAGACGTCGACCTCACGTGTGCCGAGCAGATTCAGGTTCGGGCCGTTCAGTACCAGGATCCGACAGGTCATGAGACGCAGGTTACGCACTCCGCATCGACGCCATCGCGGACGATGGGGCTGAACGACAGATCTCCAGCACGCTGCTGAACATCGACCACATAACGACTTCAGTCCGGCACACAACTGACCGATGACACTCTGACGCTGTTCAATCGGGGACAGTGCTGAATCGGTGGAAGGCCCCGGGCCCCATGACCTCAGAGGTGTTGATCGGACGGCAACCAATCGTCGACGCGGAGCGTGAGATCTTCGGTTACGAGCTGCTGTACCGCGGCGGCCCCGACCGAACGACCGCTTTCGACGATCCGGATGCTGCGACTCGCTGCGTGATGGAGCGCGTCCTGCTGCAGTGGGGCATGGAACATGTGGTCGGTGACCGATTCGGACTGATGAACGCGAGCGCCAGCCTCATCGTCAAGGGACTCCACGAGGCCATGCCGCCGGAAGGCGTCATCTTGGAGGTCCGCGAACCCGAACCCTTCGACAGCGCGACGATCGCCGCGTTGCGTCACGCTCGCATGAACGGCTACCACTTCGCTCTCGACAACGTCAGTCGGCTCGGCGATCTGGAGAGTTCGGAAATGCTCCCGATGTCGAGCATCGTCAAGATCGAGCTCACCACGACGCATCAGGCCGAAATCGATCGCCTGATCACGGTTGCCCGTGATCGTTCGCCCGGCGTGCTCGTCGTGGCCGAGAAGGTCGAGTCACAGGACCAGTTCAACCAGTGCATCGAGCATGGGTTCGACCTCTTCCAGGGCTATCACCTGTACGAACCGCAGATACTCCGGCGACCGGCGCGACACGCCAACCGGCGCTCCGCCGCAGCACTCCATGCAGCGCTCAAGAAGGAGATCGACGTCTCGCAGATCGAGGCGATCGTCGCCAGCGACCCATCGTTGACCTTCCGGCTCCTCACCGCGGTCAACGCGAACGCATTCGGATTGGACCGTCGCGTGGCGACGCTCGACGAGGCCATTGCATTGTTGGGGATCGGCAAACTCCGCTGTCTGGCCGATCTTCTCGCCTCGTCGATCGACGCCCTCGACGATGACACCGGCGACCAGGTCGTCGAAGTCCTTCGCGGCGCAGCCCGCGCGTCGATGGTGACATCTCTCCTGGACGGAACCGACCTCGTCCGCTGCGGTGTGACTGCCGCGCTGCTGTCGGTTGTCGATCGCCTGTATCACGCTCCCCTCGACGAGCTGCTCGACGAGTTGCCGATGAGTGACCTGACCGTCCGAGCCGTACTCCACGGCGCCGGCGCAGTCGGCGAGGCCCTCGACATTGCTCGGGCGTGCGAACACGACGACAGAGCCGCTCTCGAAGCGCTCGCACCCGGCCGCCACGACGAACTCATGGCACTCCACCACCACGCAGTGGATCAAGCGAGGCGGGCCTACGACGGCGAGAAGGCCGCGACACAACAGGCGAGACCGGAGACCCTCGAGCTCACGTGAGAAGCTGAGCGGATGTCGGATGCCGATGCCGTTGATGCTGCACTCCTGCTCCTGCGATGCGGAGTCGGAGCCGTGATGCTCGCCCACGGCATCAACCACATTCGCCCGAACATCGACGGCACCGCCGACTGGTTCGGCTCGATGGGCATGAAGCCGGCAAAGTTGCACGCCTGGCTGGCCAGCGTCACCGAAATCGGCTGCGGGCTGCTGCTCGTCGTCGGGTTGCTGACGCCGTTTGCCGCAGCTGGCGTCGTCGGCGTGATGTTCGTGGCCTGGGCGATCAACCACCGCGGCAATGGGTTCTTCATCTTTCGCCCCGGTGAAGGCTGGGAGTACGTGATGGTGCTCGGGATCGTCGGCCTGGCAATCGCCGCAATCGGACCGGGAACCTGGTCGTTGGACGAATCGTTCGACCTGAACGACAACTTCGTCGGGTGGAAAGGATTGCTGATCGCAGCCATCGGCGGCATCGGTGGCGGGGCCGCCTTGCTCGCCGGATTCTGGCGCCCCGAGAAGTCCTGACGCCGAGCCTTCGCCTCGCCGATTGGCCGGCGCTCAGATGAGTGGCTGTGCAGCAGTGCTGAAGGTCGAGCTGAGGTGTGAGGTGTCGTTCCAGCAACGCACCACCCACCGGTCGGCGGCCACGACGATGTGCGAGATCGAGGCGTTGTCGGCGCCAGTGAACGCGAAACCGTGCGACCCGGTCGCGATGTTCATGATCTGGCCGATCACCCCGCCGTGCACCACCGCCACCACGAGTTCGTCCGGGTGATCGGCGGCGATCCGCTCGATGCCACGACGCACTCGGTTCTCGAACTGGTGGGCGGGCTCGCCACCGGGGATCACGTCCCACCGTTGTTCGACGGCCATCCGCTGTGCGATCGGGTCGCCGTCGGCGACGCGTTTGCGGAACTCACCACCTTCCCAGTCACCGAGGAACACCTCGCGAAGGTCGGCGAGTTCGGTGGCCTCCATCTCGAGATATTCCAAGAGCGGCTCGGCGGTCTGATGGGTGCGCTGCAAGGTCGTCACGTACACCGCCGCGATGCGTTCGCCGGTGTCGATCAGACGCTTCGCTGCCAGTTTGGCCTGCTCCCAGCCTGCCGGCGCGAGCGGCGGATCGCCGTGGCCATCGACGAGATCGAAAGACTCACCGTCGACGTGCGGCGCCGACTCGCCGTGGCGCACCAGCAGGATCTCGGTGGCACCTGGTGGCGGCGCGAACCTCGACTGCGGGAACTTGCGGGTCTCGGTCTGCGGCACGTCGACGTCGGTCTGAGTCATCTTCCGGAACCTACTCACCTCACCGTTTGTGTTGCGTTTCGGGTGGGCCGGGTCACCGAGAACCCGACACAAACGTGGGTGGTGGGTGGGGGGTCGCGCCAGACTGGTGGGGTGAAGCAGCTCAACTCGCGGCCGATCGACACGATCGATCTGTTGTCGTTGCCGGTGTTCGTGGGAACCATGGTGTGGGAGTCGCGGGTTCTGGCGCGTCGGGAGTTGCGCGAGTTCGGTGACCTCGCCGACGCCACGCCCGAGGAGCTCGCCGACTCGAACCCGCTCATCGACCCGCTCGTTCCGGTCGGCTACGAGCGCCGTGACACGCGGGCGAACCTGACGATGCTCGTCGGCAACGTGGCGATCAACCTGGCCATGGCCGGAGTGGTCGGAGCACTGGGTCGAGCGGTGTTCCAACGCCGGATCATCAACCTCGGGACCACGAAGTGGTCGCTTCCCGCGGCACTGATTGCCTGGGACTTCCTCTACTACTGGGACCACCGGTGGATGCACGAGGTTCGTCTGCTGTGGGCGAACCACGTCACCCATCATTCGAGTGAGCGGTACAACCTGTCGACCGCGCTTCGTCAACCGTGGTCGGGGATCCTGACCTCGTGGGTGTTCCTCCCGATGCCGTTGCTCGGCATCCCCGCACACCACGTCGTCAAGGCGGGCCAGATCAACCTGCTGTACCAATACTGGATCCACACCGAAGCAATCGATCGCATGCCGAAGCCGATCGAGTCGGTGTTCAACACACCGTCACATCATCGGGTGCATCACGGCGCGAACCCTCAGTACCTCGACAAGAACTACGGCGGCATCTTCATCGTGTGGGACAAGCTGTTCGGCACGTTCGAGCCCGAGGTGCGCCGCATCAAGTACGGCCTCACCAAGAACATCGACTCCTCCAGCCCGATCCGGATCGCCTATCACGAATTCGTCGACATGGCCCGCGACGTTCGTCGGGCGGAGGGCTGGCGCAACAAGGTCGGTCACGTGTTCCGCAACCCCGGCTGGCAGCCCGCACCTTGACCATCACCACGACGTTCGTGTGACACTTCGGGTGCACTGGGTCACCCGATGCGCAACACAAACGGGGTGTCGTGAACGGGATCGGTCAGGCGGCGTACTGCGACAGGATCAAGGCCGGCAGGGCGCCGACGTCGAGATCGGCGGGGTCGTAGCCTCGTCGGAACGTCGAGAGATAGCGCGAGCGTCCCCGCTTCAGCCACGGCGGCATGTGCGGACGAGCCGTGACACCCTGTGATGCCAGCAGGATGCGCTGCATCCGGTCGATCGAGCGCTGGAAGTGGGCCTGCGCCTGCAGCGATCCGACGACCCGAGCGGCATAGCTGCCCTCGATGTGCTCGAACACGTCGAACGCCACCGTGCGATGTTCGATCTCCTCGGCGGCATGCCAGGCCCACAACTGCTGCCACGGACCGAAGGATGATTTCGGGCCCTCGCCCGACTCGGCTTCGGCGAACATCGTGATCGCCATTGCGCACGTCATCGCTTCGAAGCCCTCGGCATAGGTGAGATTGAACCGACGCGATTTCGACGTCGAGAACCGCCGGTAGTCGGCGTCGAGGCGGTCCTCGACAGCTTGCAGCTTTGCGCCCACGTCATCGCCGAGTTGGCGCTTGATCATCTCGTTGACCCGACGGTGGTTCTGGAAGTGCTGGGCCTCCTGGCCGATGAACTCTCTGACGTCGGCAGCAAGCCCGGCGTCGGTGATGTCGTCGGTCACCGACCGGAACGTTCGAATCAGGTACGGCTCGAGATACGGCATCGTGAGCGAGAACGCCACCAAGTAGGTCTCGCGAACGAGATCGTCGCCGGGCAGCACGTCGTCGAGTTCATCGGGGAACTCGAACTTCACCTTGCGAACGGTGATGTCGTGCGGTGCAGAACTCATGTCGAAACCGTACCCGAAGCTGCAGCCCGATCGAAGTGGTCGGCCGGCTCGGGCAGACCTGCGCACACCGTGGTCGTGAGTTCGATGAAGGCGTGCGCAGCCGGCGACAGGGTGCGACCGGACCGCCATGCGATCGACACCTGCCGACCCGGGATCGGCGGATCGAGCGGGTGGAGTTCGGTGCGCGGATCCTCGGGCTCCGTGCACAGCAGCGGCATCACCGCCACGCCCATTCCGGCGCGTACCATCGCCGCCACGGTGCCGTTGTCGTTCGATCGGAACACGTAGGTCGGGTCGAGGCCGGCCGAGCGCAGCCCCGCCTCGTTGAGCAGTTGACACGAGTTGGGGTGTTGACCGATCAACGGTTCATTGGCGAACGCGTCGAGCGACACGGGGCCGGGCGGGAACTGTCCGGGTCGTGCGATCAGCACGAACGGGTCGGTGAGGAGCAGCCTCGAGTCAAATCCGGACCGTTCGGGTTCCGGCACGTGCCCGACCAGGAACGACACCTCGGTCTGGCCGCGTTCGAGATGCTCCTGCAGCTCTTCGTCGACATCGGTTTCGAGCAGGTGAACCTCGACCTCGGGGTGGTCCGAACGAAACCGCCCGAGCACCGTCGGCAGCACTGCCGACGAGATGCTCTGGAACGTTCCGATCGTCAACCGACCGGTGTGGCCGACGCGGAAGCGGTCGAGGTCGTCGGCGAGGGCTTCGACTCGGGCGAGCAGGTCGCGTCCGCCACGCAGGAGTTCGGCGCCGAACGGTGTCAGCTCGACCGCTCGCGGCCCTCCTGGGCGGTCGAAGACCTTCTCGCCGACCGCCCGTTCGAGCGCGGCGATCTGCTGGCTGACCGCCGACTGGGTGTAGCCGAGGCGCTCGGCAGCACGAGCAAAGGTCCCTTCGGCGGCCACGGCATCGAGCGCCGAGAGATGGCGGAGTTCGAGGTCACGCAGCACCGACATGAACATCAGCATATCTGATGATCATCAGTCCGAATCATCGCTAGTGATGTCGATCATTCGACCGTACCGTGATCTCATGAGTTCGCTCGACGACATCGCCATCACCATCGACCGCCGAGGTTTCACGGCACTCGATCGCCAGGCCATCGACGAGGTCATCGCCCTCGCCGCGACGGCCAATGCGTCGCCGGTGCTCGCCGAAGTGTTCGCCGACGACAACGAGCCCGCGCCAGTGCGCGAGCGAGCGTTCGGTCTCCTCGCGATGCAGATCACCTCCCGTCATCGACGCTTCGACTTCACCCTCGCAGCCTGAGGGCGATCGACCCTGACCCCCGTCGAGTCGCCCACGACGTTTCCGTCAGACGGGTTCGTCGTTGTACGCCTCGCCCAGCAGATCGAGCAGAGCAACATCGACCTGGCCGGGCTCACGAACGTTTGCCACATGCCAGTAGCGATTCCCGTACTCGACCACCTTCCGAGTGATCGTCGGATGACTGGCCCGTCGGCGCAGCGAGAATGAGATCGCGACCCACTTGTCCTTCGGTCTCAGCTCTGCGAACTTGCGTGGATTCTTGAGGAAGACGCCGACGGACACGATGTCGGCGTGAACCGGCCCCAACGTCGCGACGTGTGCCATCACCGCGTCGAAGATCGGACGTTCATGCGATGGTCCCGTCTCGAAGTACTCCTCGAGCGTGAGGCCCGGCGCACAGTCGTGTGACTGCCCGGACCTCCCGAACAGGCGCCCACACTCAGGACAGATCCATTCACCCATTCTCCCATCGTGGCAGCCCCGTACGGGTGAGGGCGGCGCAACGTCGGTGCGCGAAGCTGGCCTCGATGCAACGAGAACGCCCATGAGCCAGACCAGTGACACACTCGAACGTCCGCAGAACCAGTCGGTCGAACATTTCGACGTCCTGATCGTCGGGGCCGGCATCTCCGGCGTCGGGGCGGGCTATCACCTCCAGGATCAGTACCCGGAGAAGTCGTTCGTGATCCTCGAGAAGTTCGAGAGCTTCGGCGGCACGTGGCTGACGCACACGTACCCCGGCGTCCGCTCCGACAGCGACCTCTACACCTTCGGGTACCGGTTCAAGCCGTGGCTCGGCAAGCCGATCGCCACCGCCGACAAGATCCTTGCCTACATGGGTGAAGTGATCGAGGAGAACGACCTCGATCGACACATCCGCTATCACCACGCGATTTCCACCGCGCACTGGTCGAGCGACAACAACCTCTGGACCGTGCAGGCGACCCGCACCGATCCGGCCACCGGGTCGGTCGACGACCTCACGTTCACCACAAACTTCCTGTGGATGTGTCAGGGGTACTACAAGCACGAAGAGGGCTACACCCCGCACTGGCCGGGGATGGACGCGTACCAGGGTCAGATCGTGCACCCCCAGACGTGGCCGACCGACATCGATCTCGCCGACAAGCAGGTCGTCGTGATCGGCTCCGGGGCAACGGCGGCGACGCTCGTGCCCGCGATCGCCGGCGACTGCGCGCACGTCACGATGCTGCAGCGATCGCCCACCTATTTCATCTCTCGCCCGAACGTGAACGAGGTCGCCGACATGCTGCGCAGCCTCGAGATCCCCGAGGAGTGGACCCACGAGATCGTGCGTCGCAAAGCGTTGCAGGATCAGGCACTGATCACGCAGCTGTCGTTCGAGCAACCGGAATGGCTCCGCACCGAACTCCTCAACGCGGTGCGAGCCGAGCTTCCCGAGGGCTACGACGTCGACACCCACTTCACGCCCTCATATCGACCATGGCAGCAGCGCCTGGCGATGGTGCCTGATGGCGACCTGTTCAAAGGCATCAGTAGCGGGCAGGCCTCGGTCGTCACCGACGAGATCGACACCTTCAACGAGACCGGCATCTTGTTGAAGTCGGGAGTACAACTCGACGCTGACGTGATCGTGACGGCGACCGGTTTCGACTTGAGCGTGCTCGGTGGCATCCAGTTCACGGTCGACGGTGACGCCGTCAACTTCGCCGACACCATCACGTACCGAGGAATGATGTTCACGGGTGTGCCGAACCTGCTGTGGGTGTTCGGGTACTTCCGGGCGAGCTGGACCCTCCGCGCCGACCTGCTCGGTGACTTCGTGTGCCGCCTCCTGCACCACATGGCCGAGATCGATGCCTCCAAGGTCACACCGACGCTTCGCCCCGAGGACGCCGACATGGACATCGGAACGTGGATCGCCGCAGACAATTTCAACCCCGGCTATCTCCAGCGGAGCATGCACCTGATGCCGAAGGCCGGAGACAAACCCGAGTGGCAACACACCCAGGACTACTGGACCGAGAAGAACGCACTCCCAACGATCGACCTGGACGACGGCTGCCTGCGCTACGACTGAACGTTCTCGCGGTGTCGGACGCCCAGGGCAACACTGCGAGAATCCGACGATGACCGTTCGCATCGGATTCATCGGCACCGGGTTCATCGCCCGCACACACAACTGGTTCCTGAAGCACACGGCCGCAGAGCACCGGATCGCCGCCGTACACGACATCGACCTCGAACGGGCGCAGGCGTTCGCCGATCGGGTCGGAGCCGAGGTCGTCGCCGAGAACGACCTGCTCGATCGAGTCGATGCGGTGTTCGTCACCACGTGGACCTCCGAGCACGAGCGCCTGGTTGCGGCCGCCGCCGAGCGGGGTGTCGCCGTGTTCTGCGAGAAGCCGTTGGGCGTCGACGCGTCGTCGACGCAGCGGATGGTCGACGCAGTCGAGGCCGCCGGCGTCGTGAACCAGGTCGGCCTGGTCCTGCGGTACATGCCACAGTTCATGCACGCCAAGACGCTGCTCGGCGACGCCCGCGCCGGGCGACTCTTGGCGATCTCGTTCCGCGACGATCAGTTCATTCCGATCCAGAGTCACTACGGATCGAACTGGCGCGTCGATCCCGCCCGCTGCGGCCGGGGCACCTTGCTCGAACACTCGATCCATGACGTCGACATCATGCAGTGGATGTGCGGACCGGTCGCCACCGTCAGCGGCACCGTGCGCGAGGTGCACGGCTACCCCGGCATCGACGACGTTGCGATGGCCCGCCTCGAGTTCGCGAACGAAGGCGTGGCGTCGCTCACCTCGATCTGGCACGACATCCTCGATCGACCCAGCCAGCGACACATCGAGGTGTTCTGCGAGAACCTGTACCTCCGCCTCGATGGTGAGCCGACCAGCCCGATCACCTGGCAGTTCACCGGGGAGGCGGTGCAGACACTCGGCGGCGACGCCCTCGCACGTGCATGCATCGACAGCGGGTTCGCTCGCGAACGCGACGTCGCCCCGGTCCCCGGCGGCGCGATGTTCAATCCCCTGACCCCATTCCTCGATGCCATCACCGCCGGCGCGCCGTCGCCGCTCCCCTTGCGCGAGGCGTTGCCCGCCCACCGCATCGTCGATGCGATCTACGCCTCCGCTGACGCATCAGGCATCCTCAGCGACGTCTCACCGGCGAGGTGATTCATCGCAGTGCGGCGGTGCGTTCAGTACCACCGTGCCAGATCGCCATCGACGTCGGGCGCCATGTCCTCGTCCACGAAGCACCATGCCCAACGCTCGCCGGGCTCGAACGACGACGCCAGATCGTCGCCTCGGATCACGATCGTGACCGTCGCTCCCTGCTGCGCAGGAAGGTGCGTTGCCCGGTGAGCAGACTGAGTTCGCCGAAGAACCGTCCGGCCGGCCTCCAGGGTGGACTCTCCTCGCCGTAGTCGACGAGCCGGGCGAGTTGGGCGTCGCTCAGCGTGGGGAACGCGATCACGTCGGGGGATTCGGCCATGATTTGGAGCCTAGAGACGCGTCGGCCGAGGTTGCCCGCTCGTGTTCACCTGGGGCACCAGTTCGGAACATTCCGACCCGCTCGATGGTTGGCCACCTCATGGCAACAGCAACCTGGAACGGCACCGTCATCGCCCGCTCGGACGACACGGTCGTCGTGGAAGGCAACCACTATTTCCCGATCACGTCGGTCGGCGACGGGATCCTCGTCGAGAGCGACCACACCTCGGTGTGCCCGTGGAAGGGATCGGCGAAGTACTACTCACTCACCGTCGACGACCAACGCAACCCCGACGCAGCCTGGTACTACCCCGAACCCAAGGATGCGGCGGCGGAGATCAAGAACCGCGTAGCGTTCTGGCGGGGGGTCGTCGTCACCGACGACTGACCCTCTGCGCTGCACCGCCTTCCCGCTCGAGTGGTCCAGCCGTCTACGGTTCGAGCCATGGAACTCGAGGGTCGTGTCGTCGTGGTCACCGGAGCCGGATCGGGTATCGGTGAAGCAATCGCCCGAGCCGCCCATGCAGCAGGCGCCCGACATGTCGTCGTTGCCGACCTCCACGGCGCCGAGGCCGAACGAGTCGCTGCCGACATCGGAGGCACCGCGGTTGCGATCGACGTGCGCCACGAGTCGGCCATACAGAAGATGGTCGAGTCGACCCTCGACGCGCATGGCCCGATCGACGTGTTCGTGTCGAACGCTGGCTTCGTGACCGCCGCTGGCCTGGAGGACACGAACGACGCGATCCGGACGATGTGGGAGGTGCACTGCATGGCGCACATCTACGCCGCCCGCGCCGTACTTCCGTCGATGATCGCTCGCGGTGAGGGTCACATCCTGAGTACCGCATCAGCTGCGGGCCTCCTGACACAGATCGGTTCGATGGCGTACTCGATGACCAAGGCGGCAGCCATCTCGCTCGCCGAATGGCTGTCGATCACCCACCACCACCAGGGCATCCGGTTCTCGGTGCTGTGCCCCCAAGCAGTGGCCACGAACATCGTGCGCAACAGCCCACAGCGCTCGATGGCCTCACAAGCCGAAGGCGCCGACGACAAGGGATTCGAGGGTGGCGTGGCGAGCGGCGACGGGGTGCTCGATCCGGCCGACGTCGCCCAGTTGTGCCTGCAGGCGATCCGCGACGAGCAGTTCCTGATCCTCCCCCATCCCGAGGTCGCCACGTACGTGGAACGCAAGGCGACCGATCGCGACCGCTGGCTCGCCGGCATGCGCCGCTTCCAGTCGGCGCTCCACCCAGACGGCAACCTCCCCGGCAACGCCATCGCCCCGTGAGACAACAGGGGTCCCACCGAATCGGAGGGTGTAAGTGCGGGGTGCTTGACTGACGAGCATGACTGCGATCTCCGAATCTGTCCGCCTCGAAACCGTCGCCGCCGACGTCGGCGACATCGCCCTCGTCATCGTCGACAACCCACCAGTCAACGCGTTGAGCTGGCACGTTCGACAGGGGTTGTTCGACGGGATCAACAAGGCAGTCACCGACGGAGCAAAGGCCGTCGTCGTGATCTGCGACGGTCGCACCTTCATCGCCGGCGCCGACATCAGCGAGTTCGGTGGCAACGTTCCCCAGGCCGCCGGCCTCCACGAGGTGCAGGCCGCCATGGAAGATGCGCCGGTGCCGGTCGTCGCTGCGATCCACGGCACGGCACTCGGCGGCGGACTCGAGGTCGCTCTCTGCGCACACTTTCGCGTTGCCGTCGACTCGGCGAAGTTCGGCCTGCCCGAAGTGAACCTTGGGCTGCTCCCCGGCGCCGGCGGAACCCAACGTCTCCCCCGTCTCGTGGGGGTGCCCAAGGCGCTGGAAATGATGACGTCAGGTCGCCACATCGGCACCGGTGAAGCGCTCGAAGCAGGGCTGATCGACGCTGTCACGGCCGGAGGCCCCGCTGAACTGCGTGCTGCTGCGATCGCGTTCGCCAACAAGGCCGTCGCCGAAAACCTGCCGCTCGCCCGGGTGCGCGATCGCGACGAGAAGGTGCTCGACGCTCGCGGCAACGACCAGCTGTTCGCCGACTTCCGAGCCTCGATCGGACGCAAGACTCGTGGGTTCCTGGCCCCCGAGTACAACATCCAGTGCATCGAGGCTGCCGCCAACGTGCCATTCGACGAGGGCCTGAAAGTGGAAGGCAAGCTCTTCATGGAGCTGATGACCGGCCCCCAGTCGGGCGCCCAGCGGTATGCGTTCTTCGCCGAACGTGCCGCCAACAAGATCCCCGACATCGCCAAGGACACCCCGATCATCGACGTGCAGAAGTGTGGCGTGCTCGGCGCCGGCACGATGGGCGGCGGCATCGCCATGAACTTCGCCAATGTCGGCATTGCGGTCACGATCGTCGAGCGCGACCAGGCCGCTCTCGATCGCGGCCTCGGCGTGGTCCGCAAGAACTACGAACGCTCGGCGTCACGCGGGTCGATCCCACCCGAGGCGGTCGAGCAGCGCATGTCGTTGATCACCGGCTCGACCGACAAGGCCGACTTCGCTGACTGCGACATGGTGATCGAAGCGGTCTTCGAGAACATGGAACTCAAGCAGTCGATCTTCAGAGAACTCGACGAGATCTGCAAGCCGGGCGCCGTGCTCGCATCGAACACGTCAGCGCTCGACATCAACGAGAT
>JANPKU010000111.1:0-5173 GCA_031426215.1 Actinomycetes bacterium
CTGTTGGAGTGTGATCGTGACGTGGGTACCGACGCCGACGGTGCTGTCGAGGTCGAGCAATCCACCCATCGCCTCCGTCAAGCGCTTCGCGAGGACGAGCCCGAGTCCTGCGCCGCCTTCCCTGCCGGCATCGGCCCCCAATCGGTCGAACGGTACGAAGAGCCGGGCGAGGAGATCGGCGGGGATACCAGGACCCTGGTCGATGACGTGGATCCGTGCCGGGCCGGGACGACTTTCGGTGCCGGCATCGATTCGGATCGTGACGACCGTGTCCGAGTTCGAGAAACGGAGCGCATTCGACACGAGATTCAGCAGGACCTGTTGCAGCCGGCGCCGGTCCGCGATCACCTCGACGGGTCCACCGGCGCATTCCACGGCGATCCCGCGCGCATCGGCCAGTGGTTGGGTGAGCGCCAACGTCGCTGCTGCGACCCCGGCGGCATCGACCCGCTCGAGCGCGATCGGCATCGCGCCAGCTTCGACCCTTGCCAGATCGAGGACGTCGTCGACGATCGAGAGGATGTGTGCGGACGCATCCGAGATGCCGTCGAGTGCGTGTCGCCGACGTTCGGGTGACAGCTCGAGCGTCTTGAGACTCTCGGTGAAGCCCGTGATCGATTGCAAGGGGGTGCGCAGTTCATGGCTGAGCGACGTGACGAACTGCGACTTCGCATGGTTTGCGCGCTCCGCCGATTGGCGAGCGAGCTCGGCGACGTGGCGGGCCTCGCGTTCGCTTGCTGCACCGTCGTGGGCGACGGAGATCGACGCGAGATGGGTGAAGCGACGGACCAGCTCGCGCTCGCGATCGTCGGGTTGGTGTGGCCGGCGGTCGTAGACGGCGAACGTGCCGACGATCCTCGACTGGGACCAGATCGGACTTGACCAGCACGCGGCGATGTCGTGTTCGACGGCCAGCTCACGAAACGGCTCCCACCGAGGATCAGATGACACATCAGCGGCGACGACCTGTCGGCCCAGGTGGACCGCCGTACCACACGAGCCTGCGAGCGGACCGGGCTTCAGTCCGTCGATTGCGTCCAAGTAGGCACTCGGCAACGTGGGGGCGGCACCGTGTCGGAGCACGCCGTCATCGTCGAGCAGCAGTACTGAACACCGGCTGCCGGGAATCAGTTCCTCGAGAGCGACGACGATCCCCTCGAGCACTTTGGTGAGCCGGGCACCGCTGGCGAGTTGCTCCATGACCGATGTCTGTCGGTCGAGTACAGCGGTTGCCTCGTCGCCGGAGAGCACCGTCACCCTTCCCATCGGTACCCCACGGCTCGCACGGTCGTCAGACACTTCGGTCGACCAGGATCGTCCTCGACCTTCTGGCGGAGGCGGTACACGTGCTCGGTCACGGTGGCGGGAGTCTGCCAGCCCTCGCCACTCGACCACACGGCAGCGAGCAGCTCGTCTCGCGTGCAGGCGCGACGTGGGTGCTCGACGAAGTAGGCGAGCAACTCGAACTCCTTCGCCGAGAGGGCAACCGGTTCGCCGTCGACCCAGACCTCGCGCGCGTTGACGTCGACCTCCACGCCGACACCCTGGGGCACGAACCGATCGGTCGGGCCGCCGCCGTAGTCGCCGCATCGCCTGAGGACCGATCGCGCGCGAGCGGCGAGTTCGCCCGGTGAGAACGGTTTGACGAGATAGTCATCGGCGCCGAGGTCGAGGCCGACGATGCGGTCGGTCTCGCCGTCGCGTCCCGAGAGCACGATGATCGGCAGCCGGTAGCCGCCGCTGCGCTGCTCGCGCTGGCGAACTCGACGAAGGATGTCCAGGCCGCCGATGCCGGGGAGCGACAAGTCGAGCACGACCAGCGACGGCGGTGACGACTCGATCGATTCGATCGCACTGACACCATCGCTCACCGCTTCGACGTCGAAGCCATCGGCCTCGAGCGCCCAGGCGACGCCCGTGCGAACGCCCTCGTCGTCGTCGACGACGAGGACTCGTCGCCGACCGGCGTGTCGTCTCGGCTCCACCACCGAACGGTACCCCGGCGGCGCGCAGCGGGCCTGACGGAAGGATCTGCTCGTGAGTCGTTGATGAAGTGTTGAGATCGTGTTGTTCGGCGCACGATCGTCGCTCCCTAAGGTCGAACTCGTGGGCCCAGGCTCGCGGGAACGCCGGGTCATGGGGGCTCGGGTCCGACACGAAGGGGAAACTCAACATGGCCGACATGAAGCTGGCGCTCTACTTGCCGAACTTCCGAGATCACGTCACCGTCAAAGAACTCGAGGACCTCACCATGCTGGCCGAGGAACTCGAGTTCGACTCGATCTGGACACTCGACCGCATCATCGTGCCCGAAGCTTCGGACCGCGGGGAGTTGCAGTACCCGTTCGGCATGATGAAGGAGTTCCCACTCCAGATGCCCGTGTCGTCGCGAGGCAAGTGGTTCCAGGGATGGCCGCTGCTCCCGTGGCTCGCTGCGAAGACGTCGAAGTGCCGGATCGGGATGAGCATCACCGACACGCCGTACCGGTCGCCCGGCGTGTTCGCCGCCGAGATCGCCACCATCGACCACCTGTCGGGCGGTCGCGTCAACGTCGGCCTCGGCGCTGGCTGGATGCCCGAGGAGTTCGCCGCGGCGAGCGCCACCGACATCTTCCCTCGTCGCCACGCCCACGTGCGTGAGACGATCGAGATCTGCCAGGGCATCTGGACGAACGAGACGTTCGAGTACCACGGAGAGTTCGCCGACTTCGGACCCAGTGGTTTCGGCTGGGAGCCGGTACAGAAGCCGCACCCGCCCATCTTCATGAGCGGACTCGTCAACCCGGAGATCTCGGCGAAGCGGGTCGCCAAGTACGACCTGGCGGGCTGGATCGGCATCCAGGACACACCCGAGGAGCTACGCGTGTGGCTGCAGGCGATCGGCGAGGAACTCGACAAGCTCGGCGCCAAGTCGGTCGACGAGCTCGAGGTGTCCAGCATGTGCTGGTTCGCACTCACCGACGAGCCGACCGACCAGACTCGCAACGGCAAGCTGACCAACCTGCTGGTCGGCACACAGGAGCAGGTCACGAGCAACCTCGTCGAGCTCAAGCAGGCCGGGATGACGATGCCGTTGATCTGGCCGCCGTTCGCCGACGTTCCGACCTCGAAGACGCTGGACGACCTGCGGGTGCTGAACGACGAGATCCTTCCGACAGTCAACGCTGCGTAGTGTGGACTGATGCGGCTTGCCGAGGATCGCGCACTCGAACTGCTCCGTGCCCACAGCCACGGGTTCATGGCGACGCAGCACCCAGAGCGCGGCATCGACGTCGGGCCGACGGTGTTTGCCGTCGTCGGCGACCATCTCGGCTCTCCGGTCGACCTCGTGAAGCCGAAGTCGAGCCTCCGGCTTCAGCGCGAACGCAATCTCGAACACGACCCTCGCGCGACGCTGGCGATCGAACACTGGGACCGCGACGACTGGTCGAAACTCTGGTGGGTTCGGGCGTGGCTGCGGTGGTCGGGGCACGGCCCGACCGACCGGACCGGGGTGCTCGCCGACCGTCTGTCCGAGCTGTTCGTCCAGTACCGGGACAAACCGTTCGCAACGGTGCACGAGTTCGAGATCGTCAGAGTCACCGGTTGGGCGGCGAGCGACCCGCAGGCGCCCTGAGATGAACTTGGCGGTGTGGGTCGAACGGAACGGCCGCCGCTGGCCCGACCGCCCGGCGCTCGCGGTCGGCCACGACGTCCACGCGGACTGGACCACCTTCGCCGCACGAGTCGCAGCGATCGCCGGTGGACTGCGAGACGGGTTCGGGGTGAACCCAGGCGATCGGGTTGCCATCGTGATGCGTAACCGACCGGAGTACCTCGAGGCGCTGTTTGCGATCTGGCACGCCGGATCGGTGGCCGTGCCTGTCAATGCTCGCCTGCACCGCGACGAGATCGCCTTCATCGCCGAACAGAGCGGAGCGCGCGTCGTGATCACCGACGACGACCACGCCGACGACATCCGGTCGCTGGTCGGGACCGTCGGGACCGTCGAAGACTGTGTCGTCGCACCGAGCGAACAGTGGAACGAGTTGGCCGCCAACGCGCCGATCCCGCTCGTCGATCGACAGCCGTCCGACGCCGCGTGGCTGTTCTACACGAGCGGCACGACCGGACGACCGAAGGGCGCCACGCTCTCGCACCGCAACCTGCTGATGATGTCGCTCAGCTACTTCGCCGACATCGACCCCATCGGCCCGGACGACGCAGTGCTCCACGCAGCTCCGATCTCGCACGGCTCCGGTCTCTACGGTCTGCCGCACGTGGCCCGGGGCGCGGTCAGTGTCTTCCCGGTGTCGGGCGGTGTCGACGGCGACGAGATCGCAGCCGTGTTGCAACGGTGGTCGGGGGTGTCGTTCTTCGCTGCGCCGACGATGGTCAAGCGACTTGCGATGGACCCCGCCATCCGCGGCGCAGACCTCGCCGGCTTGAAGACGATCATCTACGGCGGGGCGCCGATGTACCTGTCCGATCTCACCGATGCGCTCGGGGTGTTCGGACCGCGCCTCGTCCAGATCTATGGCCAGGGCGAGACACCGATGACCATCACTGCGTTGTCGAAGGCCGATCACGCACATCGCGATCACCCTCGCTGGAGCGAACGCATCCAGGGTGTCGGTGCGGCCCGCACCGACGTCGAAGTCCGAGTCGTCAACGGCGACGGGTCGCCCGTTCCGAATGGCGAGGTGGGTGAGATCGTCGTGCGCGGCGACGTCGTGATGTCGGGGTACTGGGAACAGCCCGATGCGACCGCCGATGCCATTCGAGACGGGTGGCTGCACACCGGCGACGTCGGCAGCTTCGACGCTGACGGCTACCTCACCCTGCGCGACCGGTCCAAGGATCTGATCATCAGCGGCGGGATGAACATCTATCCGCGTGAGGTGGAAGAAGCCCTGCTCCGACACGACGCCGTGAACGCGGTCGCGGTGGTCGGTCGTCCCGACCCGGAGTGGGGTGAAGCCGTGATCGCATTCGTCGTCGCCGTGGACCCGTCGTCAGCTCCATCAGCCGAGGAGCTCGACGATCTGTGCCTCGCCCACATCGCCCGCTACAAGCGACCGAAGGACTACCGCTTCGTCGAGAGCCTGCCGACCAACAACTACGGCAAGGTCGTCAAACGAGAGCTACGCGAACAACTCGACCGAGAAGCCCGAGGCATCGCAAGCCCACGTCT
>JANPKU010000112.1:0-5134 GCA_031426215.1 Actinomycetes bacterium
CTTCGAATGCCTCTCGGAGTTGGTCGACGTGCAATCGGTGTCGACGATCGCCTGAATCGAGGTTGGTGATCACGGCGACCACGTCGAGGTAGGCGGCCAGGAACACTGCGGAATGCCCGGCCGCCGGCCCGGCGAGCGCGTGAGCGAGCTCATGAGCGGCGGTGGCGATCGTCGTCTGATTTGCGGCGAGGCGGATCACCGTTGGCTCGCCTTCGACACGTCGGGCACTCGACGATCCGGCATCGCTGCGGGCCGCGACCACACGTACGGGGGTGCCAGGCCACCACGCTCCTGCGACGACAGCCTCGATCGCCAACGCAATCTCTGCAAACGGCCGCACCGATTCGAGGTCGGTTCCTTCGAATGCCGCAGCTTCCGCGGCGTAGACCTCGGCGCGCCCCGTATCCACGTTCACCCTGTCCCCAACGATCGTCGACCATGCAACCGTTGGCGACCGAGATCGGCGCGCTCCGCAGCGGCGCTTCCCGCGCTCCACGCACCAACTTCCGCGCCGGCGGAGCCCCTCGCCGTGCGCACTCGCCCGAAGCGCTGTTGGAGGAACTCGTCGACCCGACGCCCACGCTCGAGCCGTACGAGCGAGCGGCCGGCACCGTCGACGGTGACATCGACCGTCGACGTGGATTCGGTGTCCCGACGCACCTCATCGAGCGACTTCGCTACACGATCGGCGTAACCGAAGAGGAACGAGCGTCGGTACCGCTGCGTCGCTGCCGAGGTGGCCCTTCGTTCGCGGGACATGCGCAGCGCTGCCTGTGCGTGCAATGAGGTGTACATCACTTCCACCAGGTCGAGGTCGTTGCTGTACCCGGCGAGGTAGGCAATGGTGCCGGTCGGCGTGGCGGCGAACACGACGCGGGCTTCATGAGCGTCGGCTACCGCGATCAACAAGGCCAAGCGGGCACGGACATACGCGCCTCGGCCGAGCGGGATCTCCCGCAGGTCCAAGCGGTCATCGCCGCGTTCCGCCAGCGTTGCGGGGTCGATCCGATGTCGAGCGATCAGCTCAGCCGCCTTGCGGGAGAAGGCGTCGGCCTCGTGGATGTTTGCTGTCGCAGCAGCCTTGTCCATCAGCTTGCGGACTCGATCGACGAGACCCCGGTCTACGGTTCCTCGATCAATGTCGCTTGGGGGACGGTCATCACTGTGCAGTGGCGGGGACACATGTTCGTTTGACTTCGACATGGGATGGTGATGGTAGGAGGTATGACCACGACATTCGAGACGACCCGCTCTCTGAGCGAAGAAGGCGTGGACGGACGCACGCTCCGCCGAACGCGGAACCGCAACGCGGTGATCGTCGCTCTGATCGACATCACCCGAGAGGGAGACCTCCATCCTGGTGCCTCCGAGATCGCAGATCGCGCCGGTGTGTCGCACCGATCGATCTTCCGATATTTCGACGACCTCGACGATCTCGTGCGCACCGCGATCGATCACGATCTCACCGAGGCCGGCCCACTCGCCGACATTCGAGACATCGGCGCCGGTCCAGTAGCCGAGCGGATCGCCGCCCTCGTCGACGCTCGAATCGCGCTCTACGAGCACGTCGACGCAACGATGCAGCTCGCTCGGATGCGTGCTCATTCGATCCCGTGGATCGACGAGTGCATCGCCAGGGTCGCCGAGCAGTTCCGCACGCAGATCGCAAAGCACTTCGGACCTGAACTCGCCGCCTTGAGCGACGAGCAGCGGTCGCTGATCGTCGACGGGATCTTGGTGCTGACCAGCTACGACTCGTTCACGATCCAAGTGCGCCTGCTCCACAGCGAGATCGCGCGAATTCGCGAATCGTGGGTGGCCACCGTCACCGCCATCCTCACCTGACGGACAACGCCGACGTGGAGCGGGTGACGAGAATCGAACTCGCCCTATCTGCTTGGAAGGCAGAGGTGCCACCACAACACTTCACCCGCGTGACTCCCTGCAACGATAGCGGCACGGCCGCACGACGTGCACCGATGATGTCCACCGTCCGGTCAGTGGCGACTGACCTGTGGTTCGGTGAAAACCTTGTCGAGGCTGATTCGGCCGTCGACGATGTGGGATGCCAACTCAGTGAGTTTGGTGTTGGTGTTGCGGGCGTGGCTGCGAAGTAGATCGAACGCACAGGGCATGTCGATGCCAGCACGCTCGGCGAGCATTCCCTTGGCTTGTTCGATGATCACGCGGCTGTCGAGCGCGTGTTGCAGATGCGCGTCTCGAAGCCTCGCTTCGGTGGCCGCTTCTGCTTGCAGGATCGTAATGCTGGCCATGTCGGCGAGAGCTCGGGCCAGGTCGACGTCATCGTCGGCGAGCAGCCCGGATTCTGATCGGAACAGGTTGAGCGCACCGATGATGTTGCCGCGCAGCCGCAGCGGAATCGCGTAGACCGAGTTGTACCCGGCGTTGACGGCATACGGCGTGAACCGCGGCCAACGCTCGATCGCCGTGGCAAGCTCGTACTGGACGACCGGCCGACCGGATGCGAAGGCCTCCAAGCACGGTCCTTCGTCGATCTGGACCTGGAAGATCTCCAGGAGGCGCGCTTGTTCGCTGGAGGCGGCGATGACGCGCAGGTGGCCGTCGCCGTCTGCCAGCAGGATGCCGGTCGCGGCGGTATCGAGGATCTCGACGCAGCGCATGGCGAGAGACGTCAGCAATTCGATGATGTCGAAGTCAGCGACGAGAGTGTCGGCGAGTTCAAGGAAGGTTCGCACGATCTGCGCTTCGCGCGTCAGCTCGGTGTCCGGTGGATCGATCATGGTTGTGCTCTCTGTTGTCGTGGTCCATCGTCGCCCAACTTCAAGCGGTGCGCCACGATCTCCTGGGAAACGTGAGCCACCGTCTCGCCGGTGGCGTAAGCGTGTGCCCGGATCCGAATCAAGGCCTCGCGTACGTCGATGCCGAGTTGGACGGCAGTGATGCCCGAGGCCTGGTGGACCTCGGCTCGATGGGCATCGGTGTCGCTCAACTCGCCTGTGAGCAGAGGTCCATTCGACCGGGCCTGGATGGCGTTCATGAGCGCGGGGAGCGTGCGGGCGATTTCGCGACCATCTGCGTCTTGCTCGTCGCTGAGCATTCCAGCGCTGTCGTCGTACACGGTGAACACGCCGACGGTTCCGACCCCGATGTGGAGCGGAAACGCAAACACCGCGCACACGCCGAGGTCGAGTGCGGGCGGCGTGTAGTTCAGCCAGTTCGTTTCCCTCCGATTGGCGAGGTCGGGCTCCGAGACCATCGTGTTCGTGGTGTAGGCGTCGTGGCAAGGTCCTTCGCCCAGTGAGAACTGGAGATCTTCGAGTCGGCGGACCCGCTCGGACGAGCTGCACACCGGGCCGCTGTTCCGGCCGCTCATGATCGAGATGCCGGCGCCCGTGACGTCGAGGATCCCGGCGGACGTCGCGCACAAGCTGTCGTTGGGTGGCGTCCCGGCGCCCGGAGGGAACCTGGCAGCGATCCGTCGTGTGCGTTCAGGATCGTGTTGCACGGCGCGGTGCTCTTCCTTTAGCGGTTGCGGGCCACCGCTGCCAGGGTCTGGAGCAACGTCGCAGCGATGACACTCGGTGGAGCGAGACGCCGGATGTCGGTGACGGTACTGGCCACGACCGGGGACCGGGCGCCGATCGCGCGAAGATCGCGCGATGCCGTCCGTGCCGTCCGAGCTGCGATCTGCTCGTCTGATTCTTCGACGTTGGACCGCACAAGACCGCGTGACCTTCGCCGAGATGAATGCCGATCCCGCCGTGATGGAGTACTTCCCCTCGACGCTGAGCACATCAGAATCCGACGCATTCGCCGAGCGCATCGAGGATCAGTTCGAAGCAGAGGGATTCGGACTCTGGGCCGTCGAGATCGCGACCACCGCCGCGTTCGCGGGCTACGTCGGTCTGTGGCCAGCCGCCTTCGCGTCGCACTTCACGCCCGCAATCGAAGTCGGTTGGCGGCTCCGCAGCGATGTGTGGGGCCATGGGTACGCCACCGAAGCAGCGCGTGTCGCGCTGGCCGACGGGTTCCATCGGCTCGGGGTCGACGAGATCGTGTCGTTCACCGCGGCCATCAATCAACCCTCTCGACGTGTGATGGAGAAGCTCGGTATGCGACGTGCGTCCGCCGACGACTTCGACCACCCTGCGGTCGCAGCGCAGAGCCACCTTCGACCCCATGTGCTGTATCGCCTCACCGGTAAGGATTGGGCGCTCGACAATCCGTCGACGACGAACGGAACCACCTCCGAAGGCCAGCTCCTCGATGGTGCTACTTGAGCAGCGGATCTCGTGGCAGACCGAGGATGCGTTCGCCGATCTGATTGCGCTTGATCTCCGAGGTACCGCCGGCGATCGACATGCCGCGATGCATGAGCACGAGCATGTTGCCGAGGCCACCAGCACCGTCCATGAACAACGAGTCGGGACCGTTCAGCTCGGTCATGATCGCTGCGGCCTCATGGCCGATCTCCGACAGCACCAGCTTGGTCATCGCCCCTTCCGGGCCAGGCTCACCGCCGGCCACCGCTCGATTCGCACTGCGCAGGTTGAGCAGACCCATCGCCTGGTGCTCGGCGATGTAGCGACCGACGCGAGCCGCACCACCGTCGAGTCGGTCGGGATGCGCATCGAACGGTCCGATCAGAGCCGCTCCCGGAAGTGACATCCCACCCTGTCCCCCGCCGATGCTGACGCTCTCGTTGCCGAGGGTCGCCCGCGCCACGGCCCATCCGCCGTCGACCGGCCCGACGACGTCGTCGTCCGGGACGAGCACGTCGTTGAAGAAGACCTCGTTGAACTCCGAACCGCCGCTCGTCATCTTCAGCGGCCGTACCTCGACACCCTCGGCGTGCATGTCGATGACCATCGTCGTGATGCCGTCGTGCTTGGGCACATCGGGGTTCGTGCGGACCGTCGCAAAACCCATCCCGGCGACGTGGGCGCCGCTGGTCCACACCTTCTGACCGTTGACGAGCCAACCACCGTCGACTCGGGTCGCCTTCGTCTTCACGCCTGCGGCGTCGGAGCCGGCATCGGGTTCGCTGAACAACTGGCACCAGATGACATCCTGGTTGAGCGCAGGGTTGACCCAACGCGCGACCTGATCCGCTGTGGAGTACTGGATAAGAGTCAGGATCACCCAACCGGTG
>JANPKU010000113.1:0-4950 GCA_031426215.1 Actinomycetes bacterium
GCATGATCCGTCCCCGGAGACCCCTATTCCGCGGGCTTTGACGGAATCGCCAACACGTGCCGGACGGCGGGGGGTCCTTTCCTGAACCGTGTGTCGCAGGTCCGATTCCTGCCAGGGGCACTGCAACACACCTGTAAGACCGTTTGCGCATCGCAACGATTGACGGAAAACCCCGGTTCGGATCGCCATTCGGGGGCAGAATTTTTCCGATTGCTCCGAGAGGGACCCCATGGCGAGCGGCTCGGGCATGCGTCGGTCAGCTTCACGCTCGACACGTACGGTCATGTGAAGCCCGGTCAGCAGAGCGAGGCCGCCGCTGCATTGTTCAGTTGGTAGGTGCCGGGAGGCGGACGGACGCAGAGTCGAGGAGTTCCTCGACGGCTGGACGACGACAGCTGCCGCGATAGCAACAACGATTCCCATGCCGATCGACCCGGACCCGACCCGTCGCCCACCCAGCCCACTCGCCAGCGCAACGATCAAGAGACCAGCAACGGACACGCCAACAAGCACGCCGAGGACCGCATTGATCACGGCGTCGAACCCAGAATCGCTGACGTCCACTACCGCTGCGACCTTCGCCGCTGCGAGGTCTGACTGGCCTCTACGGTGCGATCCTTCTACAGGTGCCGCAGCCGACGCCGCCTGCCTGGTCTACGAAACGCGTGCACGCCCCATCAGAGAGCACCATTCTGACCAGTGCTCTCACAGGCTTCATTGATCGTCATTGCGGGACCGAGGAGGTCCCACTTGTTGCCGGCAACGTCGACGAAGACTGCCACGCGACCGTACGTCTCATTGCGGGGCGCGGTGAGGAACTCGACCCCGTGATCGAGCATGTTGCAATAGGTGGCGTCGAAGTCGTCGACGCGGATAAACAATCCGACGCGTCCGGCGAACTGGGTTCCAATTGCTGTGCGCTCGCGCTCGCCGTCGGCCCGAGCGAGAAGTAGACCGGTCGCAGCGCCAGGCGGCCGAACCACAACCCATCGCTTCGCTCTCCCGTCGTTGGTGAACGATGGAGAATCCTCGACGAGCTCGAAGCCCAATGCTTGCACGTAGAAGTCGATGGCCCTGTCGTAGTCGTCCACGATGATCGCAATGTGCTCGATGTGCATCCGCCGAACGTAGATGGCCTGTCTGCGCGCCGCCCGCACACTTCGCGGTGCTCGTGTTGCTGAACGGCCCACCGCCGAGCGGGAAGTCAACGATCGCCGGAACCGGCTGAGTTCTGCGCGATGCCGCCTGCCAGGATGACGGATCGTGGGGGACGAATTCGCAACGCCCGATCGGGCCATCTTCTTCGAGGTGAACCGGACCCAGTTGCGCGCTTGGTGCTGGGGCGATCCGGCGGCCCCGCCGGTCGTGTTGGTTCACGGCGCCTACGACCACGGGCGCACGTGGGATGGCTTCGCGCCTCGACTGGCTGAGCTCGGGTTCCACGTGGTGGCCATCGATGTGCGCGGCCACGGCGATTCGGGACGGCTGTGGACGGGGATGGCGTGGGGTGCGTGCACGATCGACCTGTGCGAACTCGCTCGCGCGTTGGCGCCCACGTCAAAGACGCCGATCGGCATGATCGGGCACTCGATGGGTGGTGGTCAGATCCTCAGCGCTGCGGCCACGACGCCCGAGCGCTTCGCCTGGCTGGTCAACCTCGACGGGCTGGGGCCACCGGCAGACGGCTTCGTTGACGACGGCATCGTCCAGATGGCCACTCGGAGTCTTGATGAGATCGACAAGTTCCGCAGCAGTGCGATGCGTCCGTGGGTGTCGCGAGATCAGCTCGCCGAGCGGCGAGGAGCAATCAACATTCGTCTGCCCCGCCCGTTCCTCGAGCACCTGGTGGAGTTCGGCACCCGTGAGATCGAGGGAGGTTTCGTGTGGAAGTGGGACCCGGCATTCCGCACCGGGGTGCCCGACGGGTTCTCGCTCGAGTTGATCCTTGCCCAGTACCGCCACATCACCGCATCCACCCTCGTGCTGGTCAGCTCGGAGGAGGATGCCTGGACCGAGGTGCACGACGATGAGGCCGAGCGGCGGGTGGCGATGTTGATGGACGGGCGACTCATCTCGGTGCCCGACGCCGGGCACTACGTGCATGTGGAGCAACCGGATTTCGTGCTCGATTGCATCGTCGGGTTCCTCGACGAGATCGGTGCCCGCCCATGACCGACCTCCTCGTCCTCCACGACGTCGGTGCCCCCGGTGGCGGCGAGTGGGCTGCGGCGTTCAGCGAGTGGCCCGGCCGGGTGCTGACGCCTGACCTGCCCGGACACAACGGGACGCCACCTCCGGTCGGCGGACATTACGAGTCGGGCGACGCGGTCTACGTGGCGCTCGACCTCCTGCGTGCCGAAGCTCCTGTCGAACTCGTCATCGTGGGCGTCGGCCACAACGGTGCCGCAGCACAGATCCTCGCGCTCGGTGGTCGTGCGGCGGGACTGGCACTGGTCGACGGGTTGGGTGGCCCATGGCTCGAGGCCATCGAGATCGACACGCGTCGGCGCGAGACGTACCGACGGATTCTGGCGACGCCGGCTGCGATGTCCGAGCCCCCGCCCGGCGCTGACGACCCACGAGCGACGATGGTCGTCGGAGCGGCCAACTGGGAATTCGCCATCCGCCAGGCCGAGGCGATGCCCGTGCCCGTCCTGCTCGTCGAGACATCATCGTCACCGACACCCGATGCCGGAGAACTCGTCGACCACTTCGCGCACGCAACCCTGGAGCGCCTTGACGCACGCGACCCCGGACGCGTTGCGCACATCGTGCAGTCCTGGTGGGCGGACCGCTGACCACGGGAAACAACGGCGCCGATGGGGCGTCGTGGATGGCACAGTGTTCTTCGTGGGTGGAACTGAACCAGCACGAGGCGCAGCCGACGCAGCGGGCACGTTTGTGGCTTTGCGCATTGCGGCTGGCGTGACGGTCGCTGTCATCTGGGTGGGATACATGCTCGCACTGCTTGCTCTTGGCAGCTGTGACGCGTTCGGTGGCCGGTGCGATGGGACGAGCCCGCCACTCTTCGAAGATGACGTCGCCGGTGGAGCCTTCATCGGTACGGCGGCCGCAGCCTGGCTGTTGTGATCATGCGTCACGGCCGCGGATGTCGATGATGAGTTCGTCGATGAGGCTCGCGATCCGGTCGGCGGCCAACTCGGCGGGATCGGGTGTCGGAAGCTCGGCCAGGGCCTCGACACCACCGAGGATGTCGCCGAAATACGCTCGGGCCGCCTGATCGAATCCCAACAGTTTGTGGCCGAAGGCATAGGCGACGCCCGCAAGTCCGTTGATTCGTTCGCGACGTTGGAGGTGGTGAAGGATCAGCACGAGTGCAGCGAGCTGAGCTCCCATGAGCCTCGCCCGTTGAGCATTGATCATCGGGCCGAAGTCCTTCTCCACGACGTCCAACGCTTCGTCGTAACGTCCGAGTGCCGCAAGTGATTTCGCGGCGGGGACCAGCGAATCCACTTTGCTCGACTGGCCCAACACCTGAGAGTCGAAGCACTGTCTGGCTGCTGCAAGCGCCTCGTCGTAACGTCCGGCGCGCGACAGCAGCATTGCCTTCGCTGCCACCGATTGCTCATCGACGTATCTCGAAATGGTTCGCCCCACGGCTTCGGCTTGCATCACCGACGTGAGCGCAGCGTCGTCCTCGGCGAACATCAACGCGAATGTTCGCAACGACGACGAAGTCCACTCGGCGAGTCTGGGTTCACCGTCGACCTGGAGCGTCCTCACACGATCACTCTCCGCAAGCGAGGCCGAGATGGGAGACATCAAGGCGAGAAAGATCCCGCGATAGAGAAGTGCAGAGAACAATGGGTTCGTCAACCTGACGGATGGGTCCGCTGCGATGAGTTCATCGACCATCGCAGCAGCTTCGAAGAGCTGTGGATATGAGGTCTCGTCGCCAGTCACGGCTCGGATTTCGGCGCAGGTGGCCAGCCATTGGCTCCTGAGATATGGGTCGCTCGCAGGGGGTTCGGGCACCCGGTCGAGCCACGACCTGACAAGACCGCCGGTGCTGGCCCAACACGTGCTGCCACCGATGAAGAGGCTGAGGAGTGCGTCGTGCTGGCCGGTCTGTTCGGCCCATTCCATGGCGGCCAGTGCGTTGGGAATCTCGACGAACTTCTGCTCCTCCAAGTCCCACGTCTCACCCTCTCTCGTGGAAGCGATTCGGTCGACGCCCGAGAGTGCGTTGATCCACGCCAAGTGCCGGTTGCGGGTGGCGGCGAGTTGATCGTCGTTCAGGAGACGGTCGAGTGCGTACAGCCGGACCGTCTCGAGCAGTCGGTACCTTCCCGAGTCAACCGATGCCACGACCAGGGACTGTTCGACGAGTGAGTCCATCACTTCCAGTAGCGGCGTCCGTGTCGGTGCAACGACAGCCTCGACGCCTGAAAGCGAGAACGTGCCAACGAACACTGCCAACTGGTTCAGGACTTGTTGTTCGTCATCGTCGAGGAGGCCGTAGCTCCAGTCCATCATGGCTTGCAAGGTCTGTTGACGTTGTCGACGTCTGCTGCGTCCACCGCCGAGGATTGCGAATCGGTCATCCAGGCGTTGGGCGAGTTCGTCGATCGATAACGACGTCAGGCGGGCAGCTGCAAGTTCGATCGCAAGCGGGATGTCGTCGAGTTGAGCGCAGATGTCCCTGATCTGGGCGTGGCGATCGTCGAGGCCTGTGATGCCCGCCGCTGCGGCTCGGTCGAGAAACAGCTCGACTGCCGAATCGTGCATGTTCGGAATACGCCACGCCCGCTCACCGTCAACGTTGAGTGCCTCGCGTGACGTTGCAAGAACGGTGACCGTCCCGGCTGATGACAGGACGGCGGTCGCAAAGTTGGCGACGTCGTCGATGAGGTGCTCACAGTTGTCGACGACCAGCAACGTCGCAGCGTCGGCTGTTGCCTCCCTGAGAACACCGATGGCTCCGCCACC